>JAISZH010000019.1 GCA_031269345.1 Desulfovibrio sp. | reverse complement strand
CAAAAATGGGAGCATCTTTGATCCGGAACCGGAATGACTCCATCCCGGTGGAGAGGGATCGGACGGATTGCCGCTTCCCGGAAGGGAATCGCTGCCGGAGCGGCGCGTCAGGCTCCGCCTTGCGTCGGGCTGGGTTCCTCTTGAACGGACAGGTTCCAAACCATAAAGGAATTTCTGATGAGTACTTTTGTGAATTACGAGCCACACCGCATTGTAAGACGGAGGCAGCTCGTGGATGAAGTGATAGCCGGTATGCACGAGTTGCTGGCGTCGGGCCGGTACAGGGAGGGCGACAAGATACCAACGGAGGGCCAGTTGGGTGAAATGTTCACGGTAAGCCGCACAACAGTGCGTGAAGCCATCAAGGTGCTGGCGAAAACGGGCATCCTGGAGGTGCAGCAGGGGCGCGGCACTTTCGTGGCCAGACGCGCCCCCGGCAAGGAACCGCTGGAAAACCGTCTCGTGCGGGCCAGAGAACAGGATGTTTACGAGGCGCGGCTTTTGCTGGAAACAGACATCGCGCGGCTGGCCGCGCAACGGAGATCAGAGGAGGACATGCTCGTGATGCGCCGCTGTCTGGAAGAGTGTGAGATGGCATTCAAGCAGGGCGATGCCGGCAGATACCTGTCCTATGACGCGGAATTTCACGTGGCCATGTCCGAGGCATGCAAAAACGCCATTCTCCTTGATGTCTACGTGGCTTTTTCCGATGCGTTGCGCGATTCTTTGCGCCGCAGGTGGGAACTGGACTGGAGCGCGGGGTCTGAGGAAAGGCGCGCCGGAATGCTGGCATCCTACCGTGATCTCTACCAGGCCATATGCGACGGGGAACCGGAGAAAGCCGCGGCCGCGGCCGCGGCCTACATCGGCCAGATGTACACGATGCGGGAATAGGGCATGTAGGCGAATCCCGCCCGCTCACGCGTAAAAGCGTGGGGATTATTGTTGTTACCTGTCGCTTGACACGGGTTGCCGAATCATATATCAATTTATCAATATATTGTGATAAGAAACGGAAAACGGTGAGAATCCGTTGTGGTCGCGCCACTGTAACCGGCAATAAAACCAGCCAGGCCACTGTTTCCAGCAAACGGGAAGGCGGGGCAAACAAGGGCCGGAAGCCAGGAGACGCCTTGTCACAATCGCCGTGATAGGCACGGCAAGGCAGCACTGTCTCGCGTAAAGGCAATATGCCCGGCTTGTGACCGGATGCGCCTTTGCATCCGTTTTTTTTGTCCGGCAAAACCCACGTGAAATGACTGCCCTTTCAACAATTTTGAAAGGAGCTTCCTATGCGAACCCACGTTCTCGGTTTTCCTTCCATCGGAAAAGGACGGGAGATGAAACAGGCTCTCGAATCCTTCTGGAAAGGCAATCTTTCCGCTGACGCTTTCACCGAAACTTGCACAGAACTAAAAAAACGCCACTGGCGTATCCAGAAAGACTCCTGCCTTGATTACGTTACCACAGGCGATTTTTCACTGTATGACCGCATGCTGGATATAACTTGCATGCTCGGCGCCATACCCTCGCGTTTTGCCTCCTGCTCATACGATTCGCCATTGGACAGATATTTCGGTCTCGCCCGTGGTGACGCGAAACGCAATGTCTCCGCTTTGGAGATGACAAAGTGGTTTGACACCAACTATCATTATCTGGTGCCGGAAATAGGCGGCGATCCTTGGGTAGCCGGACGGCATCCGATAGTTGAAGACACAAAGCTGGCAAAAAAAATCGGTTTTTCGCCGAAACCCGCGATTATCGGTCCGTTTACATGGCTGGCGCTGGCAAAGGCTCAGGGCGGCATCCTCAAGTGGTCGCGTATGAATAATGTCGTTTCAGCCTATGAAAAACTTCTCGCGGACCTCGCCCCCCACTGCGTTTGCATTCAGATTGAAGAGCCGGTGCTTTGCACGGAACTCTTGCCGGACGTAGCCGCAAATCAATTTAGAGCCGTGTACGCCATTCTGAACGCGGCCTGCGGTAGGGAAAAGCTTATGCTGACGACATATTTCGGGCCGCTGGGACGCAACCTGGAATTGGCCGTCGGTTCCGGCTGCGCCATCGTGCATATTGATATGGTACGCGGCAAAAAACAGCTTGATGACGTGCTGTCCGTGCTTCCCCGCAAAACGGCCCTGTCGCTCGGCATCGTTGACGGTCGGAATATCTGGAAGACTGACTACTCGCAGGCAATGTCCCATATTGAACAGGCCGTTTCGGCAATCGGCAATGAACGTGTACTGCTCGGCTCAAGTTGTTCATTGCTTCACTGCCCTGTGGATCTGGAGGAAGAAACCGCTTTGCCGGAACACATCAGGAACCGTATGGCTTTTGCCGTGCAAAAATGCGCGGAGATCACCGCGTTGCGTGGTATCGTTGAACATGGCGACCACGCGGCGCTGGAAGAAAATACCGCGTTGCTGAAGATCGCCGCCGCACATCCCGACAGTCGCATTGACGCCATAAGGGAACGAACCGCTTCCGTCTCTTCCGCCGATCTGTCCCGCCGGTCCGCCTACCCGGAACGTCGTGCCGCGCAGGCATGGCTCAACCTCCCGCCGCTGCCTGCGACAACTATCGGTTCTTTCCCGCAGACCGCCGCCATCCGGAAAACACGAATGGAATACAACCGTGGCCGCATGTCCGAAGCGGACTATGTTGACGCCATTCGGCGAGAAATAAAAGACTGCATCGAAAAACAGGAAAAACTCGGTTTGGATGTGCTTGTTCACGGTGAAGCCGAACGCAACGATATGGTGGAATATTTCGGCCAACAACTTGGCGGGTTTTGTTTTACGCAAAACGGATGGGTACAGAGTTATGGAAGCCGGTGCGTGAAACCCCCGGTCATTTTTGGCGATGTGTACCGAAAACACACCATGACGGCAGACTGGATACTCTACGCGCAATCGCTCACGCAAAAGCCGGTCAAAGGTATGCTTACAGGCCCGGTGACGATTTTGTGCTGGAGTTTTGTGCGTGACGATTTGGAGCGGAGTGAAGTCTGCAAGCAAATCGCCCTTGCCATTCGTGACGAGGTGCATGACCTGGAAAAAGCGGGCATTCGCATCATACAGATTGATGAGGCGGCCTTGCGGGAAGGCATGCCGCTAACGCGTGCCGAAGCTGAAATCTATCTGCAATGGGCTGTGGACGCCTTTCGCCTCGCCTCGTCCGGTGTGGAAGATTCCACCCAGCTACACACGCACATGTGCTACAGTGAGTTCAACTCCATCTTGCCCTGGATTGCTCGAATGGACGCCGATGTCCTCAGCATTGAATCCAGCCGTAGCGGCATGGAGCTTTTGGATGCCTTTGCGGGATTTCAATATCAGGCCGCCGTCGGGCCTGGAATATATGACATCCACAGTCCGCGTGTCCCTACCGCCGAAGAGATGGAAGGACTGTTGTACAAGGCATTGCGGTACATCCCCAAAGAACGGCTTTGGGTAAACCCTGACTGCGGTCTGAAGACAAGGCAGTGGGACGAAGCTTACCCCGCTCTGGAAAATATGGTCTCTGCCGCGTTGCAAATCCGCAAGCGTCTTGAACTGTAAGCAGTATTATGGTTTGAGACAGTAAAAGGCACTCCATAATACACTACAGGCGGCTTCTGTCGTCACTGGAATACACTACAGGCGGCTTCTGCCGCCACTGGAATACACTACAGGCGGCTTCTGCCGCCACTGGAATACACTACAAGCGGCTTCTGCCGCCACTGGAATACACTACAGGCGGCTTCCGCCGCCACCGGGACAGGGCATGATCATGAGAGATGTCGCGGGAGCAAAAAATGCCGAACAAAAATATTAGTGAAGCCTTTGGATTCGCCACCCGCGCTGTTCACGGCGGAAACGAAGCCGACCGGGAAACCGGCGCAATTCGCCGTCCGATTACAATGGCGAACAGCTATGAACTGCCATATGACCCCACGAACATCAATTGGAGCGGTACAGGCGGCAATCTGTACACCCGCAACGGCGGGGCCAATCAGGCGTACTTGCAGCAAAAACTCGCGCTCCTGCACGGCACGGAAGATTGTGTCGTGCTTGCTACAGGTGTCGCCGCTCTTTCCGGCGTATTCTTTGCCTGTTTGAAATCGGGAGATCACGCCGTTGTATCGGACAGCACCTACATCGCTACCTATCGGCTGATGCACGAACTGTTGCCAGAAAAGTACGGAATTCATACCACGCTCGTTGATTCCTCCGATATGGCATCTGTGCGGGCGGCAATTAAACGGAACACCAGGTTAATTCATATTGAAACGCCCGCCAATCCCACATTGAAGGTGAGCGATATCAGGATAATTGCCGAAATAGCTCACGCAAACCGCGCGCTGCTGTCGGTGGATAACACGTTCGCAAGCCCGTATAATCAGCTGCCAAACGCCCTCGGCGCGGATTTGACGGTGGAAAGTCTGACGAAATATATCAACGGCCATGGTGACGCTCTCGGTGGAGCCGTTCTCGGGGCAAAGCCGCTGATTGATAAAATTCGCGGCGAAGCGATGGTAAATCTCGGTGGAGCAATCAGTCCGTTCAACGCTTGGCTGATTATGCGCGGAGCGGTCACCTTGCCCCTTCGTATGAGACAGCACAATGAGAGTGCACAAAAGATCGCGACGTTTTTGGCAAACCAGCCGCAAGTGCGCTTTGTGGCATATCCCGGATTAGAATCGGACAAGGGTCACACTGTCGCGAAAAGTCAGACGGTAAACGGATATGGTGGAACGCTTGCCTTCGGTTTAAACGCCGACCACGATGCGCATTGCCGCTTTGTCAGTCACTTGCGTGTTATCACAAGCGCGGTTTCGCTCGGTCACGATGAAAGTCTCATTGTCTATCTTGGCGAAAACGATGAGCGGCAATATCTTTACCCTGAAGAGTTTCACAACGGTTTTTTTCGCTTATCTGTCGGGCTTGAGGACGCGGAAGATATTATCGCGGATATCAGACAGGCATTAGGGAATACAGGCTTATTCTAGCAGCCCGTTGAGAAAATCTGTTTTGGTCCTTATTTTGATGAGTCATGCTGAATTTATAGATGCGTCCTTCTGCTGGAATGAGTTTTTCAACGGACTGCAAGAGCATTTTACTTTTGAGATGATGCACCCTGCCCTCTCCGGCTTACGCCCGCTTCGGCGTTTAACAGCGCAAATGAATTGCGCTTAGGCCTTCGCGGCGGGCGTCCGCTCGCGCGGCCGCCAGAACAATTTCAAAGTGAAATTGCTCTAGCGGACGTCGGCTGATCTCTAGCGGACGTCGGCTGATCTGAGCAGACGCAGGTAACTGCGCAGGCGCAGGGGTGGCGCCGGCGCAGGGGCGGTATCCTCGGAGTAAGTCTCCACCTCCAGCCCTTTGTCCATAACGGCGCTCACCCCTTCCGGATTGCTCAAGCCAAAGGGCTGAAAGTCTTCGTCCGGGAGCGGACTGAAGGTGGCGGCGGGCACGGCCAACACGTTAAGCGTGAGTTCTCTTTTAAAGGCCGCGCCGGACTTTCCGAGTTACGAGCGAGTAATGGCCGGAGATCGCAATTTATCCAAGTCTATAATCAAGCCTTTTGAAGCCTGTTTTGACCAGCTTGTAGAGGCTGAATTTTTAAGCGAGTGGGCCTACTGGAACGCACGTAATCAACCCCTTACCGATGCGCAGCTTGCCGCCCTGGCCTACAACACCTTTATCAAGCTCTATGTCCACTTTGAATTCAAGCATACGCCGCCAGACCAGACGCCAAGGCTTGAAGCTTCTACCCATTCATTACATAACATTGCTTTATTACTTAATATATTTTTAAACATTGCAAAATGAACCCCTAAACAAACCCCTATTAAAATGCGCACGGTGCGCATGTTTATATTGACACTCATGCGTATTATGCGTATAGGTATTTTATGACAGCACACGAACTTATCAAGCGGCTGGAAAAGGCCGGTTTTGTCAATAAGGGCGGGCGGAATCATGACAAGCTGGCTCACCCTGACGGAAGGGTCACCGTTGTTCACCGTCACAAGGGGGACATTCCTCTTGGGACATTGAAGGCCATTGAAAAACAAACAAAGGTTAAACTTACATAGGGGGTTATATGCTATACCCTGTTATTATTCACAAGGATGAAGGCACCGATTACGGCGCGATTGTGCCGGACTTCCCCGGCGTCTTTTCAGGGGGTGAAACCCTGGAAGAAACCCTGACAAATATTCAGGACGCCATAGAAACTTTTTACGATGGGGAAGAGGGGGCGGTGCCACCACATCCGTCACCGCTTGAAAAAACTCTGGCCAGCGAAGACGCCCACGGCGGTGCTGTCGTTCTGGTAGACGTGGACTTTGATTTTCTGGAAAAGAAAGCGGTCCCGGTCAATATCACACTTCCCGTCTGGCTTCGCAACCGCATCGACAAAGCCGCAAAAGATACCGGGGTCACTCGGTCCCGGTTTATTGCGCAAGCCGCGCAAGAGGCTATGCGGCATATGTAACCTGTAAGGGAAAAGGCGGCCCCCGGCGGTGCGGATAGAAGCGAGATTGACCATGCCTCGCTTTTTTACTTGCACCATTCGCGTTCATTTGATAATCATTCATCAATGATTAAGCAAAAGGAGGAAAGCATGTCCGAGAAAAAAGAACAACCAACCGCCACAGAGGTGGCAGGCGATATAGCCGTGACCGTTCATAACGCAGGACGGCCAATGGTAATATCTGAACAAGAGCTTCGCCAGTTTGCGAATAGAAACATGCTCAGAAGGCCGTTTGTAAACGATGTGGTTACCCACCTAGAAGCCGTAGGCAATACCGTAGAACGGCAAGGAAAGGCGTTTATTGTGACCCCGCCGCCGCCTGAAAGAGAAGTCCTGTCTTTTTCAGAAGCGTTGGAAGCAAGCGCGGAAGCCCAAGAAACGGGTACGCGCCTAGTGACACCACAGATAAGCGATTCTATCGTGTTTTAAAAATAGCGCGGCCAAGGGGGAGCCGTTCTCGGGGCAAAGCCGCTGATTGATAAAATTCGCGGCGAAGCGATGGTAAATCTCGGTGGAGCAATCAGTCCGTTCAACGCTTGGCTGATTATGCGCGGGGCGGTCACCTTGCCCCTTCGTATGAGACAGCACAATGAGAGTGCACAAAGGATCGCGGCGTTTTTGGCAAACCAGCCGCAAGTGCGCTTTGTGGCATATCCCGGACTAGAATCAGACAATGGTCACACTGGCGCGAAAAGTCAGACGGTAAACGGATATGGTGGAACGCTTGCCTTCGGTTTAAACGCCGACCACGATGCGCATTGCCGCTTTGTCAGTCAGTTGCGTGTTATCACAAGCGCGGTTTCGCTCGGTCACGATGAAAGTCTCATTTTCAAAGTGAAATTGCTCTAGCGGACGTCGGCTGATCTGAGCAGACGCAGGTAACTGCGCAGGCGCAGGGGCGGCGCCGGCGCAGGGGCGGTATCCTCGGAGTAAGTCTCCACCTCCAGTCCTTTGTCCATAACGGCGCTCACCCCTTCCGGATTGCTCAAGCCAAAGGGCTGAAAATCTTCGTCCGGGAGCGGACTGAAGGTGGCGGCGGCCACGTCGGCCGTGAATTCCGTGCCGTTGCGCGTGGCGTCGCGGCGCAGAATGCGGGAAAAATCATTGCCCGTCGTCCCCGTCAGGGCGAAAAGCACCCCTCCGGGTGAACGCAGAAGGCTGATCGGGGCCGTGCCGCCGTGGATGCCTACATAGGCCGGGCGGGTGCCTTCTCCCAGGCGTATCCAGCCGCTTCCCCCGCTACCGGAAGAAAACCCTGCGTCCGCGTTGTCCTCCAAAAGCGCTGCGAAAGCGTCCACTTCCGGCGCCGTGCCCGCCTGCGGCGCGGATAAGGACTCCCCCCCCGCTTCCCCGGGAAGAAGCAGAGTAAACAGCATGAAGCTGAAAAAAACTGCGCGCACGGGAAAATTCCTCTTTTACTGATATGTGCGTTAAAAAATATACTTTTTTACGCGGGATCGCCAGCCGAAAAGCGTGGTTTCCGGCTGACCTGCGCCGCTTCGCGGCGACGGCGGCCGCTGGGCCGCTGTTCAGATTTCCATGCGGAAACCCGTATTGATACCCGCATTGAAAAGTAAACTTTTCCCTGCGGCGCATCGGCCTCACGGCCGATGTCGGCTGATTTCCGCGAAAAGCAGTAATACCGGACCAGAAATCTGTCAAGAGGGGGTTCCGGAGTTTTCGGAATACGCCAGACGCAGCTTGTCGCCGAGCATCAGTTCCCGCACCCGGCGCAAATCCTCCGGCGTATCCACGCTAAGCGTGCGGTCGCGTATCGGAGCCATGCGCACGCTTCCTCCGTTTTCCAGGATGCGCAGCATGTCCACGGATTCGATGATCTCCAGGGGACTTTCCGGCATGGCGTTGAATTTCAGGAGAAAATCGCGCCGGAAAGGAATTATGCAGACCTGCTTGCGCATGGGCACGCTTGTCGCGCCTTTTTTACGCGAGGGCACGGGTTCTCTGGAAAAATAGAGGGCGTTTCCCCTGAGATCCGTCACTACTTTGACCTCGGAAGGGTCTTCGAATTCCGAGGCGTCGGCCATGTCCGCCATAAGGTTTACCACCTGAAGGTCCGGCTCCGCCAGCAGGGGGGCAAGGGAAGCCTCAATCATTCCAGGCGTGACCATGGGCTCGTCTCCTTGCACCATCACCACTATATCGGCGCTGATCCCAAGTTCATCCTCTATTTTCAGCATGGCCTCGGCCGTCCTGTCCGTACAGCGCGTATGCGTGTCGGCGGTCATCACCGCTTTGATCCCGGCTTCGGCCGCATAATCCATGATCACCTGATCGCAGGTGGCGATGTAGGTGGCGGCAAGGCTTTCGCACATGGCGGTGCGTTTGGCTACGTGCCCGACCATGGGCAATCCGTGGATGTCCGCCAGGGGTTTGCCGGGAAAACGCGAAGAACCCATGCGGGCCGGGATTATGGCGATTATGTTCATGTTTTTTCCACAAGATAGCCCAATTCCGTGATCAGATTGGGGTGAAGTTCCCTGTGCATATCCTCAATGACCCTGAGCAGCCCCTGTCCGAGGTCCACAGACAAACGCGGGGTCATTTTTCTGCCGACGTGGGGGCTGAAGGAATAAGGCGTGATCTCGTAATGCCCGGATTTGCCGTCGCCCAGAAAATCGAACTGGATGTCCCTGCCCAGCATTTCCGCGATCATCTTCAGCAAATCCCCCACCCGCATGGGTTGGGCGCCGGTCAGGACGATATTGCTGTCGGCGTATTCCGGGGCCAGAACATCCACACTGCACGAAGCCGCGTCTTCCACATGGATGTATTCGCGCAGGGCCGTGGGCAGCCCGAAATATTCGATGCGGCCCCGTTCCAGGGCCTCGCGCACGAAACGGTAGATCGCGTTGCGCCTGTCGGCCCTCGGGCCGTAAAGCGAACCATAGCGCAAGATCGTATAGGGCAGGTTGTAGGCTAAACGATAGTTTTCGATGTACAGCTCGCAGGCCTGCTTGCTGCAACGGTAGAAGCCGCCGGCTTTGCTGTAAACATAGAGCGAGCTTGCGAAAATGAAGCGCCTGGCCTTCGCCTTGCGCGCCGCTTCCAGGATTATGGTGTTGCCGAGGATGTTGTAGCGGGCGGTGTCCACCGGGTTTACCCCGGCCTCCCCGATATCCGCTATCCCCGCGAAATTATAGATTGCGTCGGCGCCAAGGGCCGCGTTGTCCACGGCTTCGGCATCCAGTATGTCGCCGGGGATCATCTCCTGATCCGGCCTGATCCAGGGGGATTTTGCGCGATCATAGATGCGCACGCTATGCCCCGCTTCGGAAAGCTTGTCACAGACATGGGAGCCGAGAAATCCCGCCCCTCCGAACACCGTTATCTTCATCTGAGCTTCTTTTACGGTTTGAGACCCCGGCCTTCAGGCCGGATAGCCCGACCCCGCCCTGAAGGGCGGGGTATCCTTACGGGCGGAAGCTTGGGCGGGGTCCAAACCCCGCCCAGGCGCAAGACGCATGGGCCTGAAGGCCCATGCTACCTTCTTGGTATTCCCTGTCCCGATGCGTCAGCGCGGTCAGCGCCGGCTACGCGCCCGTGCCCTGTATTGCTGCACGGCGCGGTTGTGCTCGCCCAGGGTTTTGCTGAAATTGTGTCCGCCGTCCACTCCCGTGGCCACAAAATAGAGAAAATCATGGCGCGCGGGTGAAACAGCGGCTTTCAACGCTTCAAGGCCGGGCGAACAGATCGGTCCGGGGGGCAGGCCGTAGTGTTGGTAAGTATTATAGATATTTTTCGCATCGTCAATGTGAGAACGCCGCAGACTTCCGGAAAAATTTTCCCCCATGCCGTAGATGATGGTCGGGTCGCACTGCAGGAGCATGCCCAGGCGCAGGCGGTTGGCAAAGACCCCGGCCACCAGGTCGCGTTCCACGTCCAGACGCGTTTCCCTCTCGACCATGGAGGCCAGGATCACCATGCCGCGCAGGGAGGTTTCATCCACTTCCGCCGGAGAGGCCGGGGCGACCCCTATGCCGCCCGGGGAGGTCGCGTTTTTTTGCGCGCCGCCGGTTCCGTTGACGGAAGCGGTACGCGCCGGCGCGCGAGCTTGGGCCGGAAGACTTTCCCCCTTGCCCGCTTCCCCGGCTTTGTCTTTCCCGGCACCGGGCTGGCCGTCATCGTTCCCGTCCTGTCCGGCGTTCCGCAACGCCTCCGCCCCTGTCCGGGAAAATTCCGCGGGGGTCCGCGGCCGCGCGTTCCTGGCGTCCTCCGACGTGGCGTTTTTTGCCGCATTATGGTCGGCGACGCTCTCCGCATTCAGGCGTATTTCCCGCGCCTGTTCCGGAGCGGTCTGTTTTCCCGCGTCAGGCGCGGTTTCTTTTCCGGCCTGCGGGGCTGCCGTCCCCGTGGCGTTACCTTCCGGTTCGTTTCTAACCGCGCCCGCACCAAGAGACGTGTTTCCGGCGCCGGGAAAAGCCGGCGATGGGGTTTCCAAGGCGTCGTCAGCGGGTGCGGCGGGGTTTTTGAGGGGCATGGCCTTCCACATGTCTTCGGTTTTTTTCCAGAACATCCTGACCATGCGCGAGGCTACGGCGTATGCGTCCTCACGGTTCGTGGGGGAGTGCGGCTTGTTCATCAGGTAGGTTTCCGGGAACAGGAAACCTTCGGCATTGGCAAAAGGGATGAAGTGGGCCTTCAGAAATTCCGGGTCGTGGATCACATCCCTGAAATCATCAAACGACGCGAGTCCTTCCTCTTCCACAAGCTTGGCCGTTTCCCACCAGACCAGCCCCTCGCGCACGGTCAGCCGGTGCAGCAGGGCTCTGCCCAGGGTGATCTGGCGCAGAACCTGGCGCGGCGTCCAGCCGGTGCTTATCAGGTATTCGCCGGCCCGGATCTTGCCGAGCGACCCCTCGATCCGCGCAAGGAGCCGGAAAAGATTGACGTTGCGGATCGCCCCTTCTTTTTTCAGGGCGTAAGCTACGCGGTCAAAGCCGCTGCCGGGGTCTATGCCCAGCACGAATTCGCGCGGTTCTTCAGAAGCGGGAGTGGTCAGGAAGTTGTAAGCAATGTAGAACGCTCCCCCCGCCCCGGCGAAGAGGAGAAAAAAAACACAGGAAGTAAAGCGCAGCAACAGTTTTTTCACGCGCCAGTTCCGCGGCTTGCCGCCGCTTCTTCCAGAAGGTCCGTCTGCCCCTTGAGGCAATCCGCCAGGGCGTAGTTGCGCTCCACAAAGGCACGGGCGTTTCTCCGCAACGCGGCAAAGCGTTCCGGCCTTTTCAGGACTTCATCCACAGTATCAATAAGGCTTTTTTTGTCGAAAAAGTCAACCATGAGACCTGTCTCTCCGTCCTTGACCGCCTCGGCGACCGGGGCGGTGCGCGAGGCTACGACCAGAGCCTCGCAGGACATGGCCTCAAGGCAGGACCAGGACAGGACGAAAGGATAGCTGAGATAGACATGGGCAGAGCTGATCCTGAAGATAGATCGCAGGGTCTGGTAAGGCACGCGACTCAGGAGGTGAATGCGGGAAAAATCCGCGCGCCCGGCTATTTCCCCGAGGAAGATGTCCTTGAAGCTTCGGCCTCCGGGTGGGGGGGCGCTGTAACTTGCCCCGTCGTCTCCGACGATCAGGATATGGGCGTCGGGATGGCGTCTTTGTATATCCGGCAGGGCGCGCAGAAAAACATGCGCGCCCCGGTAAGGCTCCAGGTTGCGGGCCGCAAAGGTTATGACCTTGTCTTTCCTGGAAAAGCGCAGTGTTTCTCCGTCCGGCGCGCGGTCTTCCGTGTCCGTCGCCAGGATGCGGCTGTGCCCCGCTCTGTCCGTTCGACGCAGAAAAACGCTTTCTTCCGGGTCCGGGGTCATAAAGCCGGTGTCTATCCCCTCGTGCAGGATGCGGATTTTTTCCCGGATGAACTCAGGATAGCGCGATGCCTGCCAGGGTGTGGGGCTGACGCAGAAATCGGCGTTGAGCAGGGACATGACCTGGGTCGTGTTGCAAAGACCCACTTTCAAACTCGCGTCAAGCGTGAGGGGGAACTCCGGATCGAAGCCCATGTCCGCCTCGCCGGCGCGGAAATAATATTCGCAGAACATGACGAGAGGAGTATAGGGAAAAATTTCGCGCACGAACAGGCCTTCACCCCAGCCGGGATGCAGGCTGATCACATCCGGGGCGAAGCCTTTGGATTTCAGGTGCAGAAGGGCGCGGACCACGGCCTGCCCGCGTCGCACTCCCGCCTCGAGGCTGCGCAGGTAGTGGTGGGTTTTGGGGCCGGCCTGTTCCGGGGGCGGGTAGCCGATGCTCACGCAACCGTCAATTGTACCGTGGTTTTTTATGTTTTCCGCATCGCCTATACCCGTCACCCTGTGTTTGCCGGAGCGGACCAGATTTCGCGCAAGATGCAGGTATTGGCCCGGAAAATTCTGGTGGATGAAGAGTATTTCCATGTTTTCCTTGCGCGTCATTTTCTTGTCGCATCGTTTTTCTTTGCGCGCACGGGTTTCAAAGGCTATAGAGCGTCTTCAGGGACTTATCTCAATGGGCGTGCCTATGTCCGTGCGGGTGAAAAGCTCTTCTATTTCCTGGTTGGTGAGAGCGATGCTCCCGTAAGTCCAGTCCGTTATGCGGTGGGCCCAGCCTGCTTTGGCGAATTCCGCGCCCAGGCCGTGGATTTTGATGTTGCCGCCGGGAGAACTGTTTTTGGCGGCGGCGCGTTCGCGGTCGCGCTCGTTCGGATAGGAGATGCCGAGACTTTTGTGATAGGCGCTGTCCGGATCCTTGTCCGCAATGTGATAGAGACCCTCCGGGGTGCGTCTGTCCCCTTCGGCCTGCTTGGGGCCTGTCGGGTTCGCGCCCAGGGCCACCAGGTATACGCGCACCGGTCTGCCGTTGGAAAAAGCCGTCAGCCTGCGGGTTTTCTTCTCCAGGTGCAGCCTGTCGAAGAGCAGGCCGGCGGACAGAGGTCCTTGCGGGTATGCCTCCTGCGGTCCAAGTTCCCGTAGAACCGGCGTATCCGGGTTGGCCTGTTCGGGCGGGTATGTATGGCCGTCCGGCTCGTTCGTTAAAAACGCCGCCACTCCCGCGAGGCAGGCCATAAGCGCCAGACCGAGAGCCGCGAACAAGACGAGCCGCGTTTTTATTTTTTTTTGAGGATAGCGGGGTTTGCTGCCCGAATAATATGGCATCAGCCTGTCCTTTTCTTCGTCGTGAGCATATACTTTGTCGGGACCAAAATAAAGATCCAGGATCGGGGTGGGCGATGCGGACGGTATTCTATGTGCCGCCTTTGAAGCGGACGAGCGGAGGACTCGCCAACATCGGCGAAATCGCCGCGGATATCCGGAGCGTGGGCGGGGATGCCGCCCTGATGGGGCCAAACACGGCCGGAGCCTTTTCGGATGAGGCGCACAAGGCCGGATTGAGGTTCATCCCTTGGGGCGAAAGGCTTGATCCCTCGGATCTCTGGTGCGTGCCGGAGAGCTGGCCCAGTTCGCTCGGTCCCGGACTGCAATGCGGGGCGCGGATTCTCGTTTATGTCCAAAGCTGGAGTTTCATGCTCGGAGACCTGCCGGGCGGGGCGCCCTGGTCCGCGCTCCCTTTTTCCTTTTTGGCCGTGTCCCGGCCTGTGCGGGAGTTTTTGCGTCTGGTACACGGCATAGAGGCCGAAGACATCCTCCCTCCCGCCGTGGATGATGCCTTTTTCGAGCCTGCGGACCCCTCGCGGGCAAATGTGCGCATTGCCTGGTCGCCGCGCAAGAACAAGTCGCTCGGCGCGCAAATTCGCGCCATAGCCGAAAAATGCCTCAGACGCTCCTCCATTTCCGTGGACTGGGTGGAACTGATCGGCATGAGCCGGGCGGAAGTGGCGCGGCATCTGCGCTCCTGCCGGATTTTTCTCAGCACCGGCTTCCCCGAGGGCTTCGGCCTGCTTCCTCTGGAGGCTATGGCCTCGGGCTGCGTGCCGGTCGGGTTTTCGGGCTTCGGCGGATGGGATTACATGCGCCAGGCCCGCCTGCCCGGCTGGGAACCGTACCGGCCGCCTCTTGATCTTCCGGATTGGGGAGATGACGGCAACGGCTTCTTCTTTGCCGACGGCGACGTCATGGGGGCGGGACTGGGTCTTGCCGGGGCGGTTCGGCTGTTGCAAAACGATCCTGGGTATTGGGCGCGGATCAGCGCGAACTGTCGCGCGACCGCCCTGCGTTACTCGCGCGAAGCGCGGTTGCCGGCCGTGGAACGGGTCTTCCTCCGGCGGTGATTTACGCGCCAATAAAATGTGCTGACCAGAGTGTCGCACTATTCTTTCTTACCGTCCGGAATGGGGAGGGTGAGAAACTGTACCCCGTCGATCTTTACCACCGTTCGCCAGCCCGCGGACGGGTTACGGGCTTCATCTGAGCTTCCTTTACGGTTTGAGACCCCGGCCTTCAGGCCCATGCTACCTTCTTGGTACGCGTTGCTTTTTTTTCCATTGGACCCAGGCTAAACATCCGGCTCAGCCATTGCGCGAAATCCTCGGCTGATTCGGCCGCTGCGTCGAACCGTTTCCTTTCCAGAGAATATTCAATCAACCGCCCGTCGCGAACGGTCAGGTGGGGCGCGGCGGCATAGCGCAGGCCAAGATTTTTCAGATGTGCGAACAGCACATCCGCATTTCCTTCTTTGGGCATTTTGTCCATCACGCCTCCCCCGCTATCCATTATCTGCAAGGAGCCGCTACCGAAACAGTTGATGACGACAAATTTGTTGAATTTTGTGCCGCAATCGGGTAAGTCTACTCCCTGTTGGATCGGTGCAGGGTTTTCCTGAACACCGAAATAGGCGGGAGTCGCCAGAGCAGGAGTCCTTGATGAGTACGGACAGGCGGTGCGCACAATACTCTTCCGGGTTGTGTAAAAAGGAAAATAGCCATGAAAAAATTCATTCTAAATGACATGGTAACGGTAAAAATGCATACAAATAAGAAAATACATATTACAATCGTAGCAAGTATTTGTTTAATGATATTTTTTTCTTGCTCACAAAATACAGTCTATGCTGCGGAAAGTACCTCTGACGGACAAGGAAATGTCCAAGAGACATTGTATATTGAATTCATATATCAAAATACAGGAAAAACTGTAAATGTCAACGGGATAAATCTACAAACATCTAAGCTAAGTCGTTTCGTATTTAAAGATGCGGCAACAAATCAAGAAATAATATATAGAAAACTTGTCATTGACGGTAATACCGTAATTCGCTCTCAAGTTTATTCCGAACCTGGGATAAACGGGATGAATATAGCAGAGTTTTCATTTGAAGGAGGAAAATACAAAAAATTTGGTGCCCCGCTAAAAAATACCATATCAAAAAAATATACACTCGAAAATGGAACATTAACTTTATTAGATTGATATACCCACGCAGATGCCATCAACGAGATATGGTCGACTATGCTGCCGCTACGAGTGATAATCCCTTTGCGTTCCATCTGTTCCGCAAACAGCGAAAAAAGCGTCTTCTCCGCTCCGCTTTTCACCAGACTTTCGCGAAAAGCCCAGATCGTCTTGGCGTCCGGAACCTTTGAGCCAAGCGACAAGCCCAGAAAACCCTAAAAACTCAAACGGTCATTAATATCGAACAGCGTACTGGCAGCGGGACGGACAAGCCCGGCGCGCCGCCGCAGGCGGCACGCCGGACCTTGCGGTCCGGCGTTCAGTGTCCTGACAATTATGATATGGACTTATAACTCAGGACACCCGGCGTCAGTAGCGGTAGTGATCTGGTTTGTAGGGGCCTTCTACCGGTACTCCTATGTAGTCCGCCTGCTCCTTGCTGAGTGTGGTCAGCTTCACGCCCATACGTCCCAGGTGCAGGCGG
>JAISZH010000012.1 GCA_031269345.1 Desulfovibrio sp. | reverse complement strand
TATCGCCCGACATCCTTTGGCATATGAGCATCGCTTCCCCCAACGGCAATCAAGCCCAGTTGGCGGCAAGCCTTCCACGCCTTCTCATTCTCCCTATCGAGGTTGCCCCCATTGCAGACTTCCACGCCGTGCAACCCTTTCAAGGCAGGCATCCGTTCGCCCAACCAGCAACCTGTCCTGAATGGGTGAGCGGCGAAGCAGAATCCGTTCTGTTCATTAACAAAATCAATGAAATCCTGCGCGGAAATGGGTTGTTCAGGTAAAGAATCAAGACCAATGGCGATTATTTCTCCTTCATCGGTAAAAAATTCAACACCCACGAATACTGGAAAATCCATTGTTTTCAGGATGTAACTTTCACGAATGTCCATACTGTCGTGGTTGGTAATGCAGATCGCATCCAATCCCTGTTTTCCCGCAGCGGCAACGGCTTCCTGAACGCTCATCCAGCTACAGGCTGAATAAAGACTTTCATGCAGATGCAAATCAATAATCATGGCTTCAGTTCAGGGTTTCCATACCGTATTGAAATTGCTCCGTCAAATCCGGCAGCCAATGCCGCTTGCCTGAGAATAAAAGTTGCGTGAACAGCAGAAGAGTCTTTTCCGAAGCTGTGGCATCCACATTACGTTTTTTCCCCATTTTTTTCTCCCATGCATCCGGCACGGCCAGAGTATGGTATGCACCCCATTAGCTATATGAGCAGGGGGGAGTCGAGTCAATGTGTTACGTATGATGCGGCTATAGCAGGGGGGTATTCCAAAATCTGGAATGGTGAGGGATTTTTTTGGGGGTTGTTTAAAAAAAGGATTCCCGGCAAGGAACCATCATGGATTGGTACAGCCGTAAAGTCTTGTCCTGGAGACTTTCCAACACCATAGATGCGGATTTTTGCGTATCCGCCCTGGAAGAGGCCGGGAAATTCGCACTGTCGAGAAATTCGCACTTGACGCTCGGCGTTGCCGAGCATAGCTTCTCGGTAGCTCCTTCCTTCAGGGAGGAGGCAATCCACCCGGCTCCCATCCGCCTGGTGCCTGATTGCAAAAATAACGAACACATTTTTTATGGTTATTTTTGCAGGATCGTCGGCGGAAAAACGTGGTTTTCCGCCGAACGAAAAGGATCTATTCCGACCGAGGGCGGCGTTCCCCGGAATGTACGTATGGAAAGTTTACGCCAGCAGGTGAACGGACAGACTGCGGGATATGCGGATGCTCTGCTGCAAAACGGTTTTTACTCCGGCGACTGGACCGTCGTCTGCGATTTTGACGGCACGATTACTCCCTATGACGTGACGGACGCGATCCTGCAATGCTTTGCCCTGCCTGAATGGGAAGCTGCGGAAGAAGCCTGGACAGGCGGCCGCATCACCGCTCGGGAGTGTATGGAGATACAGGTTTCCCTGCTCCGCGCGCCGAAAAAGGAACTGGACGCCTTTCTGGATTCCGTGCCTGTGGATGAATCTTTTGGGGATTTCGTCGCCCTGTGCCGAAACGCGGAAGTTTCGCTGACGATTGTCAGCGATGGCCTGGACTATGCCATCCAACGCATTCTTGCCGCCCACGGCCTGGAAAACGTGCCGTTTGTCGCCAACCGCCTGGTCCCTCAGGGCGGAGGGCGCTATCGGCTTGAGTTTCCCCACGGAGCGAGCGACTGCCCGTCGGGAGTGTGCAAATGCCGGGCCGCGGAATCCGGAGCAGGCGGGATGCTGCTCATCGGCGACGGGCGGTCGGACTTTTGTTTGGCCCGTAACTCTTCCTTTATTTTGGCGAAACAAGATCGGGAACTGCTGCGGCATTGTTGGAATACATCCTATCCCCATGCCGCGTACAGCGGATTTTCCGACATTCTTTCTTTGTTCGGGACGCAAAAAACAGACGGCATTCCCCTTACAGATTTCCGCGGAAATCTGTAAACAGGCGTTGTAAATTCGATGCGCGCGAATCGGCGCGAGTCGGTGGAGAATATTCGTGGAGCCTGTTGTGCATAAGACAGACATTGACGAACGGCAACTGCTGCGGGATGAGTCCGTATATTGCTCGTACGGAGACACCGTACATTATCTGGAGCCGGCCAAAGTGTTCTCCGGTTGTTCCGGCTCCTTTTTATATGACGTCGGCGGCACGCCCTACCTGGATTTGCAGATGTGGTATTCGGCCGTGAATTTCGGGTACGCCAACGAGAGATTGGCAAACGCCTTGAAGCGGCAGATTGATACGCTGCCGCAACTGGCTTCGCAATATTTGCACAGAGAAAAAGTCGAACTGGCCGTCATGCTGTGCAAGGCCATGGAAAAGCGCTGGGCGGCAAAAGGACGGGTGCATTTCAATGTCGGAGGCTCTCAGGCGGTGGAGGATTCTCTGAAACTGACGCGTAACGCCTGCAAGGGAAAAGGGCTGATGTTCGCTTTCGAGGGGGGCTACCACGGCCGGACTTTGGGAGCGTCGGCCATTACCTCTTCCTACCGGTACCGCCGCCGTTACGGACATTTCGACCGCGCCCAGTTCATTCCTTTCCCCTACTGTTTCCGTTGCCCCTACAAAAAACGCCGGGAATCCTGCGATATGTACTGCGTGGAACAGTTCGCCCGTCTCTTTGAAACAGAGTACTACGGCGTGTGGGACGCCAAGGCGGAAGAAGCAGAATACGCGGCGTTTTATGTGGAATGCATTCAGGGGACGGGCGGCTATGTCGCTCCTCCCGAGGGATATTTCCCGAAACTGAAAATGATTCTTGACGAGCACAAGATCCTGCTGGTGGACGATGAAATCCAGATGGGATTTTACCGCACGGGCAAGCTTTGGGGCATGGAACACTTCGGCGTAACGCCGGACGTCGTCATTTTCGGCAAAGCCATGACCAACGGACTCAACCCCCTGGCCGGAATGTGGGCTCGAGAGGAATTGATTTCGCCCGCGGTGTTTCCCTGCGGTTCCACGCATTCCACATTCGCCAGCAACCCGCTGGGGACGGCTGTGGCCCTGGAGACCATGCGCATGCTTGAAGAGACGGACTACGAAAGCATGGTCGGAGGAAAAGGCTCGTATTTCCTGGAAGGCTTGCGGGAACTGCAGTCCCGCTATCCCGTCATTGGCGATGTGGACGGCGTGGGCCTTGCCCTGCGGGCGGAGATCTGCCGCCCTGACGGTTTCACTCCTGATAAGGCGATGCTGGACCGCATCGTGGAGGAAGGCGTGAGAGGCGACATTGAAGTGGACGGCAAAAAGTACGGGCTCGTTCTGGATGTGGGCGGCTACTATAAAAACGTCATCACCTTTGCTCCGTCGCTGCATATCTCTTTTGAGGAAATAACCCTCGGGCTCCGTCTTCTTGATATCCTTCTGCATCGTCTGACAACCTGATGATGACCACGGCGCAACACGATATATTCCGCAAGGCCGGTCGGATCGGCGTACTGCTCCTTCATGGCTTGACGGGCACGCCCAGGGAAATGCTTTCTGTGGGCGCGCGGTTGCACAAATACGGCTTTACTGTTTTTTGCCCTGTGCTGGCCGGACATTGCGGCTCGGAGGAAGATCTGCTGGCCACGACATGGCGGGATTGGGCCGACAGCGCCGAGCAGGCCTTTTTTCATTTTCGCGAACAGGCCGACGTGATTTTTGTCGGCGGCCTGTCCGCCGGCGCGCTTCTCAGCCTGTATCTGGCGGACAGGCATCCGGACGCGGTGCGCGGCATCGCCCTGTATTCCACCACATTGAAGTGGGACGGATGGAGCATCCCCAAACTCAGATTCCTTCTGCCTCTCGTCTTGCGTCTGCCCTACTTCGGCAGGCGCTACCACTTTATGGAGGCTTTTCCCTATGGCATCAAGAACGAGCGTTTACGCCGGCGCGTCGTAGCCGGGATGCAAAGCGGCGACACCTCCGCCGCGGGTCATTCCCATACACCGGGAGTCATTGTGCGGGAACTCTGGCGTCTGGTTGCGGCTGTGGAACGGCGTTTCGCCTGCATCAAAACGCCGTCGCTCATCGTGCATGCCGACAATGACGACATCGCCGGCATCAAGCGCAACGCTCTGCACCTGCAACGGCATTTGGCCGGACCGACGGAACTGCTCAGGCTGTATGACAGCTATCATATGATCACTGTGGACCAGGAACGCCACAAGGTGGCGGATGCGACGGCCGATTTTTTTCGCCGCCTGCTCTCGCCGGGCGAACGGGCGGAGCTTGGCGTTTCGGGCGAAAATGATCGTCCGCCGGAGAAAGACCCTGCCGAAGGGGATATGACGGAGCGGAGGGGCGAAAGCCTCCGTCCCGGGGCGACTCCGGCATGACCCCGCTGGCGCTTTTTCTCTGGGCGTTAAACATGGCTGTGGACACGGGCGGACAGCTGTCCTTCAAGGCTGCCGCCAGCCAGGGCGTGGAGTTAAGCCCCTTGCGGCACTGGAAGTTTATGTTTCTCCGGCCGTGGATCTGGCTCGGAGTCTGTTGCTATGCGGGCGAGTTTTTTGTCTGGCTTGCCTTTTTATCGCAGGTTCCCCTGTCCAGCGGCATTATGCTCGGGTCCATCAACATTGTCGTCATTATGCTGGCCGGAAGGCTGCTGTTCAAGGAAAAACTCACTTCCTGGCGCGTCGCCGGCATCCTGCTTATCACCCTCGGCGTCGCCCTTGTGGGACTTGGCGAATGAAACGCTTTTACATTATCGGCTTTCTGACGCTCATGGCCTTTGACACGCTGGCTCAGATAAGTTTCAAATACACGGCCATGGACGCGGAACCTCTGACGTTCGATGCGGCCTGGTTTCTGCGCATTCTCGGCAACCCCTGGGTGTACGGCGCTCTTTGCGGCTATCTGGGCGCGTTTGTCATCTGGATGAGCCTGCTGCGCCATGCTCCCGTCGGCCCCTCTTTCGCCGCTTCCCATCTGGAACTGGTCAGCGTCGCCTTTTTTTCCGTCTGGCTGTTCAATGAGCCGCTTACCGTCCCCAAGATCGCCGGCGGGCTGCTCATCCTTCTCGGCGTGTTGTGCCTCGCGAAAGGCGAAGAAAAGGAGAAAGTCGCCGATGCGTCCGTCCCGTCCTGTTCCGGCGCATCCCCGCAGCCTCCCCTGTAGTTTTCCCATGCGCCGCGAACTGCCTCCCACAGCGGGCCTGCCCCTGGCCGCCGCCGATATCCGGAAAAAATGCCTTGTCCCCTTTGACGAAGGGTTGAGCGCTTGGCTGGGCATTCCGCTCCCCATCCTTGTCTGTTCGGGAACCGCCGCGTTGATCATCGCCCTGACCACCCTGAAACGGCGCTCCCCCCAACGCTCCCGAATTCTTCTCCCGGCGTACACTTGCCCCCTGGCGGTTCTTGCCGCCCACTTTGTTCCGGGCACGGAAATCGTGCCCTGCGATACCGCTCCGAATTCCATCAACCTTTCCCCCGAGGCGCTGGACAGCCAGTGCGACGAACGCACTCTGGCCGTTGTCGTCACCCATCTGGGCGGGCGCGTCGCTGATGTGGAAACGGCCGTGTGCATTGCCCGTTCTCGCGGCGCGGCGGTCGTTGAAGACGCGGCGCAGTCCATGGGCGCGCGGAGCGGCGGACAAAGCCTGGGGCTTTTTTCCGATGCCGGATTTTTCAGTTTGGCGGCCGGGAAGGGGCTGACCACTTTTGAGGGCGGCGTCCTCTTCAGCCGGGATCCGGAACTGCATGCCGAACTGGCCGAAGACGCCGCGCGTATCCTTTCATGCTCCGGATGGAAAAGTTTCTTATGGAATGCGAGGCGCATCGCGGAACTGCTGTTGTATGGCTTCTTCTACCGCCCGCAGCGCCTTGCCCTGATCTATGGCGACAGGCTGCGGCGGGAACTGGACAGAAATGATGAAATTGCCGCGGTCGGCGATTTTTTCACCCTTGACGACATTCCCCTGCACAAGCCGGATGCCTTCCGTCTGCGTTTGGCCGCCAACGCCCTGCGCCGTCTTCCGGATTTTCTCGCGGAGGGAGTCCGTCAGGCGCGGCGGCGCATCCCCGTTCTTTTGCGGGCGGGAGCGGAACGGGTTCTTGACGATTTTCCCGGAGACAGCGGCGTGTGGCCTTTCCTTATGGTGCTTATGCCCGATCAGGCCGGACGCGACGCCGTCCTTTCCCGCCTGTGGAGGCAGGGGCTTGGCGTAAGCAAGCTTTTTGTCCACGCACTGCCCGACTATTCCTACCTTGCCGGACGGATGTCCGTTTCCGCCGATTGTCCGTCCGCCCGTGATCTCGCCGGACGCATGTTCACCATCACCAATTCCCCCTGGCTGGATGACGAAACTTTCGCGCGCATCGTGGAAGAAGGACTGCGTCCGTAGCGCGAAACTGGCGGAATCCCCTCCCCTGCCGCGTCCTCTCATCGCCTTCCCGCTTCGAGCCAGGCAAGGATCCTTTGATTGAGCGACTGGTGGGCGGACCGCATCGCTTCAAGAGAGGATGGATCAGGGGTTTCCTGGCCGTCCAGGCGGCTGAGAAATCGCTTGAACCACCCGGCATGGCGAAAGGCTGACGCCTCGCCGCAAACGTCCATTCCGGCCAGACGCTTTGCGCAGAGTTCGATAATGCTCCGTACGTGCTCCCTGCGGAATGCTCCCTGGTCCCAGTTCGTCCGCGCTTCTTCCGGGTGGAACACGTCTTTGTCCAGAGAAAGGTATACTTGGCGCGAACGTTGCAGATAAGGGAGAAAAGCCGAGAGAAGCGCATCGGGAGAAGAAAAGTTTCTGCGGCACTCCGAAAGACCGAGGACGTCCAGCCAGCGCGCGCTTTGCTTGACGCTCCAGTAGGTGAGCTTTTTTTGGAACAGCGGAGTGAGCCGGTTTTCCCAGGCGTGTTTTCCCGCGATGTCCGACGAGGAAATGCCGACGACGTGAATATGCCGGACATGCTCCATGAGGCTTGCATGATATATCCAGGAACCGCAATGGATGCCGAAAGGATAGCGCATGTTGTCGGGGTGGTTGTCGCAAACCACAAGATCCACGGGGGCGCGGTTCCGCACGGCCTGCCCGTCCAGCAGAAGAACCGTGACATGGTGGTAGTCGCCGCTGCCGAGGAACGTGACCCCCGGCTCGTGCGGCAGCATCGGGGAAAGAAAGTCCCGCAGGCGCGCGAATTCCCGTAGCGTGCAGCCAAAGCGGATAGATTCCTGCCAGCTTTGCAAGTCGAAGCGAAGCTCATTCGGAGCAAGGGGGAGGACGGAATCGTCAAAGTCCAAAATGACAGGCGGCGCGTCCGGAGTCATGAGAGCGTCCCGACAGCACGGCCGTCGGCCTCGAACAGAGGGCGCAGGGGAGAAAGCATGCGGCGCAGCAACGGATTTTTCATGCGGACCAGATGACGGGTGAAAGTAAAGCGCGCTCCCAGCGCGGCCTTGACTTCAGGGTCGGTCCAGCCCGCAATATAGTGGGAAAGATTTTTTTCCAGAGCATATTCCAGATTCATCATCCAACTGATGAAGTACAAATTGCGTTCCCGCGCCAGAGGGTACGTGAACCCGATGTATTTGTCGATAAGCATATCGTTGCGGACGAGACAGATATTATAGCCGGCCAGGATCTCTTTGTGCCGATACAGAAACACTACCCCGTCCATGGCGTCGTTTTGCAGCAGGGCCGTGAAAAAGTCCCGGCTCAGGAGGTCAAAGTGGATCTCGCTTTGCCGGTATACATTCAGATACATTGCATACGCCTGTTCCAGGAAAGCGGGATCGCTGAACAAAGGATCCCCGAAAGGCAACAGGGACACAGAGATGTCGTCCCGTTTTTTCCACTTGCGGCGCAGGTCTTTTCGGCGTCTTGGGGACAAGCGCGCCAGATATTCGTCCACGGAAGAAAAATCAAGCGGCACGTAGGCCAGAGCCTGTCCCTGCACCTCAAGGAACCCGCGCCGTTTCGCCTCGTCCGCCAGAGCCCGGGAAAGGTTTTGGTCCTGTAGCGGCAGAAGAGGGGAGTCCAGCGGCAGATCTTTGAGAATCAACAGGGAAGCTCCGGCGGCATATTCGTCCATGAATTCGTCCAGGATGACGCGGGGGGAAAGGATGGCGGGCAGGGGAGCGTATTCGGTAAGCGTTGTGCCGCAAAAACATGCGGGAAAACGAAAGACTCCCGACCAGCGGGAAAACAGGGGGAGGCGGGCAAGATACTTGCGGGCTTTTCTGTCCAGAGTGGTCAGCAGATCAAAATCGGCGCGAAAGACGGGCAGTCCGGAAGGGCTGATCCGGCAGTCGAAGGAAAGAGGAGGAAAGGCCGTGAACAGACGGAGGATTGCCTCCGGTTCCAGCAGGTTGGCATAGAGTGGAGAATGGCGGTTCATCGGGCATAGACCGTCACGGCAGCAGAGTTTCCGATGCGTCCATGCTGGGCCGCAGGGAAAAGCGCAAGGCGAGTTCCCTTCCCGCCCGGCCCATACGGCGCATTTCTTCGGGATTCCGGGATACAGCGAGTATGGCTTCCGCCATCATGGCCAGGCCATCGTGTTTTTCCGTCCTCTCCCGACTTCCGGACAGAGCGGAAAGCGCCGCCAAGGCCACCTTGGCCTTGAACGCCGGAGCATGGTTTTTTCGCTTAGTCATGAGATCTCTTCTTTCGTTGAGGTGTAGCTTACACTCCTGTCCGAATTTTGGGGAGTACCTCTCCTCAAAAAAACGCATGGCAGCCACCTCATGAATTTGTGCCATCGGTCGCACGCGGAGCCTCCTTTTTGAGACTCCTCATCGGTCAATTCATGTGCTACCTACACCGGTCATATCATGTGCTCGCGACATTTTTCCCTGCGATAACTTGAAACACTGGTCGGGATACGCTATATTCTTTCTAACAAGGGGAGCCGCGCGAATGGATAAAAAACCGCTTTCGCCTGTAAACGATTTTGTGTTCAAAAAAGTATTTGGCGAAAACCTGTTCGTTCTGGACAACTTTCTCAAATCCGTTCTTGATGTACCCGATGATGAATACCAAGGCCTGGAAGTGCTTGACCCGGCTCTTTCTCCAGAAAATATAGAAGACAAGCGTTGCGTTTTGGACATAAAACTGCACACAAAAAGCGGCAAGGTTATAGATATTGAAATTCAAGCCAGATACCAAAATTTTATCTGGAAGCGTATTCAGTATTATGCGGCGAAATTGCTTGTGGATCAGGCAAAAAGCGGAGACAAATACGACCGGCTTCCACAAGTTATAAGCATACTGATAGCGGATTTTGAAATGATACAAGAAAGCGGAAGCTACCACCATCGTTTTCGTTTCTATGATGAAAAGGAAAGAGTCCGCTTTCCAGACTCTATAGAGATCAATACGCTTGAAATCCAAAAGGTGAATGATCTTGATGGATCGCCATTAAGCGCATGGATGCGGTTCTTTAGGGCCAGAGAAAAGGAGGATTTTGAAATGTTAGCTCAAACCAATCTTGCCATAGCGGAAGCTTGGGGCGTTATCAAGCGTTTGAGCGCGGACGAATCCGCCCGCATGATTGCTGAAGCGAGAGAAAAAGCATACAAAGATATGGTGTCAGCGGAAGCCAGCGCTCACAATAAAGGCTTACAGGAAGGCTTGCAGGAAGGCTTGCAGGAAGGCTTGCAGAAAGGCATACAGAAAGGTTTGCAGGAAGGACGGCAGGAAGAAAAATTTGAAGTCGCCAAAAATCTATTGCGCATGAAAATGCCTGTGGATGACATAGTAAAAGCCACTGGATTGCCGTTTGACGAAGTGAGGCAGCTTGCCGCCAATCTCACTACTTGATAAGCCGGCTGTTACCTGTCGGCGTAAGCATTTCCCGCCAGAACCGCCTTCCTGCGAAGGCTGGTTCTGGCAGGTTGTGTTTTTCAGTTGCCGTTAAAACCTATTCCTGTTCGTGACCGGCCCCGGTTTTTTGTGCCAGGTTCAAACTGGAGTTTCCTGATAATCGCGTCTTTATTCAGATAACTTTGTATAATAACACATAAAACATCTAAAAATACGGTATTATAATTCGTTTTCAGGATTGGCTTTTTGGCGCAGAT
>JAISZH010000082.1 GCA_031269345.1 Desulfovibrio sp. | reverse complement strand
AGGATATATGAAAGTTCCCGTTCTTTCCCTCACCATAGGCATGGAGGTTCTGAACATGGAAGCAATCCTGCGGGGGGTGCGCGGCGGCATCGCTGCCCTTTCGCCGGGCATGTCCCTTGCTCCTCAAGAATCCTTACAGGCTTTTTCTTGTCGGCTGACCAGCACAGGCAGGAACGGAAGCTTTGTTCCACGATTGAACTGTCCAGACTTGCAAGGTTGTTCGCACATCCGACCGTTCACAAGCACATTGCCGCTGTGAGATAAACCAAGTATTTCCCCATAGTTTCAACTCCCCGGCAACCGGTACCGCTTTTTTTCCCGGACCTCCTGCTTCGCCTTCCTGTAAATAATTGTCAGGTTCTGCCGCATTCCGCGGCCAGTTCCGGCAAAAGCGCGCGCAAAAGCCTTTCCAGGCTTGCGCCGCATTGCCCGGCAACGCGCACTATGTCCTCTATGTCCACCTCTTCCATGCAGTCCGGCAAATTTTTGTTGGTCAGACAGGAAAGGGACAGCACGCGCAATCCCAAATGCCGGGCGGTTATCACCTCAAGCACGCTGGACATGCCTATCGCGTCTCCCCCGATCAGGCGGTAAAAGCGGGTTTCCGCCCTGGTTTCAAACTGCGGCCCGGCAACTCCCACATAAACTCCTTTTTCCAGGCGCAAAGCCAGACGCAGGGCCGCCTCCCCGGCGAGACGGACGAAGGCGGCATCGTAGGCCTTGCCCATGTCGGTAAAGATGCCCCCATCCCGCGCGGGACCGGTCAGGGGACTGCGCCCCGTCAGGTTGATGTGGTCCGTAACCAGCATCAGTCCTCCGGCATTGAACTGCGGATTCAGGACGCCGGCGGCGTTGGTGACGATCAGGGCCTTGATCCCCAGTCCGGCCATGACCCTGACCCCCATGCAAACCTCTTCGGGAGTGCGGCCCTCGTAAAGGTGGCAACGGCCCTGCTGGGCCAATACCGGCACACCCGCAAAATACCCGGCGGCGAAACAGCCCGCATGGGAAACAATCCCGGACAGCGGAAATCCGGGCAGCTCCGCATAGGGAACGGATACCCTTTCTTCAAAGGCCCCGGCCAGATCCCCGAGACCTGTGCCCAGCACCAGGCCAGCAAGCGGGCTGAAAGAGGGAGGGAATTTATTTTTCAGGGCTCGGACGCAAATCTGGACTTTTTCCGCATTTTGCATAATACTGCTTCTTTTATAAAAACCGGCGTAGCGTCAAGCGACAATAGCCACCACCCGCAAGGGGGGGCGCGCCACCGCCGCGGGCGGCGTGAGTACGGCAAAAAACCGCGTTTGTTGCCGTGCGATCTTATCGCTTAAAACGAAGCGACCGCGTAGTTTTAAGCGATACTTGGCACTAGAACAGACAGACGGAGTGATATTGAGCACCGGCACACCCAAAATCCTGATCGCCAACCGGGGCGAGATTGCCGTGCGCATAGCCAGGGCCTGCCTCACGCTCGGCATGGATTTTGTCTGCGTTTACACGGCCGAGGACGCGCAGTCCGGCCATGTGCGTCTGGCTCGCGACCACGGGGCGAAAAAAGGCCTCTACCGCGTATCCTCTTACCATGACGCCAATGAACTGCTGGCTGTAGCCGACGATTCCGGGGCAGATGCGCTGCATCCGGGCTACGGCTTTTTCGCCGAAGATTACCGCTTCGCCCGCAGGATGCAGCAGCGCGAGCGCCCCATGAACTTTATAGGCCCCTCCTGGCAGGTCATCCGGGACCTGGGCGACAAAATCAATACCAAACGCCTGGCCCGCAGCCTGGGCGTGCCCACGGTCCCCGGTTCGGACAAACCGATCTATGACGAAATGGAAGCGGAAAAATTCGCCCGGACGATCTATGAATTCCAACTGCAGCAAGGTATAGAACAACCGGTAGTCCTGGTCAAGGCCTCGGCCGGCGGCGGCGGCATGGGCATCGAAGAGGTGCACGACATAGACCTCTTCCGCTCCATTTTCCGCCGCATCCGCAACTATGCCGCGAGACAGTTCAAGGACGAAGGCGTGCTGATCGAGCAGCGCATCCGCGATTTCAACCACCTGGAAGTGCAGATCCTGGCGGAACGGGAAGCCGCGAACATCGTGCATTTCGGCACGCGCAACTGCTCCATCCAAAGCGACGGTCTGCAAAAACGCCTGGAAGCCGCCCCCGGTTTCGCGCCCGCATCCATCAACTACGGCTTTGACGCCCAAAAACTTCTGGACGCCATAACCGACCACTCCCTGGTCATGGCCAGAGCCGTCAAATATGACAACATCGGCACCTGGGAATGGATCGTCACCCGGGACGGCGCGCCCTACCTCATGGAAGTGAACGCCCGCATCCAGGTGGAAAACGGCGTCTCCGCCGCCGTTACGCGCATCAGGGGCGAGGCGGGGGTAGACCTCATAGCCGAACAGATCCGCACGGCCCTGGGACAGCCTCTTGGCTACTCACAGGACGACATAAGCTTTGAAGGCTCAAGCCTTGAATACCGGATTATCGCCGAAGACCCGAAACGGCGCTTCGCCCCCTGGGTGGGACGCATAGAAAAATTCCAATGGGAGCAAAAGGACTGGGTCAGCCTGCACACTCACGTCCCGACCGACGAGCCTTATGACATCCCCACGGAATTTGACCCCAACCTCGCCCTGGCCATAGTCCGGGGAAAGGACCTGGAAGAGGCGAAGAGGCGGGGACTTGAGTTTCTGGACGGACTCGTCCTTGAGGGGCACGGCGCGCGCGCCGACGAACTTAAATCCAACGTGGAGTTCTTGCGTGCCAGAACAGAGGGAGTACTCCTGTTTTGAGGCGTTAATGCTCTTGAGCAATTTCACTTTGAAATTGCTCTGGCGGCCGCGAAAGCTGACGCCCGCCGCGAAGGCGTAAGCGCAATTTATTTGCGCTGTTAAACGCCGAAGCGGGCGTAAGCTGGAGAGGGCGGGTGCATCATCTCAAAAGTAAAATGCCGTAATGGAAGAATATGCGCATGCATATCATGGAAACGGAAAAACATATCCAGCGCTTGCACGAACGCCTCGCCTATATCCGCGACATCTTCGCGGACAAGGACGAACCGGACATAAGCCTGCTTGCGGCCGCACTGGAAAAGCACCTTCTGCGGTCCCCTTCCCTGAACCCGGTCGAACTGCGCGAAGCCGCGTCCGTCCTTGAAGAACTTTTCGCCTTCACTGAAAGAAAACTGGACCGGGAACTGATCCCGATGGATTTGGTGCGCATAGTGCGCCACCCTCAACGCGTCTGCCTGCGCGACATCCTGGAAAACGTCTATGACAGCTACACGGAAATAGGGAGCATGGACGAGCATTCCATAGATCCCTCCATGGTGATCGCCCGCGCTTACATCACGCGCAGCAGGGGCAAACGCTCCTTCAACCAGTCGGTGATGATTATCGGGCACGAGAAGGGCCACGGTGAGGACTTCCGCAACGGCGGGTCCGCCAAGCCATGGGGCAACGCCAAGGCCCTGCATTACATGAAAGTCGCCGAAACGGAAAACATCCCCATCCACACCTTCGTCTTCACCCCAGGCTCCTATCCGGTGGAGGACACGCCCGGCGCGGCCCAGCAAATCGCCGCCAACATCTACGAGATGGCCTCCCTGCGCGTGCCCGTGATCAGCGTGATTTCCGAAGGCGGCTCCGGAGGGGCGGAGGCCATAGCCCTGGCCGATCGCCGTCTGATGCTTTCGCACGGCTATTATTCGGTCATTTCCCCGGAGGGCGCGGCTGCCATAGAAGGCCGCCTGCGCGGGGACGGGCGCGCCGCGAACGACCTGGTGGAAGCCTGCGCCAAACGCATGAAAATTACCGCCGCCGACAACCTGCGCATGGGCTATGTCGATCATGTCGTACCAGAACCGCACCTGGGCGCCAGACCCTTCCACTATGACTTCTTCCGTACTCTGCGCCACGAGCTGTTGCGCGTCACGGACGAGATCTCGATTAGCATGCGCAGCCTGGGTCCCTTCCGGGAGTTGCGCCTGCGCGGCAGGCGCAAGCGCGCCGCCCGCGGGCTTGATTTCGAAAAGGCCTATGTGCGCTGGAACCTGCCCCCCTCCGCCCAAATCCGCCTGGTCAACAGACGCCATAAGAAATACCGCCAGTTATCCAGGCAGGCCGCTCCGGACAACACTCCCCTGAGCCGGCGCGTCTCGGCCGTCTGGCAGGAGGTGGGCTGGGGCCTGTATTCCCATTTCATGCGCGACATGATCCAGAAACGCCGGCAAAAGGTGGCGGAATACGTGGATGAGGTGAAATCCGAATGGACGCTTTTCTTCGAGCGCGTGCTTTCACCCTGGAACAGGCTGCTGGACAAGATACTCGGGGCGTCGGAGCGGGTGAACAGGGAAACCATGCGCAAGCTCACCGAACTTTCGGAGTGGAACGTCAGCCTGGAACAACGCGGCGGCAACTGGGTTTACGTAAGCGCCAGAGCCAGGGAGGACCGGGCCGTATCCTGCCCCAACGCCCAGGTACACGGCTGCCTTGATCTGTGGGCGCCTGACCTTTACGGCGAATTCGCCGGGGTCTGCCCGAACTGCGGCCATCATTTCCCCATGGAATACCAATGGTATCTGCATAATGTCTTTGATCAGGGATCAATTTTCGAGTTCGCGGCGGATGTGGAATGCGGCAACCCCCTGGAAATGGAAAACTTCACGCCAAAGCTGGAAGAAGCCAAGAAAAAAACCGGGCACAAAAGCGCCTGCATGGTCTTTGAAACGCGCATCCACGACGCCCGCCTGATTGTGGCCATGCTCATAGGAGATTTCCGAGGCGGCACGGTGGGCGCGGCCGAAGGGGAAAAATTCATCCGGGCAGCGGAGCGGGCCGCGCGCAAGCGGGTTCCCTTCCTGGCCTACGTCCACGGCACCGCGGGCATCCGCATCCAGGAAGGCACCAACGGCCTGATCCAGATGCCGCGCTGCACCATGGCCGTGCGCCGCTATATCGACGCCGGAGGACTTTATATCGTCTGCTACGACACCAACTCCTACGCCGGGCCGGTGGCCAGTTTTCTCGGATGCTCCCCCTACCAGTTCGGCATCCGCTCCGCCAACGTGGGTTTCGCTGGTCCGGGGGTAATCGCCGAAACCACCGGCATGGCGCCTCCGCCGCATTACCACAACGTTTACAAGGCCCTCGCCCGCGGACACATCCAGGGTATCTGGGACCGGCGCGAAATGCGTTTCAACTTGAGCCGCGCCCTGCTCACCATGGGCGGACGCAACCTTTACTACCGCTGACTCTGAGGCATCCATGCTGGACATAAGCGCCTTGCTCGAAGAACTGAAACGTTCTCCTTACGAGGAAATAAGCATCCGCGCCCCCCACTGCGGGCGCATCGGCTTTTCCCCCGCCCTGAAAGAAGGCATGGCCGTTTACGGCCCGCAAGGAGAGTTCAAGGAGAAGGCCGGTACCCTGCTCGCCCATATCGAACGGGAACGCAACCTGAAAGAAGTCTCCTGCCCGGAAAGAGGCGAAATTATCGCAGTGCATCGGGACCTGCACGAAAAATTCGTCGAGGCCGGAACCGAACTTGTGCGCCTGCGCCATTTCCTCTCCCGGCCTGAGGCGGAAAAACGCATCCTGCAGAAAGCCCTGCATCTCTTTCTCGCCCCCGAACGCGCGCGCTACTACTTCGTCCCCTCCAAAGACATAAAAATCAAGACTGCCGGCCCCCGCAGCGTATCAGTCCGCGACGGGGAAGAAGTCTTCATCATGTCGCGCATGAAACGTGAAACTCCTCTGCAATACAACGGGCCGGACGGGGTGATCTATGCCGTTTATTTCAGCCACGCCGCCAGCGTGGAAAGCTTCACCCCGCTGATCGGCGTGTGCCCCCCGGATATGCTGGCGCAAGTGGAAGAAGTCGTTTTGAGAGTGCAAACAGAATGGAAAGAACGATATTGAGCAAAGTTTACCTGATCGGCGCCGGGCCAGGCGACCCCGGCCTCATTACCCTGAAAGGAAAAGAACTGCTCGCGCGGGCGGATGTGGTCATCTACGACCATCTGGCCGCGGAGGACCTGCTCCGCTTCGCCCGTCCGGGAGCCGAACTGGTCTACGTGGGCAAAAGCGGCGCGGACCACACCCTGCCCCAGGAGCAAATCAACGCCTTAGTCATTGATAAGGCCAAATCCGGGAAAACCGTGGTCCGACTCAAGGGCGGCGACCCCTATGTCTTCGGGCGCGGGGGGGAGGAAGCCGAAGAACTGGCGGCGGCCGGGATAGACTTCGAGGTCGTGCCGGGAGTGAGCAGCGGCGCCGCCGCCCCCGCCTGCGCCGGCATCCCCCTGACCCACCGCTCCTGCGCCTCCTCGGTGATTTTCGCCACCGGACACGAAAACCCGGACAAGGAACAAAGCGCCCACAACTGGGAAGCTATGGCCAAAAGCGGCTCCACTCTGGTTTTCTATATGGGAGTGAAAAACCTTCCGGAAATCGTCCGCAGGCTTATCGATAACGGTCTTTCTGAGGATACCCCGGCGGCCCTGATCCAATGGGGCACGACCCCAAAACAGAGAAGCCTCCTCACCACTTTGGGCAGAGCCGCTACGGACGCGGTGGAAAAAGACTTTGCCCCGCCCTCGATCTTCCTGGTGGGCAAGGTCGCCCTGCTCCGCGAGAGACTCAACACCTTTGAAAAACGCCCGCTGTTCGGCAAGGGGATAGTGGTGACCAGATCCAGGGAACAGGCCTCGGATACGGCGGCCAGGCTTGCCGAACTCGGCGCCCGCGTCCTTGTCTTCCCAACCATAGCGGTCGCGCCTTTTCCGGACGACGGCACTTCCCGCTCCATGCCGGAGAGATTGTCCGATTACGGCCTGATCGTTTTCACCTCTGTGAACGGGGTGCGTTTTTTCTTCGCGCGCCTTGCGGCCCGTGGCCGTGACGCCCGCGCCCTGGCCGGGGCGGACATCGCCTGCATCGGCCCCGGCACGGCGTCCGCCCTGCAAAGCTTCGGTCTCAAGGCGGACCTGCTGCCGGAGAAATTTGTGGCGGAAAGCGTGGCGGAGGCGGTTTTTCGGCATTATCCGCAGCAGGTTCTGGCGGAGCAGCGCGTTTTGCTGCCCAGGGCCAAACAGGCCCGTGACGCTTTGCCGCGTTTGCTTGCAAGCCGCTGTAAAGCCGTTGATATTCTTGAGCTTTACGAAACAAAGCCGGGAACGGCGCACAAAGACTCGCTGCTTGAGGAACTGGAGGCGGGAAGAATAGACTGCGTTACCTTTGCTTCATCGTCTACCGTGAAAAACTTTCTCGATCTGATCCCGGCGGAGGTTCTGCGCCGCCGCCCGGGCCTCAAATTCGCCTGCATCGGGCCGATAACCGCGGCCACACTGGAAGAAGCCGGACTTGTCTGCCACATCCAACCGGAGGAACACACCATACCGGCCCTGGTCAAGGCCCTGAGGGAAAACCTGGCGGACTGACGCTGACCCCGGGCAATTTCGCTTCACGCTTTCTATTTCCTGGGCAAAAACGGGAGCGTTTTTGCCCAGGAAATAGAATTACATCAGCATCATCTCGTGCAAAGCGGCCCCCGGAGGCACCAGGGGCGAAACCTTTTCCTCCTGATAGACCGCGACGTCAATCAGGGTGGCGCGGGGACTTTTCAGGGCGGCCTCCAGTTCCGGACGCAGGCGCTCCGGGTCCGTTATCCTGAAGCTGTCCAGCCCGTAAGCGGCGGCAATCAGCGCGAAATCGGGCTGGAAATTGTTCACCGTCGCCACATAATTTTTCTTGTAGAAAAGCTCCTGCCACTGCCGCACCATGCCGAGCGACCTGTTGTTGAGGATGAGAATCTTGATCGGCAGGTTGTTTTCCATAACCGTGCCAAGCTCCTGCATGTTCATCTGAAAAGAGCCGTCGCCGGAGATGTTGACCACAAGCTCGCCCGGCCGCGCAAGCTGCGCGCCGATGGCGGCGGGCAGGCCGAAGCCCATGGCTCCCAGTCCACCCGAGGATATGAAGGAACGCGGCCGGGTGTGGGCATAGAACTGTCCGCACCACATCTGATGCTGGCCCACATCGGTAGTGACCACAGCTTCCCCCCCGGTTATATTGAAAAGGGTTTCAATGACGCGCTGCGGTTTGATCGCCAGAGGCCCTTCCCCTTCCCCGGTATAGGACGCCCAGTGCTCCCGTTTCAGGACGGCCGCCGTTTGCAGCCATTCTCCGTGCTTGGCCGCCCAGTCCAGAGAGGAATACTTGCGGACGACCAGGGCATGCAGGTCCTCCAAGGCGCGTTTGCAGTCGGCCACAATGGGCACGTCCACGGAGATGTTCTTGCGGATGGAGGTCGGGTCTATGTCGATCTGGATGATCCGGGCCTTGTTCGCGAATTTTTCTATCTCGCTGGTAGACCTGTCCGCAAAGCGCGTACCCGCCGCTATGATTACGTCCGCCTCGCTCGCCGCCCGGTTCGCGGCCGGGATGCCGTGCATGCCTATAAATCCGAGCCAGAGGGGATCGTTGCCGGGAAAACCGGAAAGCCCCATGAAGGTGGACACCACGGGAATGGAAAGGGCGCGCGCCATGCAGGCCAGGGTTTCTCCGGCTCCTCCGGAGACAATGCCCCCGCCGATTATGAAAAGAGGCCGGCGCGCCTTGCTGATCAGGTCCGCCGCTCGCTGGACCTGCCCCACATTGGGGGCGTAATTCGGGCGGTAGGAGCGCATCTCCACGTCCTGCGGCCAGGCGAATTTGGCGGCGGAAAGCAGCACGTCGCGCGGCAGGTCCACCAGTATGGGACCGGGACGCCCGGAGCGGGCGAGAAAAAAAGCCTTGCGCATGGTGTCCGGCAGATCCCTGGTCTGACGAACCAGAAAATTGTGTTTGGTACAGGGGCGGGTGATGCCGAGAATGTCCACTTCCTGAAAGGCGTCGTTGCCAATCAGACGGGTGGATACCTGGCCGGTGAGAACCACAAGAGGTATGGAATCCGCCGAGGCGGCGGCAATGCCGGTGACCGTGTTGGTCGCGCCCGGCCCTGAGGTGACCAGACTAACCCCCACCCGGCCGGAGGCCCGGGCGTAGCCGTCCGCCGCATGCACCGCGCCCTGTTCGTGCCGGGCAAGCACGTGGCGGATCCCGGATCGGGACAGCTCGTCATAGACATCGTACAAAGCGCCGCCGGGAAAACCGAAGATCATCTCCACTCCCTCGCGGCTCAGACATTCCAGTAGAATTTTTGCTCCGTTCATCAAAATTTCCTTTATGGTCTGAAACCTCTCCCTTCAGGGAGATTTCCGCTTGACGCCCGGCGTCGCCGGGCATACCTTTCCGGTAACCCTTCCTTCAGGGAGGGGGCAATCCACCCGGCTCCAATCCGCCGGGGCGGGGTCATCCGGTGGACGGAGCCGGGTGTGGATTGAAACATCTGAAGTTCCTTTACTGATATATGCGCTAAAAAGTAAACTTTTTAGCGCAATTAACGCTTGAAACAGTTCGCTTACGGCGGGCAAAGCCCACCTATAGCATTTTACCTTGCAGAGCATTTCAAGTGTGCAATGCTCCAACGCAGGATCGTCAGCCGAAAAGCGTTGTTTTCAGCTGAGATGCGCTGCTTCGCGGCGTATCGGCCTTCCGCTGTCCGGACGACCCCGGGCTTTATCGGGTTTTGCGCCGATCCAGCATCTGCCTACAGGTTTCGACAAGCAGCGGCAGCACGGAAACCAGAATTATCCCATAGACAATCAGGCTGAAGTTATTTTTCACAAACGGCAGACCGCCTAGGAAATTACCGGCGGTGACCAGAGAGAACACCCAGACCAAAGCCCCGCTGACGTTGAAAAAGGTGAAGCGCGCCCTGCGCATTCCCGCCACCCCGGCCACAAAGGGGGCAAAGGTGCGTATGACGGGAATGAAACGGGCCAGGATAATGGCCTTGCCCCCGTGACGCTCGTAGAATTCCCGCGCGCGCAGTAGATGCTTGCGCTTCAGCAGGCGGCTGTCCTTCTCGAAAACCGGCGGTCCGATATAAGCGCCTATGCTGTAATTCACCCCGTCGCCCAAAATGGCGGCGCAGATCAGCACGGCGCAGACGCCCGGATAGTTCAGCATGCCCGCCCCGGCCAGGGCGCCGCCCGCGAAAAGCAAGGAATCCCCGGGTAAAAAGGGCGTGACCACCAGCCCTGTTTCGCAGAAAACAACGACAAAAAGCAAAAGATAAACCAGATGGCCGTAGGCCTCCACGACATCGCGCAGGTAAACGTCGATATGCAGCAGCATATCCAGAGCTTGAAAGAAAAAATCCATGTTTCATACCAAGTCGCATTCAAACAAGTTTGAATGCAGGACGCCAAAGTTTTTGAAAAACAGGCGAAGCCTGATTTTTCAAAAACTGGCGCGGGGGCTTCGTCTGCGCCATCCCAATTCGCGTTCTGTGGCACTTACGCTTGATATGCTTACTTAACGGCGGGCAAAGCCCGCCTGTAAGCATCCCGCGGCAAAAATTTGCGCCGCAAATCCTTGCCCAGCGGTTCACTCGTTTCATTTATGAGCCACTCTAGATGGTGTCGTCATACGATTGATAATACCGTGAAATTATTTGAAAATTTCTGTCTCGCAACACTACACAATATTCAAATATTTTCAGCGTGTTATAGGCGTAGTGACGACGCCATCTAAAAGAAGTGGCCACCGGAACGGTATGCAAGGCTCTGCCGGGCGTTACAGATTTCCGCAGGGAAATCTGAACAGCGGCCAGACGGCCGCTGTCGCCGCGAAGCGGCGCAAGCCAGCGGAAAACCGCGTTTTCGTCTGGCGATCCTCCGCAGGGAAAATTTTATTTTCCAACGCGGGTACCAACAAAAGGAATTTCCGGTCAAAACTCCATGATCTCTTTTTCCTTAATCTTGCACTGCTCGTCAACCTTGGACACATAAAGATCGGTAAGTTTCTGGACAGCGTCCTGAGCCTTTTTTATCTCATCCTCGCTGTAGGCCCTGCTCTTGTCTTTTTCCAGTTTTTTCAAAGAGTCGTTGGCCTCACGGCGTATATTGCGCACGGCGATTTTGGTTTCCTCACTGTATTTGCGCGCCACCTTCACCAGTTCCTTGCGTCTTTCTTCCGTAAGAACCGGGATGTTTACGCGGATCAGGCGTCCGTCATTTACCGGAGTGAGTCCGAGGTCGGATTTGAGGATGGCTTTTTCCACCAGGGCGAAAGAAGCCTTGTCCCAAGGCTGTATGGTAATCGTGCGGCTGTCGGGCGTGGCTACCGAAGCCAGTTGCCCGACAGGCGTAGGCGTTCCATAATAATCGACCTTAAGGCCGTCCACCAGGCCGGTAGAGGCCCGGCCGGTGCGCAGTTTACCGAAATCGCGCGCCAGGGCCGCCATGGCCTTTTCCATGTGTTCTTCCGCGTCTTTTTTTACGCCTTCCATTCTTCCGCCTCCTGTCAGCGCCCGCGAGACGCCGCAAACTTGGCGCCTCTAGCGATGTACTACAGCATTTTAACTTTGCGATTATGCGCCCCAGCCCTCTCCGGCCTACGCCCTCTCCGGCGTTCAACAGCGCAAATAAATTGCGTTTACACCTTTGCGGCGGGCATCCGCTCTTGCGGATGTCAGAGCGATTTCACTTTGAAATTGCTCATGAGCAATTGACGCTTGAAACAGTTCGCCTACATCGGGCAAAGCCCGCCTGCTCCTGTTTCGCGGCAGGGATTTGCATGCAAATCCTTGCAGAGCAGTTCACGAATGAAACGAGTCAACTGCTCTAATCCCCGACCAGTGTGCCCACCGTCTCGCCAAGAAGCAGCCTGCGTATGGCCCCGTCGAACATATCGCAGACAATGATCGGAATACGATTTTCCCTGGCCAGGGTAAAGGCCGTATAGTCCATCACCGCGAGCCGCTTCTCCACGGCCTCGGCATAGCCGATTCGCCGGTAGCGCACCGCATCGTTGAATTTCATGGGGTCCTTGTCGTAGATGCCGTCCACCTTGGTGGCCTTGATGATCACATCGCACTTGAGTTCCATGCCGCGCAAGGCAGCGGCCGTATCCGTCGTGAAGTAGGGGTTGCCGGTGCCGGCGGCGCAGATCACCACCCGTCCCTTTTCCAGGTGCCGCTCGGCGCGGCGGCGCACATAAGGCTCGCACACCTCCTGCATGGTGATGGCTGACAACACGCGGGTGCAGCGCCCGCGTTTCTCCAGAAAATCCTGAACCGCCACAGCGTTCATCACCGTGGCCAGCATGCCCATGTAGTCCGCCGATGCCCTGTCCATACCCCTTGCGGAAGAGGATATGCCGCGAAAGATATTGCCGCCGCCGATCACCAGCGCCACCTGCGCGCCCAAATCCAGGATGGCCTCGATCTCGCCGCTGATCCTGCCCACGGTGTCGGGGTCGATGCCAAAACCCTTGTCTCCGGCCAGTGCCTCTCCGCTCAGTTTAAGCAGAATGCGCCGGTATTTCAACTCAGCCATCATACCCTCCCGGAAAAACCCGATCTGGGCGGATTGGTCGCGGCCGCGACGCTTGTGGGCAGCTCGCTTGGCGCCAATTTGCTTTCGCTAGAAAGCGAATTGGGATGGCGCGGGCGAAGCCGCCGCAGACGTCTCAAGTATGAGACGCTCTAGAGCAATTAACGCTTACAGTTCGCTTACGGCGGGCAAAGCCCGCCTGCCCTGTTTCGCGGCAAGGATTTGCGCCGCAAACCCTTGCAGAGCAGTTCACTCGTTTCATCTGAGCGTCCTTAACGGTTTGAGACCCCGGCCTTCAGGCCGGATAGCCCGACCCCGCCCTGAAGGGCGGGGTATCCGTACGGGCGGAAGCTTGGGCGGGGTCCAAACCCCGTCCAAGCGCAAGACGCATGGGCCTGAAGGCCCATGCTGCCTTCTTGGTCGTGAACTGCTCTAATGATGATCATAAGGCGCTCCCCAACTTGCCTTAAGCACCCGGACATACTTTAAAAAGGCGTAAAATGAACCGTGGCAGGCCAGGATAAATCCCGCCTTGCCGTCCAGAAAACCCAGCCGGAAAACATAACCGCGCAAAAAACGCCACAGGGCATGGGCCACACCCCGCGTCAGACCGCCTACGCGGCCTTTGGCCGCCAGATCCCCGGCCCCGCCCTCGGCATATCCGTTTATCTTTTCCAAGTGATTGGCAAAAGAGGAATAGGGATAATGGACAATCTCCCCGCGAAGCCGCCCGGCGGCCCCAATGGGACGGAAGGTTTGATGCACGCCGCTCATGTCCATATTGACCCGTCCGTTCCGGAAAAGACGGTACAGCCTGTCCGGCTGCCAGCCGCCATGCAGGATAAAACGGTCAAAATACCAGGAACGGCGGGGAATATAATAGCCGTCCGTCTCCTGCGCCGGCCCCCGCCCTGCAAGCAGGCCGGCGATTTCTTCCGCAAGGGCGGGGCTGCACACCTCGTCGGAATCCAGGATAAAAACCCAGTCGCTGTGGACATGCTGAAAGGCATAGACGAACTGTTCGCCTATGCCCGTCCAGGCCCGGCTGAGTATCCTGGCCTTATACCGGGCGGCGATCTCCAGAGTGCCGTCTTGGCTGAAACAGTCCACAACCAGAAGATCGCCGCAAAAACCAAGGGAAGAAAGGCACGCCTCCAGCAGCCTCCGGGAATTTCCGGTAAGCACCAGACCCGTCAGACCCGACAGGACGCCTTCAGGCATTTTCCCCCAACCGTATGCACGCAAAGCGGCGCACGCTGATCGCGTCGCGCAGGGCCTTGCCGCTGTCCAGCAAAAGGTTTTTGATGACCACCTTGTCATCGCGGATGTACGGCTGCTCAAGCAGACAGACTTCCTGGTAAAACTTGCGCAGGCGTCCTTCGACGATCTGATCCACTTTGTCCGCCGGCTTGCCTTCGTCTAGGGTTTTCTGACGCAAAACGGCCCGTTCGCGCTCCAGGGCGGCGGGGTCGACGCCTGCCGGATCAACGGCCACAGCCCCGGCGGCGGCCACCTGCATGGCCAGGTTGCGGGCCAGTTCCAAAAGCTCCGGCTTTCCCGCCGTCTCGGCCTTTCCGACCCCAAGCTCCACCAGCACGCCGATCTTGCCATTGCTGTGCACGTAGGTTCCGACAATGCCCGGCCCATCAGACTCATAGCGCTCGAAACGCCCGAGAGACATGTTTTCGCCCAAGGTGGCGATGTGGTTGTTAAGCTCATTTTGGACCATGTCCAGCAGAACTTCGGCCTGGGCCGGTCTGTGCGTCAAAACCCTGTCCGCCACTCCGGCCGCGAAGGTTTTGAAACGCTCGCCGCGCGCCACGAAATCTGTTTCGCAAAGGACCTCGGCAATGGCCGCCGCCCTGTTGTCAGGAGCGATCTTCAGACCGATCAGCCCTTCGGATGTAGCGCGTCCGGCCTTTTTCGCGGCCTTGGACAACCCCTTGCTGCGCAGGATGTCGATGGCGTCTTCCATCACTCCGCCGCTTTCCTGCAAGGCTTTCTTGCAATCCATCATGCCGGCGCCGGTGCGCTCGCGCAGTTCTTTAACCATGGAGGCCGAAATCTCAGCCATTACGTTCTCCTTTCTTTATGCGGGAACCAGTAGGTTTTGCACCGCCTCCGGCGGCGCGCCTATTCGCTCGTGCCCGCCTCCTGCGCAAGCATAGCTTCGCGCGCCGGGGAATCCGCGCTCAGAGGCGCATCCTGAGCAAGATCGGCTTCGCGCGCCGGGGAATCCACGCTTAAGGGCGCCTGCCGCGCAGCCGCAGCTTGCCTGAGTTCCGCCTCCACTGCGGCAGACCCGTCCCGGCCACGATCCTTGCGCATGGCTTCGCCCTCGAGACAGGCGTCGGCTATGCAGGAGACGAACAGCTTAATGGCTCGGATGGCGTCGTCGTTTCCGGGGATGATGTAATCTATCAGATCCGGGTCGCAGTTGGTGTCCGTCACGGCCACTATGGGTATGCCCAGGGTGCGGCATTCCTTTACCGCGATCTCCTCGCGGTGCGGGTCGATGATGAAAGCGACGCTGGGCAGGCTGCTCATGTCCCGGATGCCGCCGAGCACGAGCAGAAGCTTGTCCAACTCGCGCTTCAAGGTCAGAATCTCTTTTTTCTGATATCGGTTCACGCTGCCGTCGGCAAACATCGCCTCCAGCTTTTTCATGCGCTCAATGCTTTTCTGGATGGTTGCAAAATTGGTGAGCGTGCCTCCCATCCAGCGGTTGGCCACATGGAACTGTCCGGCGCGGGCGGCTTCCGCGGAAACGGATTCCTGGGCCTGGCGCTTGGTGCCGATGAAAATGACCTGTCCACCCCCGGCCACGACCTGCGCCACCTTGTCGTGCGCCGTGCGGTAGAGTTTGACGGTCTGCTGCAAATCGATAATGTGGATACCGTTGCGGGCTCCGAAGATATAAGGCTTCATCTTGGGATTCCAGCGTCGGGTCTGATGCCCGAAATGCACGCCGGTCTCCAGCATCTGCTTCATGCTTACATAGGCCATAAAATTCTCCAGGGTTTTCGTCCGCCCGCGCAAGGCCGCACACCCCCGCAAGCGTACGCTTCCACCTCAGCCGAACCCTGCAGCCGGCGCGCCAATCGCGCCGGCACCCCGGGCCGTTGCCGAAAGTGTGCTTCGTTATGTAACCGTTTCGTGTCTCAATCCGCACCCGGCGCCGTCCGCCGGATGACTCCGTCCCGGCGGACGGCGCCGGGTGGATTGCTCCTCGCTGAAGGGAGGGGCAGCCGTGAGGCTATGCCCGGCAAAGCTGAGCGTCAAGCGGAAATCTCCCTGAAGGGAGAAGCTTCAGACCATAAGGGAAATTTTCGTCAAAAAACGTGGTTTTCAGCCCGCTCAAGGCGGCTTTGCCGCCCCGCCCGCCTGTTGGCGGCGGAAAAGTCGCTCAAAAAAAGTCGCTCAAAATTAAATTTTAGTGGCTTCTAACAACAATGCGCATGTTTGGCAAGCACTTTTGCGACAG
>JAISZH010000076.1 GCA_031269345.1 Desulfovibrio sp. | reverse complement strand
CCTTGCCATCCAAACATAAGATTCAAATGATAGACCTGTAGTACGAAAGTACCCAAGCTGTTTTCGATAATACTTTGAATTTACAAGATTTATACGCTAAAAACTGTCAAACTTCGGGGGCCACCCCGTAACGCTACCGAAAGTTTCTACTTATTGCTGGCCCTAAAAATGGGGACTTTACAACCGGGCAAAATGGTGACGGGTGAGAATTATTTACCGCTGACGGCAACAGGCACGAGGTGGAGTAATGGCAGCACTCAGCCAAGCCAGAATCTTTAATGCGTTGGGTGCTATTTGTTTCTTTCCATCAGTGCCTCCGCGCTTGCGTCCAGGTGTTTTCTATAGCGCGGCAAGACAACATCCGGCGTGCCGCTTGCCATGATTTTGCCGTTGTCTATCCACAAAAGCCTGCCGCAGTGCTCAACAGTAGACAACCTGTGCGCTATGATCACGATGGTTATTGTTTTCGGCAAAGCGTAAATAGTGCTCATAATGGCGGATTCAACCGCCGAATCCAAAGCGCTGGTCGCCTCGTCCAGAATAAGCAAGCAGGGGTTGACATACAAAGCCCTGGCTATGGAAAGCCGCTGAGCCTGCCCGCCGGAAAGCCCTGTTCCCTGCTCCCCTATGGGCAGCCTGATACCCATAGGATGGGTATCCACAATATCAAGGGCCGCAAAACGGCAGGCCCTCAGCACCATTTCCTCGTCCCAGGGCTTGCCCCATTGGCTGAAGGCGACATTTTCAGCCAGGGTTCCGGGCATGATGTATGGTGTTTGCGGGACATAACCGACCTGGAGTGAATAAGCGGCCAGTTCGGCTGGAGTCAAAGGCCTGCCGTCAACCAGAAAATCCCCGGACGTTGGTTGGACAAGCCCGCTGAGAATGGCGGCGATAGAGCTTTTTCCCGCGCCGGACTGCCCTATGATGCCGACACACTCTCCGCGTTCAATGGAAAAGCACAGGTCGTGCAAACAATCACCCGCCGCTGTCGGATACCGAAAGCGTACATGATTGAAAACAATATCCTTGCGGAAGGCAAAGTTCGGCTCCGGCTCAACTTGAGCCTCAATGGGGTTGCGCAGAATATCTTCGACACGTTCCAGACAGGCCATGGCCGCGTAGCGTACCCCGCGCAAGGTGACAAGACAGGAAAGAGAGCGGCTGAAAAGGGGGAGCACACGCCAGGAGACCAGCATGATCATGGTCAGAATTCCGGTCATGCGCGCCATGGAAGCGTCATACAGCCAAAACATGACCCCCAGCGTGATCGGGATAGCCAGAAATCCGACCACCTCCAGCACCCAGGGGGGAATGGGGGGCGCAATGGCAAGAAAGGCACGGCTTGGCACACCGCCTTGACAGGCATCATGAAACGTCTTGAAGAACACCGGCTGCTGTCGGTAAATCAGGACTTCCCTTATGCCGTTCATGGCGCTTAATGTCGATCGCGTTTCCCTGTTGCTGTACCCGGTAGACTGCTCACCAGCCTCGTCTATGGCGCTTTTCATACTTTTGTACAGGGTTGCGGCAAGCAGCGTCGCTCCCCCTATAACCAACAGCAAGACCTCCGGCGTAGCCGTGACCAGCGTTAGAAAAAGCCCGAGAGATATGCCCGCGTAAGTATATATCATCATGATGTTGATGACCATGGCCCCCAGTTGGCTGCGAAAGGAAAGAGCCTGAAATATGTCGTTGTTGCCAGCAAGGTGGTTGATATAGGGGCTGTATAGGTAGTGTCTGAAAAGCGTATCCCCGGCGAACAGAGAAATTTCCTCGCCCAAACGGGATGCGGCCAGCCCCACAAAGGCCGACATGCCATTTTTGGCCATGACCAGCAGAACAACTGCCGAGGAGGCTATCAGGGCAAACAGGCGCGGGTCGGCGCACAAAGAGGCCAGGCCGGGAAAAAACCGGAACAGCGTGGGGATAAAACTGAATTCCGAGAGTTTTTCCGGTGCGGCCACGCTGAGCGCCAGAAAGGAAATGGATAGAATGCTGAGTACTTCCAGCGAGGCCAGGATGATTATGTAAAAAAATACGCGCAGTGTGCGCCGCCGCAGCCGAACCGGCAACAATGCGTAAACCCGCAGGAAATCGTCAATGAATTTGTGCCGCAATTGTTGCAAAAGGCGCATGGAGGCTTCTTTGCCTTTCTTATTTGTTCACATCATGCTGGAACAGTTGCCATAGTATTCTGAATCCGTAGCCGGTGATCAGGCCGGGAGATATTCGCAGGGCAGCCAGGCCATGCCGCAGACAGCGTAACCTATCGCGCCGGGCATAAAAGCGGGCGCAGCGCAGGCGGCAGAGGGCCATGCTCTTCCTGCGTTCCGCGTTGTCGGCGATTGCCGCCATGCGCGGCCACCAGACAGCGCCTTCCGGGTCATCCAGAATATCGCCAAGCAGATGCGCGGAGCCGGCCAGAATGCGTCCGTACAGGGCGTTCATTTCCGCCCTCGACAGGGACAGGGATGCGGGGTCCGGCAGGGAAGTCAAGTTTTCCAGTGGGTCGGGCAGACCTTGCCGCCGCGCCAGCCAGGCCGCTTGCGCGAAAAAGGCGTAGCGGCGCCCGTCAAGGGCCTTCACCTTGGCGCTGTTCGTCGCATGCAGTCGGTAACAGAGCAGGGTTTCCGGCAGATTATCCATTGTCGTCAGGCCGTGCAGGCGCAGCCACAAATCATAATCTTCGGCCAGCGTGAAAAGCTCTCTGTACCCTCCGCACATTTCCATAACCGCGCGGCGCGTCATGACGCTGGAGTGCGTGAAGGGGCAGCCCCAGTAAAAAGCCCGCTCAATGTCGTCACCGCGTGGCTGCCTGATGGTGCGCCCTTTGCGCCCCGCCGCGTTAATGTAGCGAACGGCGCTGCCCAACAGGCCAAGTTCCGGTCGGGCGGCAAAGGCGGCAGTCTGCCGGGCAAAACGTTCCGGATACGCCACATCATCCGCATCCATGCGGGCAATGAATTCCCCACGCGCCGCCCGTAGTCCTTCATTCAGGCAGGCAGCCAGATTGCCCCCGGCAACATCCATGAGCACAAGACGCTTGTCCCGCCGCGCCATAGCTTCCAGCACCGCGCGGGAGCCGTCTGAAGAAGGGGAATAGAGCAACAGCAACTCAAAATCCCCGAAGCTCTGATTTTGAATGCTTTGTATCGCCTCGGCCAAAAACGGCTGAGCGTTGCGAACCGGCAAGAGTACGGATATTTTGGGCAAAGTTACCTCGCGTCTTCTTGCCGCAGTAAAATAATGTCCACAGCGGCAGCGAGATCATTCGCCTTGAAATCAGGCTGGATGTCACCCGTATCCGCGAAAACCTCGCCGTCCTGCCCGGAAGCTTCCCTGACGGTCAGGATGGAGCGGCATCCCGCGTTTTTGGCGCACTGGATATCACTTTTCCTATCTCCCACAAACCAACTGTTCCGAACATCAATATGCAAATCTTCCGCAGCCTTGAACACCATACCCGGAGCGGGTTTACGGCAGGAGCAGACCATTTTCAGTTCCGGACGCTCACCTGGGAACCCCTTATCAGGGTGATGCGGGCAGTAATAGAGTCGGTCGATATACGCCCCTTCCAGCCCGAGCAGATATTCCAGGCGCGTATGCACGGTTCGCAGCGCCGCCTCGTCGCACTCGCCCCGCGCCAGCACGGGCTGATTGGTGATCACCACAGCCAGCATTCCCGCCTTGTTCAGGCGGCGCACGGCCTGCGCGCTGCCCGGAAGAAGCGTGAGTTGATCCGGGCTGGTGATATAGCCCACGTCCTCATTGAGTACCCCGTCCCTGTCCAGAAAAACCGCCCTCTGCGGCAGGCGCAGTGTCCCCCCGGCAAAGCGGCCTGAAAGAATATCGGCTTCGGCGCTGTCCAGACGCTCCGGTGTGCCCACATCCTTGATATATTCAGGCGAAACATAGCCATAGAGTTTTCCCCCTTTTTTCAGCATGAGAGGAAATACATCTTTGGCAAAATCAAAAACTTTCGGGCTGCCCCCCGTCAGGTAGCGAAATGATTCAAGGACAGACCTCTTCACGATGTATAGCGCCGCATTGACAAGATTGGGATACTCCGCGCCTTCCGGATGAGGATACGGGTGCAGTTTCGCCAGATAGCCGGACTCGTCCAGCTCCACCAAATCGGAATCCTGCGGGTGGGTATTGGGGTGCAAAAGCAGGGAGGCGTCCGCCCCCCTGGCGGCATGGGCGGCGTGAAACCGTTCCAGATCAATATTCAAAAGAGTGTCGCCATACATGATAAGCACATCTTGCGAATCAGACACAAGATACGGCAGGGCTGCCAGGGTGGCGCCACCCGTGCCGCGCGGTTCGCCGTCATCCACCAGGGAAAGGCGCAGGCCAAAGTTGTCTTTTTGGGCGCAAAACTCCGCAATGCGGTCAGCGCGGTGATTGACCAGCAGCAGTACCGACTCAATGCCGAAGGACTTGCAGTGCAGGATCTGCCGTTCCAGCAACGGCACGCCCGCGACGTTCACCAGAGGCTTGGGTAAACCGTTCAGGCGCGATGCCAGCCGCGTCCCCTTGCCCCCGGCGAGGATGATGGTTTCTTTCAGGGGCTTCACAACAGGATTCCTTCCTGCAAGGCTATCTCGTCCACGGCGCGGCGCACGGCCTGCAGCGAGGAAAAGCGCGGTTTCCAGCCCAGGGCGGCCGCCTTGTCCACGCTGTAGCGGAACTTTGGCACGTCGCCGACCCAGCCGCGTCCTTCCGTGCCAAAGAGGATTTGAGCGCCGGGGCTGACCCGCTCCACCACGGTTGTCGCGATATCCGCCACGCGGCACCCGGCGTCGTCCGGGCCGATGTTGTACAGATTGCATTTTCCGCTGTCCTTGTCCGCGAGAAAAAGCATGGCCTCCACAAGCTCGTCCGCGTGCAGATACGCTTTTTGCTGCGTTCCGTTGCCGAGTACGTCGAGTTTGCCTGGTGTGACCTTGAGTTTGCGGATAAAGTCCAGAATAACCCCGTGGGTGGCGGGAACCCCCACCACATTGGGAAAACGGAAAATCCAGGAGTGCTCCAGCCAGCTTTCGGCAGCGGCGCTAATCAACGCTTCCGAGGCCAGCTTCATGGCTCCGTAGTTGGAAATGGGCAGGAGCGGGCCGGTATCTTCGCGCAGGAGAACATCCGGGCCGTGATCCCCATAGACGGCGGAACTGGAGGCAAAAATCAGTTTTTTCAGCCCCAGTGTTTTCATGGCCTCCAGCACGGCGTAGGTGGTCATGAAAGTGTCGCGCAAATCCACTGAAGCGTCAGCAATACCGGCGGGGATATCGGAGTTGGCCGCCAGGTGCCAGACGGCGTCAACCGGGAAGCGGGCATGGTATTGCGCGCAAATTTTCAGTACAGCCTGGGTGTCGGAGGCATCGGCATGGACAAAAGTCAGCCGTTCCTGACCGGGCAGGGATTCGATATACTCCCGGCGCCCCCGGCAGAGGTTGTCAATGACCAGTACGTTGTTGCCCCGCTGGAGAAAATGGCGCGTGAGTTTGCTGCCGATGAAGCCCGCGCCGCCGATGATGATTGTGGACATGGAGTATTTTTCCTTACTTGTTTTTTTATTCAAAATTATATATAAATATAATTCAAGGAGAGAATCTGATGCATACAACCCATCTGCGTAAAGTCGGCGGTTCCGTGATGTTGGCCGTGCCCCCGGCGGTTCTGGACGTGCTGAACCTGCGGGCCGGGACAACGGTGGAGCTTGCGGTGGAAGACGGACGCATGGTGATCGGGGCGAAGCGCCGCCGGTACACGCTGCGCGAACTTCTGGAGCAATGCGGGGCAACGGCCGATGCCTCGCCGCAGGACAGGGAATGGACAACTTCCGCCGCTGTGGGCAGGGAATTGCTGTAATGAAGCGCGGCGATATTTATCTTGTGGTCCTGGATCCGACTGCAGGGCATGAGCAGCGGGGAACGCGCCCTGTCCTTATTGTTTCCCCCACCGCATTTAACCAGGTAACTCGGGCGCCCGTGGTTTTGCCCATCACCAGCGGCGGAGACTTTGCCCGGACGGCCGGTTTTGCCGTGCCGCTTGCCGGAGCGGGCACCCGGACAAATGGCGTTGTCCGTTGCGACCAGCCCCGCACGTTGGATGTCAAAGCCAGGAAAGGCAAGCGCCTGGAAAGCGTTCCAGCGTATATTATGGAAGAGGTATTGGCGAAACTGGCCGTTATTTTTGAATAGAGCGCTTGCGTCGGCAAT
>JAISZH010000066.1 GCA_031269345.1 Desulfovibrio sp. | reverse complement strand
TGGTGTCGTCATATGGTTGATAATACTGTGAAATTATTTGAAAATTTCTGTCCCGCAACACTATAAAATATTCAAATATTTTCAGCGTGTTATAGACGTAGTGACGACGCCATCTAATTTTGATGCCAATTTGCTTTCGATAGAAAGCGAATGGGATAGTGAAGGAGAAGCCGCAGCACAAGAAGGTCCTGTTGCCATATCGGCTCTTGCGACTTAATGTTTCGCATGCCCGCTCACGCTTGCGCGCCCGCGCCGGATGCCTCCCGCGTCATGATAATCGTGCCTGTCTACAACCACGGCGCGACCCTGGCGGATGTCGTCCGCGCCGCGCTTTCCCTGCACCCCCACGTTCTGGTCGTGGACGACGCGAGTACTGATCTGCGCTATGAAAACGATCAGGCGCGCCCGGACGGCTCTCTCGTTCCGGCCGCGTCCCATCCGCTTTGCGGCCTTGCCGTTTCCTGCCTGCGCCACCAGCGCAACCTGGGCAAGGGAGCGGCGATCCTGACCGGCGCCGCGGCATCAGCAAAAAAAGGCATGACCCATATCATCACCATAGACGCGGACGCCCAGCATGACCCGGCCGACCTGCCCCGCTTTCTCGCCGCGGCAACAGCCGACCCCCTGACGATATATGTGGGGGATCGGGATTTCAATACTCCAAACGTCCCTTTCTCATCCCGTTTCGGGAGAAGTTTTTCCAATTTCTGGTACGCTGTGCAGACCGGGCGACTCACGAAAGACGTACAAAGCGGCTTTCGTCTCTACCCCCTGGCCGTGCTGGACAAAATCCGCTGCCTGGAGCGGCGCTACGGTTTTGAAACCGAGGTGCTGGTCCGGGCGTCCTGGGCGGGGTTTGCCATAAAAAACCTTCCCATAAAGGTGCGTTACAAGCCTGCCGGGGAGAGGGTGTCGCATTTCCGGCCCCTGATGGACAACCTGCGCCTCACTCTGCTCAATTCCTGGTTGACGACGAGATCTCTCCTGCCCTGGCCGCAAAAAAAATTCCTCCCGGACGAATCCGGAAGCGTCAGCGCCCTGCATCCCCTGCGTTCTCTGCGCCTGGTTCTGGCGGATCGGACCACCCCGAAAAACGCGGCGATCGCCGCGGCAATCGGCATGGGCATCTCCGCCCTGCCTATTTTCGGACTGCACACCATGGCGATTTTGCTGTTCACCGGGATATTCAGGGTGAACAGGTTCGTGGGACTGGCCGCTGGCCAGCTCGGGATGCCTCCCTTTGTCCCCGCCTTGTGCATAGAGGTCGGGCATTATCTCCGGCACGGCCGCTGGCTTACCGAAATATCCCTGCAAACTCTGGGCTATGAAGCCCTGGACCGGGTGTGGGAATGGTGTCTGGGCTCGCTGGCGCTCGCCCCGCTGCTGGGGCTTTTATGCGGCGCCCTGGTCTATGCGGCGGCCCGGACGCTGAACAGAACTATAAGGAAACGCTGATTCCAGTGAGGAGGCGTTGCCTCCTCACACACCCCCGGCAGGGGAATGATGCCCCTGCACCCCCGGTTGATATATGGGATGGTTACAGCTGAGGGGGTCCGGGGGAAATCATTTCCCCCGGCAGGGTTTGGGGCGGAGCCCCAATTAATCAGTGTTTCCATAAAGGCGCTATAAGCGTAAAAGGTTTCAAAGCGATGCGCACTAATCCCGGCGCGACCGGCAAAAGCGAAGGTTCCCGCGCGCAACATCTGATCTTCTATGCCGTTATAGGCCGCCTTGGGGTTCATGCGGCCTATGTCCTGCTCTTCTTCGTCGTTTCCTGGTACACCTTGAAACCCTCCACCGCCGCGCGCTGCCGCCCTTATCTTGAACGTCGTTTCCCGGGCTGCGGGGGCATGCACATGCTCCGGCACATCTGGAAACTGCAGTGGAATTTCGGACTCTGCCTGGTAGACAGGGCCGCTGCCGGCATCAACGGCCGGTTCTTTTTTGCGGAGGAGGCTCTGGAGGCCATACGCGGCCTGGCCCATGGAGGGGGACGTCGGGATGGAGGATTGATACTGCTCTCGGCGCATACAGGGGCAAGGCATATGGCGCAGGTTTTCCTGGCCGGGCATGTGGGCCGCCCCGTGCATGTCCTGGGCGTCAAAGATCGCGGGGACGTGGACAGGGAAGCGCATGAGCACAGCGGCGCAGAAGCCCCGTACAGCGTTATTGACCCCGCGGACGGTCCCATGTCCGTGGTCAGGATCCTGCGTATCTTGCGCGCAAAGGAAATTTTGTGCATGATGGGCGACAGGGCGTTCGGAAGCGGCGCGACGCTGGCGGTGAATTTTCTGGGCGAACCGGTCCTTTTGCCCTACCTGGCTTTTCGGATGTCCGCGGCAAGCGGCGCGCCGGTGGCGGTTGTCTTCCACCTGCGTACCGGGGTCTGCCGGGGGGAAACGCGCGTCGCGGACGTAATTCAGGCACCGGTCGACCTTAAAAACGACCCCGAAGCCTACCGGCCTTATGTACAGCGCTTTGCGTCGCTTCTGGAAGCTTTCACGGCCGAGCATCCCTACCAGTTCTTCAATTTCTTCAACCTGTGGGAGAAATAAAGCGCATGGACATCCGCGAGGTTCTGAAAAGGGAAATAATCAAAGAGCTTAAACTTGAAGACATTTCTCCGGAAGACATTAAGGAGGACGCGCCCCTTTTCGGGGATGGACTGGGGCTGGATTCCCTTGACGCCATTGAACTGGTGGTGCTGGTTCAGCGCAATTTCGGCGTGGCCCTGGACAATGCGGAGGAAGCCAGGCAGGCCTTTGCTTCTCTGAACAGTCTCGCAAAATTCATAGAGAGCCGTCGGACGCCATGACGCCTTTTGCCGTGGAACCCGTCGCCGCAAGCGGCATGGGGCTGGTTTGCGCCGCCGGATACGGCACGGAGGCCGCCTTTGCGAGCATGGCCGGAGGGGAAACGGCTGCCGGATCGCCCCCTTTTCACGCGGAGAACCTCTACCCCGTCTTTCTTTGCGCACGACCCGCCAATCCTTCGGCAAAGCGCTCGCGCACTCTGGAACTTGCCTTGTGCGCCGCCCGCGAGGCCTTGGATTCGGCGCAGATTGACGCGGAGGAAATCCCGAAGCTTCGCATGGGCATTGCCCTTGGCACCTCGGTCGGGGCTTCCCTGGATTTTTCGGATTTCTACTTTCAGACGCGGGCTGGGGCCAGCCCACCTTTGGACGAGATTGACCGCTATCTGCTCTCAAGCCCGGCTGTGGCTTTGAGGCGGGCCTTTTCCTGCAAGGGCCCGGCGCTGACCGTGACCAACGCCTGTTCTTCCGGAGCCGACGCCATCGGGATAGCCGCCTCCTGGATAAGATCGGGGCTTTGCGACCTCGCCCTGGCCGGGGGTGCGGACGCCATCTCGCCCGTCACCTATTTCGGCTTTGCCTCTCTGCGCCTGCTCTCCCCGGAAGCCTGCCGCCCATTTGACGCGCGCCGCTCCGGACTGAGCCTCGGCGAGGGAGCGGCTTTCCTGCTCCTGGAATCCTCCGCCTCGCGCAAACGCAGGGGCGTTGCGGCCCAATCCTTTATCGTCGGGTACGGCACCTCCACGGACGCCCACCACCTTACCGCCCCTCATCCGATGGGACGCGGTCTTAAAGCGGCCGTGGAACAGGCTTTCGCCCAAGCCGGCCTGGGCTGGGCGGACATGGCTTTCGTCAATGCCCACGGGACCGGCACCAGGACCAACGATGCCGCGGAAGCCGCCTTTTTCGCCGCCCATTGCCCGGATGTCCCCCTAAGCGCCACCAAAGGGTCTACGGGACATACCCTGGGCGCGGCCGGGGCCGTCGAGGCGGTATTGACCGCCTGCTGCCTCAACAGGGGCAAGCTTTTGCCGAGCCGCCGCTTTCAGGAGGCAGACCCGGAGATCGGCATCGCCCCGGTACGCGCGGCCCTTGAGATTTCCGAACGCTTCGCCCTCTCCCAGTCCCTCGCCTTCGGGGGCAACAATTCCGTTTTGCTCATCGGCAGGGGGGATTTCTGGCCAAGAAGGTAGCATGGGCCTTCAGGCCCATGCGTCTTGCGCTTGGGCGGGGTTTGGACCCCGCCCAAGCTTCCGCCCGTAAGGATACCCCGCCCTTCAGGGCGGGGTCGGGCTATCCGGCCTGAAGACCGGGGTCTCAAACCGTAAAGGAAGCTCAGATGAAAGGGCCGCGGCAGTTCTTCTCCACCTGGAACTGCATCTTTGCTTCCGCGCTTTGCGTGCTTTTCTTCCTCGTCGTCTATCCGATGTTCTCCATTTTTCTCGCCAGTTTCTCGGGAGACGACCCCGGAGAACTCACTCTCAGGCATTATTATCTGGTGTTCACCAGTCCTTTTTACCTGAAATGCCTTGGGAACAGCCTGTTCATGAGCTTCGCCTCCACCCTGCTGAGCGTCCTCATCGGCGCGCCTTTCGCCTTTTTCATCACACGCTTCAAACTGCCTTTTGCCGACACACTGCGCACCTTGGGAACCCTGCCCCTGATTCTCCCCACCTTCATCGGGGCGGAGGCCTGGTTGCTCATGCTTGGGCGCAGCGGCTTCATCACGACCCTTCTCGCCCGCCTGGGAATAGAGTTCCAGGGGATAGCCGGCTGGCAGGGCGTGGTTCTGGTCTTTACCCTGCAATTTTTCCCCTTTGTCTTCCTAATGGTTTCCGCGGCCATCAATTCCGTGGACCGCTCTCTGGAAGAATCCGCCCGCAACTTGGGCGCAAGCCCCTGGAGGGTTTTCCGTACCGTCACCCTGCCTGTGGTCTGCCCCTCCATCGCGGCCGGGGGGCTGATCGTCTTTTGCATGTCCATAGAAAATTTCGGCGTGCCCACGATTATCGGCGGGGGGTTCAAAGTCCTGGCGGAACAGGCGTACAGCGAATTCATGAACGAAATGGGCGGCAACCCCGCCATGGCCGGGGCCTTGAGCTCCATCCTCGTATTCATTACTCTGGCCATGACCGTCATGCAGAAAACGCTCGTGGAGAGAAAAAGCTACGCCATGTCCGCCCTGCGCCCGCCTGAAGTTCTCAGTCTCTCCCCCCTCCCTACCTTCGCCGCCTTCGCTTTCTGCGTCCTGATCCTTGTTCTGGCCCTGGCCCCTTTTGTCGTGATCCTGGCGGCCTCGATCACGGAGACGAACGGCCCGGTCATGTACTACGGACGCTTCAGCCTGGCCAATCTCAAAGCCGCCCTCCAGGTCGCGCCAAGGCCGATTTTCAACTCCTTTTTCCTCTCCAGCGCGGCCACACTCATCGGCATGGTCTTCGGCATGCTGGTCAGCTACCTGATTGTGCGCAAAAAGGGCCTCTCGGCCTACGTGCTGGACCTCGCCATGATGCTGCCTTTGGTGATTGCCGGCTCCGTGCTGGGCATAGCGCTTGCCGCCACTTACAACAGCGGCCCCCTGCCCCTGACCGGAACCTGGATGATCCTGGTTCTGGCCTACTTTGTGCGCAAGACGCCCTTTTCCGTCAAAACCACCTCCGCCCTCCTCCAGCAGATCGAAGCTTCGGTGGAAGAGGCTTCGATCAGCCTGGGGGTGCCGCCGCTCAAGTCTTTCCTCAAGGTTGTGGTCCCCGCCATGCTGCCCGGCATAATCGCCGGGGCCATAATCATGTGGGTGACGATCCTGGCGGAACTGAGTTCCACCATCGTCCTTTATTACGGCCCCTGGACCACCATGACCGTTCAGGTTTTCCAGTATATAGGCAGCGGGGACTTCGGGCCGGCCTCGGCTTACGGGGCCATCCTGATCCTGAGCGTGCTCGTCCCGCTCTTTCTTCTGAACAAAATTCTGGGGCGCGGGCTTTCGCCTTCGCTGTGAACCTCCATGCACTTCAGCCTGGTAAAAATTTCCCCTCAGGACACCGCCCCTCCCAACGGCTTTGACGACGTTATCCTGCCCCTGTCCCACGCCTTCCGCCGCCTCGGCTTCAACGTGGAAACAAGGTGCAACGCCCTGAACCCCGCAAGCGTAAACATCATCTTCGGAGCCGGCATCGCTCCGGAAAACCTGGGTGAGCTGCTGCCCAAAAACAGCGTCATCTTCAACCTGGAGCAGCTGACCACCAGAAAAACCCCCTGGAACAACCCCCGCTATATCGAACTCATGCGCCGTTTCACGGTCTGGGATTACAGCCGCCGCAACGCGCGCTATCTGCGCAAAAGCCGGGGACTTTCCGACGTCGTCCATCTCCGCCTCGGCTATGTGCCGGAAATGACCCGCTTAAATCCGGAGTATCCGCAGACCTTCGACGTGCTGTTTTACGGCACGATCAATGAACGCCGCCGCAAAATCATTGAGGATTTGCGTTCGGCCGGGGCGAACGTTTTTGCGGCTGCCGGCATATTCGGCACCCTGCGGGATCGGGCCATTGCCGCCGCGCGTCTCGCGCTTAACGTGCACTATTATATCCCGGCCACCCTGGAGATGCCCAGGCTGGGGTATCTGTGGGCCAACAACAAGACGGTCGTCTCCGAGCGGAAAAAAGAGACGGAGATCGAACCCGGCCTTGAGGAAAGTTGCCGCTTCTGCGCTTATGAGGACCTTGTCGGGGAAACCCTGTCCCTGCTGCGGTCGGCCAGGGCCAGGGAGATGCAGGCGCGCGCCGGGTTTGCCGCCTTCGCGGCCCTGCGCCAGGAAGACTTTCTGGAAGCGGTCGTCGGACGCGCAATCCACGCCTCCGGCCCTGTTCTTCCTGGTACGCTCAACGCCGGATCCGGAAAAGACTTCCGCCAGGATTGCCTGAACGTTGACCTCAACCCTGCCATGAACCCGGACCTCGTGCTGGACCTCTCCCTGCCCCTTGAAGGAGAAAGGGAGCATTCCACCCTGCGCTTCGGGGACATTCGCCTGCGGCCGGGCGCTTTCAAGCGCGTCATCGCCATTGACCTGCTGGAGCATATCCGGGATTTGCCGACCCTGATGCGCAATTTTCTGGATTTGCTGACAGATGGCGGGGAACTTGAGATCGTCGTGCCCTACGAACTGTCCGTGAGCGCCTGGCAGGACCCGACCCATGTGCGGGCCTTCAATGAAAGAAGTTGGATTTATTACTGTGAATGGGCCTGGTATCTGGGTTGGCGGGAGGCGCGTTTTTCCACGCAGTCCGTGACCTTTGCCCCGGGCGCCTTCGGTAAAAGCCTGGAGGAGCGCGGAGTGCCCGGAGAAGAGATGCTGCGCACGCCGCGGGCCGTGGATTCCATGCGGGTTATCCTGCGCAAGCGGGCGGCGACGTTGGAGGAACAGTTGGAATGCGACGTCCGCCAACGCTCCTTCTACAAGGGGGCGGTCGGAGAATGGTCGCTCTGACGCCGGAGCGGGAGCAGCGCCGACGGCAAGGACCCGCCATCCTTCCAGCGCGTCATTCGGGAAGGGGCGGCGGACGCAGTTCTACGTCCCGGAGCACTAAGCCGGGCAGGATTTCGGCCACCATTTTCGCGGCATAACGTCCGTTCTCCCTGCCGAGTACGATCAGAACCCCCCGTCCGAACTCGCCCAGAGTCTGCAAGTCTCCCGGCGCGGGCTGCATGAAGGCGCCTTTTTTGTCCACCAGGACGGCCGCGCGCAGTTCATAGTCGCCTGCCGCCACCGCAGCGGCAGCGGCCGCGCGCAGGGCGGAAACGGTCAGAGACAGGTCCGCGTTCTCCATCGTGCAGGCCGCGTAGACCTTGCCTGTAGCCGTGAGCACGGCTGCTCCCGCGCCTTTGCCTTCATACGGGGCATAAGCCGCGATCGACGCTTTGCGGGCGCTTTCCAGCATCACGTCCCCTTCCTGGTCTCCGACGTCGCGTACGAACCATTTCCGATACAGGCGATCATATTCCCCGGAATCGATGAGCTTCTTCAAGCCTTCATCGAAAACGCGCAGGATATCACCCCGTTCCCGGCTGAAGGCGGCCCGCAGTTCGGCAACCCCCAGAGGGGCGCCCATGCTGGTGATGCCCCCGTAATTGCGGGTATTGACCAGATAATAGGTGTTCGGGACAGGGCCGCAGTAGGCCTGCACCTCGTCGTTGTACAAGGCGCGCACGGCCGCGCCCCGGTTCCGGAAAAGCTTTATGTTGAAGCCGCCGTACTGCTCCAGCAGCACGGCCGGATAGCTGGCCTGCTCCACCGCCACCACCTGCCCGCGCAACTGGCTGATGTCCGGATAACGGTTATAAGTCTTGGTGAACATGCGAATTGGCAGACGAAAAGTCGCGGCTTCGGAAAAAAGATAGAGCCGGGTTCTTTGTTCCGTGCGCACCATGCCCGTGGTCAGATTGATGCCGCCGTTCGCCAGTTCGATGCCCACGCGATCCCAAAGCATGGGGCGGTGAAAAATTTGCGCGCCGGATTCATGAAAAATCGCGTCCACCAGCTCGATTTCAAATCCCGCCGCCTTTCCCCCCGGCTCTTCATAGGTGAAGGGGGGAAACTCGCGGTCAAAGCCGTAGACCACGCGCAAGGGCTCGGCCTTCGCGGTCCGGATGGGGAAAAGATGGATAAGGGCCGCGCAAAACACCAGAAGAAACGCCGCGACCGCCGCCGGGCCCCTTGGGCGTTTACTCCATTCAAACTCGTTTGAATGCGGCTTGGCATAAAGCGGACGGGCTGCAAACAACCGTTGCCTAATGCCGGTACATGGGAGTATTGAGAAAAAAAGCTGTCGCATGAGAATTTTCCCGGAGTGCGCGGAACGACCGGCGGGGTCGCATCTTATGGAATTTCCCGAAGACGGTCTATGGTTCATCGGCAGGATAAGCCGCAAGCTTATTGCCCGGAACATGTTTCTCGGCATCGCCGAATCCTGCACCGGCGGGCTTGCGTCCGTCCTGTGTACCAACGTCCCGGGAAGCTCTGGCTGGTTTTGCGGCGGGGTCGTAACTTACGCCGATATTCTGAAAACCAGCCTGCTCAACGTGAGCCGGGACCTCCTGAAACAGCACGGCGCGGTCAGCGGGCCTGTGGTCGAGGCTATGGCCGCCGGGGTTTTGCAGGCCACGGGCGCGAGCGCCGGGTTGGCCATCAGCGGCGTTGCCGGCCCTGGCGGAGGAACCCCGGAAAAACCGGTGGGCACCGTCTGGATCGCCACCGCCGTCTGTTTGCCTTTCGCCCCCGGCCAAAAAGCGGACGGGCCGGTTATCGCCTCGGTCCGCCACCATTTTTCCGGCCACCGGGAGGACATACGCATCAAGGCCGCCCTGGCCGCTCTGAAAGCTCTGGACGAGGCGATCTGAAAACCGTTCGCCCCGCGAGCGTACCGGCGCGTTTTTCTTATCCCAGGTAGTCGCCGCGGTTGAACTTGATTATTTCCGTCGTGGCCAGCACGTCCATCTCGTTCAGTATCTCCGCGGCAGCGCCCGGCCCGGCGGCGGCGTCCGGAAAGCGGGCTTTGAAATCCTCAAGACGCCTGTGGATATTTTCCAAATTCGCAAAGGCCCCGCGCAGGTCGGCGCGTTCGTCCAAAGCCAGATTGTTCGCGTAATCCTCGAACCCGTCAAGCATACCCTCAAACATCCGGACTTCTTCCTCCAAACCGCCCGGCGTCTTTTCCATGTCGCCCGGGCTTAGCGCGGGCGCGGTCTCAAGTCCCGGCAAAACGGCCGGGGCGCGCAGTACCGCGGGTTCTACGGCAAGGCTTTTAGACGCGTCAGCATCAATCTCACGGCTTAAAACCGCGTCAAAAGCCGCGGCGACATCCGGTTTCATCCCGCTCTTACGCTCGTTTTCCCGCATGATCCGGATTTGTTCGCTACTAATCTTCATGCTTGTCCCTTTATACGGCTTAAAGGTGTTTTTTGTCTTTATGCAAAATGCCTGCCGCCGGAGGCCGAAATTTTTTCTTTTCGGATTTTACGCGTATTTAAGGCCAATAGCATATCCTCCCGCTTGGGGAAAAGGGAAAATTATTCCCGTGAACCCCAAACCCGCCGCGCAACCGGGCAGGGGATCGGGAACTTTTTGCAAAATTCGGACACGTCCGCCCTTGCCAAGCCGCATTCAAGCCGGCTTGGCCGGACGTGCCCACATCATAAGCATAAGCAGGAGGCAAAGCGCCTTTTTGGCACAGCTTTTTCGCTTTTGCGGGCATCGCCTTCCCTGCGGCGGCTATGCCGCACAGCCGGAAAGACAGCGTGAAAATCCTGTTGCGCTTAGGCGACGGCGTCAGAGAGATATGAAGATAGACGGGAAGCCAGCTGGCGTAGAAAAAGCTGCTCCTGAGGGGTAAACAGGGCTTCCGTTTTTTGTTGCGCCAACTCCCAGAGAGGCCGTGTCCGGGCAAGCCTTTCTTTTCCCAAGTTTGTCAGCCGGATACTGTGCGCTTTTGAGGCCGGAGCAGGCAGGATTTCCACAAGATTTTTCTTTGCCAGCAGGTTCAGATTGCGCATCAGCGTGGTTCTTTCCAGCAACACGGCAGCGGAAAGATCGTTTATGGTCACGGGTCCCAGGCGCAGAAGGTGATTGAGCAGCGAGTACTGAGTTATTCTCAACCCGCCGGGAGCAACCCTCGTGTCGTAGAACCCCGTCAACAGGCGCGCCGCCTTGCGCACAGCCATACAGTAACAGACATTTTCCCAATCGGAAGGGGTAATCCCCATTTGTGGTGTTTTCTTCATCTGAGCTTCCTTTACGGTTTGAGACCCCGGCCTTCAGGCCGGACAGCCCGACCCCGCCCTGAAGGGCGGGGTATCCTTACGGGCGGAAGCTTGGGCGGGGTCCAAACCCCGCCCAGGCGCAAGACGCATGGGCCTGAAGGCCCATGCTACCTTCTTGGTTGAGCATCCTCCTGCCGCAGAGTAACCAAAGCAGCAAAAAAGGCCAAGGAGCGCT
>JAISZH010000169.1 GCA_031269345.1 Desulfovibrio sp. | reverse complement strand
TGTCCTTGCTGCTTATGGGGTCTATCGGTATGGGCGCGCAGGGCTGCGGCACGGATCGCGCCGATGAGGGCATGTACACCTTTTCCTCTCTGCAGGAATGCGTGAACAGCGCCGTGTTTTCCGAGGATGAATGCCGGGATCTGGCCCGGGAGGCCGCAGTCCGTACCCCGCGTTTTTCCTCCAGAGAGGAGTGCGAGGCGAACTTCGGAGCAGGGGTCTGTGCCGCGCCCGCGGACAAGGATAGAGGAACTTCAGAGTCCGAGGTGCGTGCCGATTCCGGCGGCTATTGGATGCCGATGATGATGGGTTTCATGGCCGGGCGGTTTTTGGGGGCGGGCGGCATGTACCAAGGTTCGCAGGGTCTCTACAGGGATCCGGCCGGAGCCGGCCGCCCTGGTGAGAGAACCTTCCGTACCGCCGGCGGGGACAGCGTGCGCTCGGACTCCTCCGGCCGGGTGAGCAACCCCAGCCAGCGCTTGAGCCAGAGCATCACCCACAACGCCAAACCCGCCATGGGCCGTTCCGGCTTCGGCGCGCGCGGCGGCTTTTCCGGCGGCCTGGGCGGAGCTTCGTGAGGCGCGTAAGCCTTGATCCCCGCCCCGGCTGGACGGAAATCGCCGAGGAAAACGGTTTTTTTTTCCATCACGTGGACGGGGAGATATACTGGGATGAATCCGCCGCCTACTCCTTCACTCTGGAGGAAATCGAAGCCGGACTCGAGGAACCGGCTCAGGAACTGGCCGGCATGTGTCTGGACCTGGCGGGGGAGATCGCGGGCAGTGAAGAGCTTTTGACGGCATTGCGCATTCCTCCGGAGTTCTGGAACATGTTGCGCGATTCCTGGCAGCGCAACGAGCCTTCCCTCTACGGGCGTTTCGACTTCGCCTATGACGGCCACGGTCCGGCCAAACTCTACGAATACAACGCCGACACTCCGACCGCCCTCTACGAGGCTGCCTTTTTCCAGTGGCGCTGGCTTGAGGACTGCATCCAACTCGGGACGCTCCCCGAAGGGGCGGATCAGTTCAACAGCATTCAGGAGCGGCTGATCGAAACCTTCGCCTCCTTTCAGGTCAAGGGCCTCATGCATTTCGCGAGCATGAAGGACACGGAGGAGGACCGGGCCACAGTGGAATACCTCATGGATTGCGCGGCCCAGGCCGGCATAGAGGGCAGGCAGATCTACATGGAGGACATAGGGGTCGATACGCAGGGACTGTTCATCGATCCGGAGGGCGCGCCCGTCCGCCGCCTCTTCAAGCTCTATCCCTGGGAACTGATGTGGAAGGATGATTTCGCCGATTTTCTGCCCGCCTGCGACACCACCTTTGTGGAACCGGCCTGGAAAATGCTTCTTTCCAACAAGGGCATTCTCCCCTTGCTCTGGGAGAGACACAAGGGACACCCCAACCTTCTGCCGGCTTGGTTTCACAATCCGGCCAAGACCCCGCCCGTCTCCGACTATGTTCTGAAACCCCTGCTCTCGCGGGAAGGGGCGAATATCTACGTCTTCAAGGATCACAAGCAGGTTTTCATGACCGAAGGCATTTACGGGGATGAGGGCTTCATAGGGCAGGCCCTGAATCCCCCGCCTTTTGTGGGGGGCGCGGGTCCGGTCTGCGGGGTCTGGATAGTGGGCGGCAAGAGCTGCGGCCTGGGTCTGCGTGAAGACGACAGTCCGATTACCGGCAACCTCTCGCGTTTTGTGCCGCATTTCATCGCGCCCGGAAGGGCATGATGAAATTCATACATACTTCGGACTGGCATATCGGGCGGACCGAGAACCGGGCGGGCAGGCATGCGGAGTTCGAGGCTTTTCTGGACTGGCTCGCGTCCGCCGTTGACCGGCATGGGGCGGAGGCCCTGCTCGTGTCCGGGGATATCTTCGATTCACCCACCCCCGGAACCCGTTCCCAGGAACTGTATTACCGCTTCTTATGCAGCATGGCGGCCTCCCCGGTCTGCCGTAACGTGGTGATTACCGCCGGCAACCACGATTCCCCTTCTTTTCTCAATGCCCCCAGAGAATTGCTCCGGGCTTTGCGTATTCACGTGCTCGGCCGGATTGGGGAAAACCCTGAAGATGAGGTGCTGGCGCTTGCCGACGCCGGGGGCGAGGCCGGGATGATTGTCTGCGCCGTTCCCTATCTGCGCGATGGCGACGTGCGCCTCTCCGAAGCCGGGGAAAGCATGGAAGACAAGGAGGCCGCGAGATTGCGCGGCATCCGCGCGCACTACGCCCGCGTCGCGGAACTGGCAGGGCGCAAAAGGGCCGGATTGGGGGCGGACGTGCCCGTCGTGGCCATGGGACACCTTTTTGTCGCCGGCGGCAGGCGCAGCGAAGGCGACGGGGTGCGGGACCTTTACGCGGGATCGCTCGGGATGGTGCCGGCCGATGTCTTTTCTCCCCTATTCTCCTATGTAGCCCTCGGGCACCTGCATGCCCCCCAGAAGGTCAGCGGGGCGGGAACCATACGCTACAGCGGCTCTCCTTTGCCTATGGGCTTTGCCGAGGCCGGGCAGAAAAAGAGCGTCTGTCTGGTGGAATGCGCGGGAGGGAAGGCGGAGGCGGTTCCGCTGGAAGTCCCGGTTTTTCAGGAGTTTCTGCGCGTCAGCGGGAACATGGCCGAACTTGAGGAGAAGCTGATCTCCCTGGCCCGGGCGGATTCCGGGGCCTGGCTGGAGATAACTTACACGGGCGGGGAAATAATCGGCGATCTGCCGCTTTGCCTGGAGTCGCTTGTATCGGGCACGCGCATGCAGATTCGCGCGGTCAAGGACGCGCGCCTTCTGCAGACCATGCTGGGCGGGATACATGCGGGGGAACGTCTGGCGGACCTGGATGTCCTTGAAGTTTTTGAGCGTTGTCTGGATGGGCATGAGGTTCCTGAGGCGCAGCGTCCGGGGCTGCGCCTCGCCTACAGGGAAATTCTTGCCTCCCTGGACGCCCCGGAAGAGGAAGACGGCGCGGACTGAATTTTCCGGAGGCCGGGGGGAATGCCGTTTGCCCGGAGGATATCAGAGATATGATGATTGAACCGCCCTGTAAGGATTTGCGGGCAAACCCCTGCCGCGAAACAGTAACGGGCGGGATTTGCCCGCCGTAAGCGAACTGTTTCAAGCGCTGATTGCTCCAGAGCAGTTCACGAATGAAACGAGTGAACCGCTCTGCAAGGATTTGCGGGCAAATCCCTGCCGCGAAACAGGAGCAGGCGGGCTTTGTCCGCCGTAAGCGAACTGTTTCAAGCGTTGATTGCTCCAGGGCGCGCCGCTTCGCGGCGACATAAGGGGGACTTGATGCGCATTTTGGGCATACGCCTGCGGAATCTCAATTCCCTGGTCGGGGAATGGGAGATTGATCTCACGCACCCGGCCTATGCCGGGGACGGCATTTTCGCCATCACCGGGCCGACGGGCGCGGGCAAAACCACCATACTGGACGCCGTCTGCCTGGCCATTTACGGGCGCACGCCCCGTCTGAACAGGATCAGCCAGAGCACAAACGAGATCATGTCCCGCCGCCGGGGGGAATGCATGGCCGAGGTCGTCTTCGAGAGCGGCGGCAGGACTTTCCGTTGCCATTGGGGCCAGCAGCGCGCCAGGGGCAGGGCGGATGGGGGCTTGCAAGCCCCGAGACACGAGTTCGCCGACGGCATCTCCGGTGACATTCTCGCCGACGGTCTGCGCAACACTGCGGAGCGCATCGAGAAGGAATGCGGGATGAATTTCGAGCAGTTCACCCGCTCCATGCTCCTGGCCCAAGGAAATTTCGCCAAGTTTCTGCAGGCCGGGCCGGATGAGCGGGCGCCGATTCTGGAGCGTATCAGCGGCACGGACATCTACAGCCGCATTTCCGCGCGCGTCCATGAGCGGCGTTCCCTGGAGCGCGCCCGGCTTGAGGATATGGAAAACGCACTGGCCGGCCTGTGCCCGCTGGACGCTGAGGAGGAACAGGCCTTAAAACGCGCTTTGGAGCGCAACGCGGAACTGGAGAGGGAACTGTGCGCCGAAGCGGAGGAAAAAGAACGGGCGGTGGCCTGGCTTTTGGCTTTGACCGCCCTTGAGAATGATTTGCGGGTCCTGGACGAACAGATGCTGGAATGGGAACGGAAGATGCTGGACTTCGCCCCGGATCGAGAGAGGTTGCTTTGGGCCGAGCGGGCTTTCGAGGCTGAACCCGTCTTTTCCGTTCTGCTTTCTTTGCGTGCACAACAGGAGGAAGGCAGCCGGCGTCTTGCCGGGGAGAAAGATCTCTTGCCGGCTTTGGAAGCGGCGGCGGCAAAAGCGGAGGCGGATTCGGGCGTCGCGCTTGCCGCTCTTGAGGAAAAGCGGGCGCAACGGCAGGACGCAAGGCCGCTTCTTGACCGCGCCAGAGTCCTGGATGCGCTGCTTGCGCAGTGCGAGGCGGGCGTTCAGGCGGGCGAGCGGGCGGTGCTGGAGAACAGGGAGCTTCAGGCCGGACTTGCGCAGGAGCATGAGGCCGCGCTTGCCCTGATGCGGAAGACGGGCGCGGCCCATGAGCGTTTGCGGGAAACCGCGGACGCGGCGGACGCGGATTTGCAGGAAAAATTCCCCGTGTTAAGTGAACGCCTGGAATACCTGCGTACCCGGCGCGCGGACTGGGAGGCGCGACAGGCGGCCGTTTTGGAGGCGGAGCGGGAGTTCGCGGAGGTTACCGTTGCGGCCTCGGAGCGCGCTGTTTCTCTTGAACTTGCGAAAAGCGCGCTGGAGGACGGCAGGGCGGCTTTGGAGGCGGGACGGGCCGAGTTGGAAAAGACGCTGGAGGGACGGGAGACGGCGCAGTGGCGGGAGACGGCGGAGCGTTGCGCCGCGCGCGCGCAGGTTCTCGGCAAAGGCGGAGATTTGGCGCGGGAGCTTTTACGGGCGCGGGAGCTTTTCTGTGCCCTCGTGACGCGCGGCGAAGGGTTGGAGGCCGAACTTCAGGATTTGCAGGGGCGGATCGCGGCGCAGTTGGAGCGGGAGGCCGCTTTGGAGCGGGAGAGCGCTCTGCTGGCGAGAATTGCCGGGCTGGAGGAAGAACGGTTGAAGCTTTTGTCTGGTGAACCCTGCCCGCTTTGCGGGGCTTTGGAGCATCCTTTCGCGGCCATGCCGGCCGGGGAGAGCGTGCGAGAGGCGCGAGAGGCGCGGGAAACGCTCAAAGAGGCCGGAGACCTTCTTGACGCTTTACGCGTGCGCCGGGCGGAGGCGGGCAAGGAACTGGAGCAGACCGGGGCGTTCCGCCTTGAGCGGATTGGGGAGATCGCCGCGAAGCGCGGACTGCTGCTTGAGGTTTTCCAAGAACAGGAGAAGGAAATTCGAGAGGGAGGAGAAATCGTCACGGAATGGGAAATTCGCGCGGCTTTCCCGGAACCGGGACGAGAGGAGGGAAGCGGGTTCGCGGGCCGGGGGGAGGTGTTTCTCTCCCGCCTGGGCCGCTTGCGCGAGGATGCGGAGCGGGCTTTGGAGCTTGCCCGGCAGAGGGTGAAGACCGCGGAGGCGCTGGAGAGGAAGGCGGGCGTCCTGAAGGAATCCCTCGGCCGGCTTAAGGAGTCCCTCGCAGGGGCGGAGCGCGAAGCCCTGGCCGCCTCCCTGCGCCGGGACGCGGCTGAAGCGGCGCTTGAGCGTCTGCGCCGGGAGGCGGCGGAGAGTGAGGCGCACGCGCGGGCAAGCCTTGATGGTTTGCGTGGGGATCTTGATTTTTTTGGGTTCAATGATTTTTCAGGGGAGAACGCCGGGGCGGTTCTGGAAAACTTGCGCGGGCGGCGCGACGCGTGGCTTGAAAGTCAGAGGGAAAAGGAGCGGTTGGAGCGGGAACTGGCCGGGCTTGCGGCGCGGATGGCGGGGCTGGAGGAGCGAAGGACCCGGGCGCGGGAGGAAGGGGAAAAAAACGCCGCGCGGCTTGCGGAGGTTTTGCGGGAAAAAGAGGGGCTTGTAAATGAGCGGCGCGCGATTTTCGGCGGGCGCGGGGCGGATGCGGAAGAGAAGCGCCTTGAGCTGGAAGAGCTGGAGGCGGGGAAGGCCGTTGAGCTTGCCGCGGGCAGATCCGGGCAGGCGCGCCGGGATTTGGAACGATTGCGCGCGGGGATCGCGGAGCAGGCCGCGATTATTGCCGGGCGCGCCCGAAGCGTGGAGGCGGATGAAAAAAAATTTTTGTCGCGCATTAAAGAATATGGATTTGCGGACGAAAAGAGCTACGTCGCCTGCCGGCTGCCGGATGAGCAACGCAGGGTTCTGGCGGCGCTGGCGCGTTCTCTGGATGCGGAAAATGCCGGGGCGCAGGCCGCGCACAGGGAGAAGAGCGCGGATATCGCGCGGATGCGCGGGAAAATGCTGACCGGGAAAAACTTGACCGAGGTCAAGGGGGAACTTGAGCTTTTGCGGGAAAAGCAGAGGCGTACGCAACAGGAAAGCGGCGGCATAGCCAAAACCTTGCGCGACAATGACGATTTGCTGTTGCGCCGTCGCGGGCAGGCCGAAGCCCTGGCTCTTTGCAGACGGGAATGCGCGCGCTGGGATGATCTGCACGCCCTGATCGGATCCGCGGACGGAAAAAAATACCGCAATTACGTTCAGGGTCTGACCTTTGAGATGATGATGGGAGTTGCCAACCTTCAGTTGCGGAAGATGAGCGACCGCTATCTATTGAGCCGGGATCGCGACCAGCCGTTGGGGCTGAACGTACTGGACAACTGGCAGGCTGGAGAAATACGCTCCTCCCGGAACCTTTCCGGAGGAGAAAGTTTTATCGTGAGCCTCGCCCTGGCCTTGGGTCTTGCCGAGATGTCGGGAGAACGGGGCGGAGTGGATTCCCTGTTTTTGGACGAAGGATTCGGCTCCCTGGATGAGGAGGCGCTGGATACGGCCCTGGACACCCTTGCGGGCCTGAAACGCGATGGCAAGTTGATCGGGATTATCTCCCATGTGCCGGCCTTGCAGGAGCGTATCGGGGTGCGCATTGAGGTGGTTCCGCTACGCGGAGGGCAAAGCCGCATTTCCGGTCCCGGCTGCCGGGGCGGTTGACGGCGGCCTTGCCCTTTGCCCCGGCAAGGCTTATTATATTTGCCGTGCGCGCCCGGCTTCGGCTGGCGTTCAGCGCCGTGACATTCCGCGAATGACATGGCGGCGGAGCATTTCGCGCTTGCAACGCTCCGAAGGATTTGCGCGGCAAATCCTTCGGCCCGGAAATTGCATGAGAAAGTGACGCTTTTTACTTTGCGATCTTCACGCCTGTTACGAAAGTGCAGGCGGGAGATCTCACCAGGAGTTGTCCATGCCCATCCCGATTGTAATAGAAAGCACCGGCCGCACGGAGCGGGCTTACGACATATATTCACGTCTGCTCAAAGACCGCATTGTGTTGCTTGGAGAAGCGGTGGACGAGCATGTGGCCTCGCTGGTCTGCGCCCAGCTTCTTTTCCTGGAATCCGAAGACCCGGCGAAGGAAATCTACCTTTACATCAATTCTCCGGGCGGCCTTGTAACCGCTGGCCTGGCCATCTACGACACCATGCGCTACATCACCTGCCCTGTCGCCACCCTGTGCATGGGACAGGCGGCCAGCATGGGGGCGCTGCTGCTTTGCGCGGGAAGCAAGGGGCTGCGTTATGCGCTGCCGCACAGCCGGATAATGATTCATCAGCCTTCCGGCGGGTTCAGGGGTCAGGCGACCGATATAGACATACATGCCCGCGAGGTGTTGCGCCTCAGGCAGATGCTCAATGAAATCATGGCTGAACACTGTGGGCAGGATGTGGAGCGCATAGCGGATCTCACGGAGCGCGACAATTTTATGGGCGCTCGGGAAGCCGCCGAACTGGGGCTTATCGACCGCGTTCTTGTTTCCCGCGAGGATCTGAATGCCGGAGTGTCGGAATAAGCTTTGCGAGGTCTGGGATGGCGAAAACAAATCAAAGGCACAACAAGGAATCGGAATTGCGCTGCTCTTTCTGCGACAAGACGGACGAGCAGGTGCAGAGACTGATCGAGGGTCCGGATCATGTGCGCATATGCGACGAGTGCGTCGCCCTGTGCAACCAGATAATAGCCAAAAAGAACCTGGACGAGGCAAGACAGTCCGAAGAACTTGTCACGCCTGTGGAACTCAAGAAACGCCTTGACGAATACGTCATTGGCCAGCAGAGGGCGAAAAAGATTCTGTCTGTAGCCGTTCACAACCACTACAAGCGCGTGTTTTCCGGAGAAACGGCTTTGGGCGGGGTGGAACTGGAGAAAAGCAATATTCTGCTCATGGGGCCGTCCGGCAGCGGCAAAACGCTACTGGCCAAGACCCTGGCCAGGATTCTCAACGTGCCTTTCGCCATTGCCGACGCCACGACCCTGACCGAAGCCGGTTACGTGGGCGAGGACGTGGAGAACATTCTGGTGCAGCTTCTCCAGAACGCCGATTATGACCTGGATGCGGCCGCGCGGGGCATCATATACATTGACGAAATAGACAAGATATCCCGCAAGGGCGACAGCCCTTCCATCACCCGCGACGTTTCCGGAGAGGGCGTGCAGCAGGCCCTGCTGAAAATCATCGAGGGCACGGAAGCCAACATTCCGCCCAAGGGTGGGCGCAAGCATCCGCAGCAGGAATACATCCGCATAAACACCTCGGACATTCTTTTTATTCTGGGCGGGGCTTTCGTCGGTCTGGAAAAGATCGTGGAAAAACGCGTGCGCGGGCGGTCTATGGGCTTTGGGGCGCGTATTGCCGGGGCGGACAAGGACGGCAAGGGCAAGAAGGCTTCCGAACTGGAGTTTCTGGAGCAGGTGCAGCCGAACGATCTGGTCAAATTCGGGCTTATTCCGGAATTTGTCGGCCGCATCCCTATAATTACCCACCTCGACGAGCTTGAGGAGGAGGACCTGGTGCGAGTGCTTACCGAGCCTAAAAATGCTCTGACCCGCCAGTACCAGGTGCTTTTCGAACTGGACGGGATAACGCTGCGCTTTACCCAGGACGCCTTGCGGGCGACGGCCCGAAAGGCAATAGACCAGAAAACCGGCGCGCGCGGCTTGCGCAACGTTCTGGAAAGCGCTCTGCTGGAAACCATGTACAGGTTGCCTTCGGAAAAGGGTTTGCAGGAATGTGTGATCAACGCGGCGGTTATTGAAAGAAGCAAACCGCCTCTGCTCATCTACGAGGCGGACGCGGAAAAACGCAAGGGAGCGGGCAAGGCGGCCGGGGCCTGAGGCCGTGCCGAGAATTGCCGTTGCCGGAGAAAGGTATGGCTATTTCGCTTAAAATCCAGACGACTATGGAAATTCCCCTCATGCCGTTGCGCGAGGTGGTGATGTTTCCCAGGGCCGTCGCCCCTCTTTTCGTTGGGCGCGAAGGCTCCATAAAGGCTATAAAATGCGCCATAGAGCAGTATAACAGGCAGATTTTTCTGGTGGCCCAGCGGGATTCGTCCGTCTCAAGGCCCGAAGAGAAGGATTTGTTCGGGATTGGCACGGTCTGCCGCATTCTTCAGCTCCTGAACCTTCCGGACGGTACGATCAAGGTGCTGGTCGAGGGTTTGCACCGGGCGCGCTGGAAATCTTCGGGCAGTTTTTCCCCGGCCGCCGCCGGCGCCATCGGGGTCCCGTCCAGAACCGGCACGGTGTTGGACCTGAAAAATTGCGATTTTTCCATGCAGGAAGGGGCGGAGGCCTTTCAGCTCGTCCGCATGCTGCCCTTTGAGGAGGAAGAAGCCGTGGCGCAGGAGGCCGGCGCCACCCAGGAAGCCGTTCATGAGGTTCTGGAGGAATACGGCAAGTTCAACAAGAAAATCACCAATGAAGTCCTGTATGCCGTCACCTCCAACAAAAATCCCGGCGCGCTCGCCGATGCCGTGGCTCCGCTCCTTAAGGCCGATTATCTGAAAAAACAGGAGGTACTAGAAGAGCCGAACCAACTGAGGCGTCTGGATATGGTTTTTGATCTCCTGCAGCGGGAGGTGTCCCACGCCGGCATGGACCACCGCATAAAGAACCGCGTCAAGCGCCAGATGGAGCGCAACAACCGCGAATACTATCTGAACGAGCAGATCAAGGCCATCAACAAGGAGATGGGGCGCGACGAGGATCCGGAGGCCGAGCTGAAGGATATGGAAGCGCGCGTGGCGGAAAAAAACATGCCGGACGAATGCCGGGAAAAAGTGCGGCGCGAGATCAAAAAACTGCGCCACATCCCGACCACGGCGGCGGAATACACGGTCAGCCGCAATTATGTGGACTGGATACTGGATCTGCCCTGGAACGTTCTGAAAGAGACCATGATCGACCTGGACAAGGCCAGGACCACCTTGGACGCCGACCATTTCGGGCTGGAAAAAGCCAAAGAGCGCATTCTGGAATACCTGGCCGTGCAGAAGCTGGTGAACAAGCTTAAAGGTCCCATTCTCTGTCTTGTCGGGCCGCCCGGAGTGGGCAAGACCTCCCTGGCCAAATCCGTGGCCACCGCCACCGGGCGCGAGTTCGTGCGCCTTTCCCTTGGCGGCGTCCGCGACGAGGCGGAGATACGGGGGCACCGCAGAACCTATGTGGGAGCTTTGCCGGGCAAAATCATCCAGTCCCTGAAACGGGTGCATTTCAACAATCCCTTGTTCTGCCTGGACGAGATCGACAAATTGAGCGCGGATTTCCGGGGGGATCCGGCCTCGGCCCTGCTTGAGGTTCTGGATCCGGAGCAAAATCACGCCTTTGCCGACCACTACCTGGACATGGATTATGATCTTTCGCAGATTTTTTTCATCACCACGGCCAATTCCCTGCACTCCATCCCCCTGCCCTTGCAGGACCGCATGGAGATCATAAAACTGCCCGGCTATCTGGAGACGGAAAAACACAGCATAGGCAAATTTTTTCTGCTGCCCAAACAAGTCGAGGCGCACGGGCTGGAAGCGGGAAATCTGCGCCTTTCCGACAACAGCCTTCTGGAGATTATCCGCAGTTACACCAAAGAGGCCGGAGTACGCGGCCTGGAGCGCGAGATTGCCGCCATTTGCCGCAAATCCGCCATGCAGATTGTGGAGTCCGGGGATTTGGGCAAGCAGGTTACGGTAACCTGTCAGAATCTCCCCCAGTTTCTTGGCGTGAAGAAGTTCCGCTACGGGGAACGGGAGGACAAGGTGCGCGTCGGAGTATGCACCGGCCTTGCCTATACCGAACTTGGAGGGGAGCTGCTTATGGTGGAGACGGCGATTATGCCCGGCAGCGGCAAGGTGAGCACCACCGGGAAACTCGGGGAAGTGATGCAGGAATCCGCTTCCGCGGCCCTGTCCTACGTGCGTTCCAGGGCGGATTCCTTCGGGCTTCGTCCGGATTTCCACAAGGACATAGACATCCACATTCATGTGCCGGAAGGGGCCACGCCCAAGGACGGGCCTTCGGCCGGCATCACCCTGACCGCCTCTCTGGTATCCGCTCTGCTCGGCCTGCCTTTGCGCAACGATCTGGCCATGACCGGGGAGATCACCCTGCGCGGGCGCGTTCTGCCCATAGGCGGTCTGCGGGAGAAGCTCCTGGCCGCGCACCGGGGGCTTATCTCAACCGTGATCATGCCAAAGGACAATGAAAAGGATCTCAAGGACGTGCCGGACGAGATACTCAAGGGACTGAACCTGGTCTTTGTGAGTCATGTGGACGAGGTTCTGCCCCTGGCTCTGGTGGCCGGGGCGGGCGACATATACCCTGAAGGCCGCCGTTCCAATCCTCTTTATCTCTCATTGCGCCACGGGCCGGATTTGGACGAGGGCAGGGTCGCGGCCCACTAGCAGGCATTATGACGCGCGCGCCGAAAAAACTGAACAAAGGTCGGGAACAAGGACCGGAACCGCCCGAAGCGGCGGCCGGGCCGGACGTGGCGATCGGGCCAGACGTGGGGACCGGGCCGGACGCGGGTCGGGTGGAGGAGCCGGGGCATCGTTCCGTCCTCACGCGACAGGACCTGATTGTCTTTGAACAGCGCCTTTGCGCCGCCATAAACGGCATTTTTCCGTTTAAAAGCCACAGTCTTTATTTCCCGAGGAAACTTGAAGGCCATTGCGCTTCCTGGATAGCCAGGGAGAAAAAATTGCTTCTGCCTGTCCCTGGTCCCGGCGGCAGCCTGGGCATTTTCGTGGCCAGGGGCGTATCCGGCGCGCCGCGCGGGCTTCTTTCGCACTGGCCCGCCCTGGGGGCGCTGCTGGCGGACAACCTGCTGCTTTATAAGCGAAGCCTCTGCGATCCGATCACCGGTCTGTTCACGCGCCATTATCTTTTGCGCTGCCTGGAGCGGGCCATTGAAGCCATGCGCGAGGCCACGGAAGCCGACGCCCTGGCCAAGGGCGCGGGGACGCGCCGCGGCAGTCTGGCCTGTCTGGTGGCGCGTCTTGCGGACCTGCGCGATGTAGTGCGGGAGTTCGGCTACAAGTTCGCGGACGAATTGATGCAGGCCCTGGCTGACGCGGTGCGCGCCGTCTGTCCGCAGCAGGCTCTGGCCGCAAGGACCGGAGACGCCGAATTCGCCGTTTATCTGCCGGCCGCGACCCCGGCGGTCTGCCGGGAAGTGGCTTCCGGCATAGTCGCGGCTCTTGGCAGAGTGCAGTTGCTGCATCCTTTGCGCCGCGAACAAATAGGGATCAGCGCTCTGGCCGGATACACGCTGTATCCGTTGGACCTGAGCGGGGATATTTTCGCGCGTCCGGCCGCCGAGCAGGCGCGAATCATGCTGCGCAAGGCGCGGCTGGCCGCCGCGCTGGCCAGCGAGCATCTGCCTTCGCGTCCCGGCCGTCTGGACCCGGAAGGCGTGATGGGATTCGGGCGCATTCTCATTGACGGCGGCCGCGTGCTGGAAAGATTGCCCATGTCGAGGGCGCTGGTCAGCCTTGGGAGCAACGTAAACGCCCGCGAAGGCCGGCGGTTTTCCATATGGTCCTCGCGCTTCCCCGGCGGAGCGGGCGCGGCGGGCCGGGCTCCGTCTCCCCTCTACAAGGGGGAGATAGTGCTCATGGAAGTTTATGACGACACGAGCCAGGCCGAGGTCATCCATCTGGGCGAGCCGGCTTGGGATATTGAAGCCGGGGATTTTCTGCTTCTTTTGCCTGACGAGCAGGGCGGTCACGCCGGCGCGGCGGGTGGGGAGTCCCGCCTGGACCCGGACACGGGGCTTCTGCGCCACGGCGATTTCCTGGCGCGCTGGGCGCAGGAAAGGGAGAGCGCGGCTGCTTTTTCCATAGTCCTCATGCGTATCGCCCCGCGCAAAAATCCGGCGGAGGCTTTTTTCCCGGCAAAGGCCGGAGAGGAAAGCGGGAGCGCGGAGGAGGAGGTTTTCCCGGAGGGAACGGACGAAATTCCTCCCCTGCATCCGGCCCAGTTTATGGCCGAGGCGGCGCGCGTCTGCCGCGCGGGTTTGGGCCGGGGCGTTCTGGGCGGGCGTTTCGGCCTGAACAGCCTTGTTTTCTACTGCCCGCACGGGGAAAAGGAAGAGCGGCGGGATGTTTCCGAACTGGCCGAAGTCTGCCGGAAACTGGTCCTTGAAATGGAGAAGGAACTGGACCTTGACGTTTCCGTTGGCATAGCCCCCCACCCCTGCCTGGATTTCCGCAAAGCCCACGCTTTGGAAAACAGCCGCAAGGCTCTTGAATACGCGATGCTTCTGCCCCCGCCGCATGTGGGCGTCCTGGATTCCCTGGCCCTGAACATAAGCGCGGATAAAAATTTCAGCCGCGGCGACATATTCGCGGCTGTCCGGGAATACCAGGCGGCGTTGCTGGCGGACGAGAAAAACAGCCTGGCCTGGAATTCGCTCGGCATCTGCCTTGCCGGGTTGTCACGCCATGCCGAGGCCGAGACGCATTTCAGCCGCGCGCTGGAATGTGACCCGGATTATGCCATGGCCTATTACAACCTGGGCTATGTGCATCAGTCCAGGGGACTGGACGGGAAAGCCACCGACTGTTATAAGGCTTGCCTCGACAAGGACCCGGACAATGTTTTCGCCCTGATCCGCCTGGGCCAGCTTGCCGAGACGGGCGGGGACCACGGAGGGGCGCGCGAGTTCTACAGCAGGGCCGCGGGGCTTCCGGGCGGGGAACGGCTCACCTACCGGCATTTCGCCAGGCTCGCCCTTCTGGAAGGGAATGAGATGGAGGCGCGGGAATACCTGCACGAAGCTTTGCTTTTCGATCCTCAGGACGCCCCGGCCATGGCACTGCTCGCCCGCATTTACCTGGACGCGGGCGAAGACCCGGATATCGCCGCCAGCTTTGCCCGGCAAAGCGTTTCCCTGCGCCCGGATCTCAAATCCGGCTGGCTGCAGTTGGGCAGGGCGCTACAGGCGCTGGGCCGGGACGACGAGGCCCGCGAGGCCCGTTTCAAAGCCGGGGTTTGAAACAGGGCGCCATCTCTTTTTTTATCCGGAATTGGAACGAGCGCATCTTGCGACATGGATTTGCGGGCAAATCCATTGAAATGCCCAAGTGTCGCGCAACGTCGTTTCCACGAAGCGATTTTGAGGCTGGGATGCTCTAACATTTACAAATGTGTGTTAAGCGGCGTGCCAGCCAGCCGGGCGGACAAGCCCGGCTTTGACGGCTGGTACGCTGTAACATTTACAAATGTGCATTAAGCAGCGCAGCAGCCGGGTGGACAAGCCCGGCGCGCCGCCGCTGGCGGCGTGAGCACGGCAAAAACCCGCGTTTATTGCCGTGCGATCTTATCGCTTAAAACGAAGCGAATGCGTAGTTTTAAGCGATACATGGCACTAGTTTCAGGAGAAAGGTATGTCTGCGTACAGAGATTTGCTGGAAAAACTCAGGTCCGCTCCCAGGAAATGGCTGGTGACAGGAGCGGCGGGATTCATCGGCTCCAACCTGGTGGAAGCCCTGTTGCTTAACGGGCAGACGGTTTCCGGGCTGGACAATTTTTCCAGCGGCTACGAGAAAAACATAGATCTGGCCCTGGCCGCGGCCAAAGACGCGGCAAAGGACTTCCGGTTCATCCGCGGCGACATCCGCGATGCGGCCGTCTGCCGCGAAGCCTGCGCCGGGGTGGATTTCGTCCTGCATCAGGCGGCCCTCGGCTCCGTGCCGCGTTCCCTGGACGACCCGGCGACCAGCAACGCGAGCAACGTGGACGGGTTTCTGAACGTGCTGCTGGCCGCGCGCGACGCCGGGGTAAAAAATTTCGTCTATGCCTCCTCCAGTTCCATCTACGGGGACGAAACCACGCTGCCCAATGTGGAGGAACGCATCGGCAGGGCGCTTTCCCCATATGCGGTGAGCAAGCATGTAAACGAGCTGTATGCCGGGGTCTTTGCCGAAGCTTACGGGTTCAGGAGCATCGGCCTGCGCTACTTCAATGTTTTCGGTCAGCGTCAGGATCCTTTCGGGGCCTATCCCACGGTCATTCCGCTCTGGTTCGCCGCCCTGTTGCGCGGCGGGACCGTCTACATAAACGGCGACGGGGAGACCAGCCGCGACTTCTGCTTTATCGACAACTGCGTGCAGGCGAATATCCTGGCCGCCTGCTGTTCCGACCCAGGGGCTCTTGATCAGGTTTACAACATTTCCTACGGGCAGCAGACCACTTTGAACGAGCTCTTTGCCCTGATCCGGGAGGAGGTCACGGAGCAAGCGCCGGCGGCCGCCACCGTCCGCCCGGTTTACCGGGACTTCAGGCCCGGCGACGTGCGCCACACAAGGGCGGATATAGGCAAGGCGCAAAGGCTGCTCGGCTATGCGCCGGAATTCGACATCCGCGCCGGTCTGCGCAAGGCCGGCGTCTGGTATGCCGCCAACTGCGCCTGAAACCAGGAAAACCGCCCGCAAAAATCGCCGGGACTTTTCGCCGGCGCAGCGTCCGTGACATCTCACCAGTCCCGCTTGAACGCGAATTGGCAGGTTTTCCCATGTCGTTGCCCTTTGGACGGAATTATCCGTGGCTTGCTCCCCTGGCCGGGTATTCCGACCTCCCCTTCCGCATATTGTGCCGGGAGTCAGGCGCCGCCGCCGCCTGCACGGAGATGGTCAGCGCGCGGGGTCTGGTCTGCGGATTGAAGCGCCGTTCGGGAGATGGGAAGGAGCCGGGTTTTGAGCTTTTGCGCACTCATCCCGCCGACAACCCGCTGGTGGTGCAACTGTTCGGGGCAGAACCGGAATATCTGGCCGCCGCCGCACGCGAACTGGTGGGGCGCGGCTATATGTATTTTGACCTAAACATGGGTTGCCCCGCCCCCAAGGTGGTGAAAAGCGGGGCCGGGGCGGCCCTTTTGCGTGACCCGGCGCGGGCGGCGCTGGTCGCGCGGGCGCTTTTCCGGGCGGCCGGGGAAGGCCGGGCGGGATGCAAGCTGCGCCTTGGAGCGGACGCGGCCACGTCTGTTTATCTGGAACTGGGGCAAAGGCTGGCGGACGAGGGCGCGGCCTGGCTGACTCTGCACCCCAGGCACGGCAAACAGGGGTTTTCCGGCATCGCGGACGTCAAGGCCGTTGAACTTCTGGCCGGGAAGGTAAACATCCCCGTGCTGGCCAGCGGAGATCTTTTTCTGGCTGATGACGCCGTTAAATATCTGAACGTGGGGGCCACGGGGGTAATGTTCGGGCGCGGCGCCCTGGCCGATCCCTTTATCTTCCGCAAATATCTGGCCTTGGCGGCTTCCGGCTCCGAAAACGCCCGCCCGGACGGGCCGTCCTACGCGCCGGGCGCGCCAGGCGGAGAAAACGCGCTGGATGCGGCAAACGCCAAGGAAGCCGCGTTTGACAGGGGCGCGGAACAGGCGTTTTGCGCGCCGGATGCGGAAGACGCGTCGTATGGCGGGAGCTCACGGCAAGCCTTGGACGCTCTTTTGCGCCATGCGCATCTGTCTCGAACCCTCCTGCCCGCGCCCGTCGAAGGGCGCATTTCCCCCGCCCTGCTCAAGATGCGCAGCATAGCGCCGCGCTACCTGCGCAATTCCCCGGGCATAAAACGGCTGCGCGCGGAATTGATCCGCTGTCGGACCTGGGAAGAACTTTACGATGTTCTGCGCGGTTTTTTTCCGGGCCACCCGGAGTATATATGGAATGATGCCGGGGCAATCCGGCGGGAAGGCGAAGCATGCGGGTGATACGCGCCAAATCGGCGGGATTTTGCCTGGGGGTCAGTCTGGCCGTGAAATGCCTGGACCGCGAGATTGAGGAACGCGGGGCGCGCCTGAGGACGGGCGCGGCGGGCCGGGGAAAAGGCCGCCTGATCACTCTGGGGCCGATTATCCACAATCCGTTGCTCATGCGCAGCTACGCCGGGGCGGGGGTAGTGTGCGACGGCGACCCGGAGGAACTGCGTCCGGAAGACCGGGTGGTTATCCGCGCCCACGGCATACCGCGCGATGTGGAGGAGAAACTGCGCAAGAGCGGGGCGGGGCTGGTGGACGCCACCTGCCCCAAGGTCAAAAAGGCTCAGCTTGCCATAGGCGAGGCGAAGGATGGCGTCTTGCTGCTTTTCGGAGAAAAGGAGCATCCGGAGGTGCGCGGACTGATAAGCTATGCAGGGCCGCGGGCCTTTGTTTTCGGGACTCTGGATGAACTGCGCGCGCTGGTTCCGGAGCCGGGCGCCGATTATTGTCTGGCCGCGCAGACCACGCAGGACAGGGAGATCTTTCTGAAGGCGGGGGAATATCTGCGAGCGCGTCTTGGCGGACGCCTGCGGGTTCTCGACACCATCTGTCAGGCCACCAAGGCCCGGCAGAGCGAGGTTCTGGGAATGCGCGGCAAGGTAGGCTCTTTGGTGGTTGTGGGGGGATTTAACAGCGGCAATACGAGGCGCCTGGCCGAGGTGGCCCGTTCAGCCGGTATTTTCGCCTTGCATGTGGAGCAGCCTTCGGATTTTGCGCAAAACGACCTGCAAAAGATCAAGGCCGGAGGGGAACCGGCAGGGGTCAGCGCGGGGGCGTCCACTCCGGCGGAGCAGATAGACGAGATATGCGGCTTCCTGGAAAGTCTGTGAGCCGGCAAAGGCTGCGGCCGGAAGGCGCGGGATGCGGGGTGCCGCGTTATTCGTTTTGCGGAGAAACGCTAAAAAACACTATAGGCAAAAGCCTAAAATGTTTTTATACTGCTTTGAACTTTTTGCACGGAGCAGATTATGAGCCAGACCAACATACTTCTGGAAGCGGGTACGAACGAGCTTGAGATAGTGGAATTTCACCTGGACGAGATGGAGCCGGACGGGGTCACTCCTTATAAGGGCTATTATGGGGTGAACGTGGCCAAAGTCCTGGAGATAATCCGGCTTCCCAAAGTTACGGAACTTCCGGAGGTGGGAGACAAATCCGTGCTTGGGGCTTTCAACCTGCGTTCACACATCATTCCCCTTGTCGACCTTTCGCTTTGGCTTGGCAAACAGCGCGGGGCCGGGGCGGTGGATTCCAAGGTCATAGTCACCGAGTTCAACAACGTGACCACCGCTTTTCTGGTTTCCGGGGTAAACCGCATCCACCGCATAAGCTGGGAAGAGGTGGAACCGCCGAACGCCTATGTTTCTTCCCTGACGAACAACACCATAACCGGCGTTGTAAAGATGGAGGGGCGGATCATATTTCTTCTGGACCTTGAGCGTATAGTGGGGGCTCTGAATCCCCAGCTCGCCCTGCGTCTGGACGAAGCCATCGACTGGAAGGCGGGCGGACGCTACCGCGCTTTGGTCGCCGACGATTCCACGGTAATCCGGGAGATGCTGAAGGATTTGCTGCGCCGCGCCAATTTTGAGGTGGAAGCTGTGAACAACGGCCGCGAGGCGTGGACGCGCCTTGAGGAGATAAAAAACAAGGCCGAGGATGAGAACAAGCCCATAGAAAGCTACCTGCAGTGCGTAGTGTCGGATATCGAGATGCCGCAGATGGACGGGCACAACCTGTGCAAGCGCATAAAGGACGACATTGTGCTGAAAAAACTGCCCGTGATCCTCTTTTCCTCGCTGATCACGGACAAGCTGCGCCACAAGGGGCTGTCCGTGGGCGCGGACGATCAGATATCGAAGCCGGAGGTCACGCACCTCGCCCAGCGCGCCATGTCGCTGATCAAGGAACGCGGCTTCGGTTCCTTGGATTCCAAGGTCTAGTACGCGGTACATTTAAAAATGCGTATCGAACAGCGTACTTGCCGCCGGGCGGGCAAACCCGGCGTGCCGCCGCAGGCGGCGTGAGTACGGCAAAAAAACCGCGTTTTTGCCGTGTGATCTCATCGCTTAAAACGAAGCGGATGCGTAGTTTTGAGCGATACATGGCGCTACAGCAGTTCACGAATGAAACGAGCGGACCGCTCTGCAAGGATTTGCCTCGCAAATCCTTGCCGCATAGTGTCGCGTCCAGCGACAATAGCCGCAAACCCGCCACCAAAAAGATCAAAAAAACGCCATGAACTCCACGCCGACCACCCGTCAGGGTGTCGGCAGGTGATTCGAGTTCTGCTACCGTATTCGGCCCCACCTCAATCCGATTATTTTATTTTATGCTGTGTTTCTATAAAATATCAAATATTTTCAATGCATTATATATTTTATGATGACATAGTCTACCTTATTTCCGAAAAATTTTTGCTGCAAACATACGTCTTCCGGAGTATAATATCCGCGCGCATCCTTTTCGCGGGCGAAAACCGAGGCGTGTCCGGATTTCCCGCCATTTCAACAATTCAGCGCCCAAGGAGACAGTATGGCAAAAAAAATGAAAACCATGGACGGCAACAACGCTGCGGCTCATATCGCGTACGCCATGAGCGACAACGCTGCCATTTATCCCATCACGCCATCTTCGGTGATGGCGGAGGAAGCCGAGGAATGGGCGGCGACAGGGCTTAAAAACATCTTCGGACAGACGGTCCAGGTGCGTCAGCTCCAGTCCGAGGCCGGAGCCGCCGGCGCGGTACACGGCTCTTTGGCCGCCGGCGCCCTGACCAGCACCTTCACGGCCTCCCAAGGCCTGCTGCTCATGATCCCCAACATGTACAAAATAGCCGGAGAACTCCTGCCCGGCGTTTTCCACGTTTCGGCCCGGGCCCTGGCCACCAGCGCCCTCTCCATCTTCGGCGACCACCAGGACGTTATGGCCACCCGCCAGACCGGCTTCGCCCTCCTGGCCTCCTCCTCCGTTCAGGAAGTCATGGACCTGGCCCTGGTCGCCCACCTCTCGGCCATTGAAGGAAGCGTGCCTTTCCTGCACTTCTTCGACGGCTTCCGCACCTCGCACGAAGTGCAGAAAATAGAGGTAATTGACTACGAGGACATCAAAAAAATCGTCAACTGGGAAAAAATCAACGAGTTCCGCCAAAACGCCATGCATCCCGAACACCCGGACATGCGCGGCACGGCCCAAAACCCGGATATCTATTTCCAGACCCGCGAGGCGGTAAACAGCTATTACAAGGAACTGCCGGACATAGTCACAAGCCAGATGCAAAAGGTCGCCTCCATCACCGGACGCCATTACAAGCTCTTCGACTATGTCGGCCACCCGGAAGCGGACCGGATAATCATAGCCATGGGTTCGGGTTGCGAAGCCGCGGCCGAAGCCGTGAAACACCTGAATGAACAGGGCGGGCGCGTGGGTCTCGTTAAAGTGCGCCTTTTCAGGCCCTTTTCCGCCGAACACCTGCTGAGGGCCGTGCCCGCGACGGCGCGTTCGGTGGCGGTCCTTGACCGCAACAAAGAGCCGGGAAGCCTGGGCGAGCCTCTGTACCTGGACGTCTGTACGGCCTTCTACGAAGCGGGACTCGACGCCGTTATAGTCGGCGGACGCTACGGCCTGGGGTCCAAGGAGTTCACCCCCTCCATGGTCAAGGCCGTCTATGACAACCTGCTCTCAAGAGTGCCCAAAAACAGCTTCACAGTCGGCATCGAAGACGACGTGACCTTCAGTTCCCTGCCGGTGGAAGAGGAAATCAGCACCGTTCCGGAAGGCACCGTGCAGTGTAAATTCTTCGGACTGGGCGCGGACGGCACGGTAGGCGCCAACAAGCAGGCCATCAAGATCATAGGGGACAACACCGATCTCTACGCCCAAGGCTATTTCGCTTACGATTCCAAGAAATCCGGCGGGTTCACCGTTTCCCACCTGCGCTTCGGCCACACCCCGATCACTTCCACCTACCTCCTGAAACAGGCCGACTACGTGGCCTGCCATAACCCGGCCTACGTGCATCTCTATGACATCCTCGAAGGGATCAAGGAAGGCGGGGTCTTCGTGCTGAACACGCACTGGACGGAAAAAGAACTGGACGCGGAACTGCCGGCGGCCATACGCCGGGTCATAGCCGCCCGCAATCTGAAATTCTATACGGTGGACGCTGTGAAGGTGGCCACGGAACTGGGACTGGGCGGACGCATCAACATGATCATGCAGACGGCCTTCTTCAGACTGGCCAAGGTGCTGCCCTTTGAACAGGCCATCGCCCTGCTCAAGGATTCCATAAAAGACACTTACGGAGACAAGGGCGACAAGGTCGTGGCGATGAACATCGAGGCCGTGGACAAGGCAGCCGGCGCCCTGCATGAGGTCAAGTATCCGAAATCATGGGCTGAAGCCAGGGACGAGGAAGCTCCCTGCGTCTGCGGGGAAGACGATTTCATCCACGACGTGGTCCGTCCCATCCTGTCCCAGAAGGGCGACACACTACCCGTATCCGCCTTCGGCGCCGACGGCATCTGGCCGCTCGGCACCTCCGCGCACGAGAAACGCGGCGTAGCCATAAACGTGCCGCGCTGGATCCCGGAAAACTGTATCCAGTGCAACCAGTGCTCCTTTGTTTGCCCGCACGCGGCCATCCGGCCCCTGTTGGCCACAGAGGAGGAACTGGCCGGCGCGCCCGCTTCCTTCGTCACCGTGAAGGCCAACCGCAAGGAAGCCAAAGACCTCAGATACCGCATGCAGGTCTACGCTGAAGACTGTCTGGGCTGCGGCTCCTGCGCCGAAACCTGCCCGGCTAAGACCAAGGCTTTGGAATTGCATCCGCAGGAAGGGGAAAAAGCGGTCCAGGCCGCCAATCTGGCTTTTGCCGAAGAACACGTCAGCGTCAAGGACGATCTCATCCCGCGCAACAGCCTGATCGGCTCCCAGTTCCAGCAGCCTCTGCTCGAATTCTCCGGGGCCTGCGCCGGCTGCGGCGAAACGCCCTACGTCAAGCTCATCACCCAGTTTTTCGGAGAACGGATGCTGGTGGCTAACGCCACGGGCTGCTCCTCCATCTGGGGGGCTTCCGCCCCTTCCATGCCTTACACCACCAGGAGCAAGGACGGATACGGGCCGGCCTGGGGCAACTCCCTGTTTGAAGACGCGGCGGAATACGGCTACGGCATGAACATGGCCGTGCGCCAGCGCCGGAACAAACTGGCCGATCTGGTCGAAGAAGCCCTCAAGGGCAAACTGCCGGAAGACCTCAAAACCGCCCTGCAGGGCTGGCTGGACAACAGGGAAGACGCCGGGCTTTCCGTAAAATACGGAGAGGATTTCCTGGACGGCCTGAGCCACGAGGCTGTGGACGACTCCCCTCTGCTCGCGGAAATAGCCGACATGCGGGACATGTTCGCCAAAAAGTCCCTCTGGGTCTTCGGCGGCGACGGCTGGGCCTATGACATAGGCTACGGAGGACTGGACCACGTTCTGGCCTCCGGAGAGGACATCAATATCCTGGTGCTGGACACGGAAGTTTATTCCAACACCGGCGGGCAGTCTTCCAAGGCCACTCCCCTGGGGTCCATCGCCAAGTTCGCGGCCTCCGGCAAGAAACTGCCCAAAAAAGACCTGGGGCAGATAGCCATGAGCTACGGCTACGTTTACGTGGCCTCCATATCCATGGGCGCGGACAAGAACCAGGTGGTAAAGGCCCTGCTCGAGGCCGAGGCGTACAAGGGCACTTCCCTGATCATCGCCTACGCCCCCTGCATCAACCAGGGCATCCGTAAGGGCATGGGCAAGAGCATGGAGGAAGGCAAACAAGCCGTGAAATCCGGCTACTGGCCCCTCTACCGCTATAATCCGGACCTCGCCGCGCAAGGGAAAAACCCTCTGCAACTCGACTGCAAAACCCCGGACGGCACGCTCCAGGCCTTCCTGAGCGGGGAAAACCGCTATGCCCAGCTTGAACGGCTCGATCCAGGGGAATCCAAGCGCCTGCGCTCCCTTCTGGAGAAAAACTGCATGGAGCGCTATGTCAGGCTGAAGCAACTGGCCGATCTGCCGCCGCTCTCCGAAGCGGCCGGGGAAATTGGACAATAGATCAGCTCGCGAATGAAACGAGCGAACCGCTCTGCAAGGATTTGCGTGCAAATCCTTAGTGAACCGCGCGGCAGGGATTTGCGTGCAAATCCCAGCCGCGAAACAGGCGCAGGCGGGCTTTGCCCGCCGTAAGCGAACTGTTTCAAGCGTTACTTGCTTTAGACCCGCCGGCCTGGGGAAAGCGCCGTCCGCAACGGCGCTTTCCCCGCCGACGGATACTCGTCGGATGTTCGTACAAGGAGGCAGATAAAAATAATCTTTTTCCTTCGGCCGCAAAAAGGCCGAAGAATCCAGGGAGCAGTGAATATGCCAATCAATCCGGCTCTTGCGAAAGAATTTGAGAATGTCGTAGGCAAAGAACAGGTATTCACGGAAGAGGCAGACCTGCACAGTTATTCTTACGACGCGGCGGTCCTCACCCCGGTCAGACCCGCCATTGTGGCGGCCCCCACCACCCAGGAACAGCTTTGCAAAACCGTAAAGCTGGCCTATGAAAACGATCTGCCCATCACTGTGCGCGGCTCCGGCACCAATCTCTCCGGGTCCACCATCCCCCAGAGCAACGGGATCGTAATCCTGACCAACAGGCTGAACAAAATTCTGGAGATAAACGAGGAAGACCTCTACGCCGTGGTCGAACCGGGAGTGATAACCGCCCAGTTCGCCACCGCCGTCGCGGCCAGGGGACTTTTCTATCCCCCGGACCCAGGTTCCCAGTCCGTGTCCACTCTGGGCGGCAACATCGCCCACAACGCCGGAGGGCTGCGCGGCCTGAAATACGGCGTGACCAAGGACTACGTAATGGGCATGGAAATCGTCGACCACATGGGCGAGTTGGTCAAGACGGGTTCGCGCACCGTGAAATACGTCACCGGATACAACATGGCCGCCCTGATGGCCGCTTCCGAAGGCACGCTGGGGGTATTTTCCAACATCGTCATCAAACTCGTGCCCCCGCCCAAGGCCTCCAAGGCCATGCTGGCGGAATTCGACGACGTGAACAAGTCCTCCGAAACCGTGGCGGGCATCATCGCCAGCCACATAGTGCCCTGCACCCTGGAATTCCTGGACAACAACTGTATCCGCTATGTGGAGGCGGACTCCAAAGCCGGGCTGCCCGTGGACGCGGCGGCAATCCTGCTCATTGAGGTGGACGGAGGACACTCCCAACTCGTTGAGGAAGACGCCGCCAAGGTTATGGAAGTATGCCGCAAGTGCGGCAGCACGAACATCCGCGTGGCCCAGACCGCCGAGGAAAAGCTGAAAATCTGGGAGGCGCGCCGCAACGCCCTCCCGTCTCTGGCCAGGGCAAGACCCACCACCGTTCTGGAAGACGCCACAGTGCCGCGCTCGCAGATCCCGGCCATGGTCGCCGCGGTCAACGCCATAGCCAAAAAATACAATCTCGAAGTCGGCACCTTCGGGCACGCGGGCGACGGAAATCTGCACCCGACCATACTCTGCGACAGGCGCGACAAGGAAGAGTTCACGCGCGTCGAAGCGGCGGTGGACGAGATCTTCGACGTGGCTCTGAACCTTAAGGGGACTCTCTCCGGCGAACACGGCATTGGCAAGGCCAAGGCCAAATGGATGGAAAAGGAGACAAACCGCGCCACCATAGAATTCAACAAGCGCCTGCGTCTGGCCCTTGACCCGAAAATGCTTTTCAACCCCGGCAACAAGTTTGTGTAGGAGGCCGCGATGTCCGAACCCACACCTACCCAACAGCCGATCACTCCGGAACTTAAAGCCTTGGCGGCAAGGCTCCTGAAACTGGACGACCTTCTGATATCCTGTATGCGTTGCGGCTTCTGTCTGGCCACATGTCCGGTTTACGGGGCGACCATGAAGGAAGCCGACGCCACCAGGGGCAAAATCGCCCTGCTGGAATATCTCTCCCATCATATGACCAACGACCCGGAGGCGGTCTACGACAAACTGGGCAGATGTCTGCTCTGCGGTTCCTGCCAGTCCGTGTGTCCTTCCGGGGTCAGGATCATGGACATATTCCTCCACGCGCGGGGCATAGTGCGCGATTACCTGGGGTTAAGCTCCACGGAAAAATTCATCTTCCGCGGACTGCTCGCCAAGCCCAAGCTTTTCAATGCCCTGCTCGGCATTTCCGCGAAGTTCCAAGGTCTTTTCGTGAAGGAGGCGGACGCCGCCTTAGGCACGTACAAGGCGCCGATGCTCAATTCTTTCATCGGCGACAGGCACTTCCCCCGTCTGGCATCAGAGTCCTTCCACTCCAAAACCTCCTCCCTGGACGAGAGTCCAGGGTCTACCGGGCTGCGCGCGGCCTTTTTCCCCGGTTGCGCGACGGACAAGATCTTCCCCTCCGTGGCTGACGCGACTCTCAAAATCCTGCGCAAGCACGGGGTGGGGGTCTTTATGCCGGACAACCTGGCCTGTTGCGGCATCCCCGCGCTGTCCGGGGGCGACATTTCCGCCTGCCGGACCATGATCACACACAACCTCGGCCTTCTGCGGCAGGGAAAGTTCGACTATCTGATCACGCCCTGCGCGACCTGCGCTTCGACCATAAAGGAGTTCTGGCCGAAGATGAGCGAAGGTTTCTCCCCGGCGGATCAGGAGCTGATCAGTTTGCTTCACGACAAAACCATGGACATTACCGCCTTTCTCACCGATGCGCTCAAAGTCAGCCTGCCGGCCCGTGAAGGGGGAGGAAAACGCGTGACCTACCACGATTCCTGCCACCTGAGAAAATCTCTTGGGGTGTTCAACCAGCCGCGCGCCATTCTCAAAAGCCTGCCTGGTTTCGAATTCGTGGAGATGGCGGAGGCGGACCGCTGTTGCGGCAGCGGGGGCAGCTTCATGCTCAAGCACTATGACCTGTCGAAAAACATAGGGCAGCGCAAGAGGGACAACATCACGGCCGTGAAGCCGGACACCGTGGCCGCGGCCTGTCCGGCCTGCATGATGCAGCTTATGGATATGCTTTCGCAAAACGGCGACGCCATGAAGGTGCGCCATGTCGCGGAAATGTACGCGGAGACCTTGTAATTCGAATTCCAAATAAAATGCGCCATTTTATTTGGAGGGCAGGGGACGGGCAAACCCGCCCCCTGCAAAACCAGGGCATTGACCTGAACGGGATTTTGCGCTAATTGCCCTGCCTTAGAGCAGTTCGCGAATGAAACGAGTGAACTGCTCTGCAAGGATTTGCAGCGCAAATCCTTGCCGCGAAACAGGAGCAGGCGGGCTTTGCCCGGGGTAAGCGAACTGTTTCACGCGTTAATTGCCCCAGGGACGTTAACTCAGTAGGAAGAGTATCTG
>JAISZH010000167.1 GCA_031269345.1 Desulfovibrio sp. | reverse complement strand
AGCCGCAACACGCCAGCTCACCCGCCCCCGCGTGCAGGGTTTCCACTATGTTGCCGCAAGTGCCGCATTTGAAGACTTCATATTGATTTGCCATCTGATACCTTCCTGTTGTTTCGAATGATGTCCGGACCTCGTGCGATGTCACGCCTGTACTGTCGCGACAGGCGTGAAGATCGCTTCGCCGATTTGCGAGATACCGCCGCCTTTCGCTTGGCTCAAGATTGGCCGGGCGGTTTCCGGCTCGCTCCGCCGCCTCCGGCGGCGCGCATCCCCTTGAGGTGTTGCGACTAGGGTATTAGGGTATATTCACGTTCCGCCCCGATGTCAAGATCGCCATAATCCGGGGTTCTCCCCGAACCCCTGACACACTCCGGTGCCCTCTGTGCCCTCGAAGCGCCCTGCCCTTCAGGGCAGACGCATCTAATTTTTCTTACTACGGCAACTGAGATGCCTTGCCGGGCAGTGGGAAAAGCCACCCAATTTGGTGACGCTGAAAAGCAGTTATGTTGCGCCATAACGAAAATAACGAAAATAAGATGCGTCCGCCCTGAGCCGGGATGGCTTGTCAGGGCATCGTGTTCGGTGAAGCTCTCTTTTTACGCGACGCCTTTTCTTTGGCGAGGCAGATGACGAACAGTCCGAGGGGCAGGCCCCAGATCAACCACATATCGATAAAATAGAAGATTTGGGTGCCGAGCGGCAGGCCGAGACCGGTCCAGGATTCGTAGAGGCGATAGAGCCAGTTGTCTCCGGCATCCACGGACTTTATGGAAGCCAGAGTGGCGGCGGCAACCGCCCCCAGAACGGCCCCCACTATGCCCATGCCGAGAAAGGCGTTTTTGAGCTTGGGCAGCATGCGTTCGGTTTTTGTTCCGTCCGCCGCCGCCTTGGTGCGGCGATAAGCCAGGATGGGCACACCGAAATAGATTATGATCACCAGCCATCTCATCTGAGCTTCCTTTACGGTTTGAGACCCAGGCCTTCAGGCTGGATAGCCCGGCCCCGCCCAAGCGCAAGACGCATGGACCTGAAGTCCCATGCCACCTTCTTGATCAAAATTTCCTTTATGGTCTTCAGCCTCTCCCTTCAGGGAGATACCGGACTGACTCCCGGCAAAGCCGGGAATGCCTTCCCGGTAACCTCTTCCCCCAGGCGTTTTTTCTCTTTCTTCCCATCTTTTCCCTTGCTTTGCCGCCTGGACTGCATTATCAGGAAAAGCACGGGGTGTCGCCATCGTCTATTTGGTCAGGACAGCGGCCTCTCAAGCCGCAAAGACGGGTTCAAGCCCCGTTGGCGACGCCAAGGATTTTTCGCGGATTGACATTGCGGTGTGTGCCGATTGCCTCTCGGGGGGCCAGAAAAATGCCTCTTCCGAACAGGCTGTTGTCCGTTGCAGCGCCCGCATTACAACGATCCGGCGGTAATTTTCCCCGGGATACACAAGTCGCCGGGGGATTTTTTTCGTGTCCCCCAACAGACTCCGCCGCTTGCGTCCTGCGAGTTTATATCCCCATTTTCGGTCCCATACAAGCTTATGCCTTCCCATAATCCGCCACGGCCTTACGCGTGAGTGGTCCAGATTCACAGAAGAGCTTTTTGGGGTTGGCTTACGGCCTCTTTTGCTTAACGCAATGCGGCCAGGGTATGCCCGGCAAAACCGGGCGTCAAGCGCTATTTGCCCGGGCGCTATTTGCCCGGGAAGAGGCTCAGTTGTTTTTCCTTGTGCCGGGTACGGGTCACCAGCACGGAACGGGAGATCGTTTCCTCGGGCAGTTTGTCCAGAAAAGGCGAAGGCCGCAGGCGTATCTCCCTGCCATAAAAAAAACGCCGGGCGGCGTGGCTCAGGTAGAGACGATCCCTGGCTCTGGTGATGCCCACATAGAACAGGCGCAGTTCTTCCTGCGGATCCGCATCCGCGGCCCTCTCTTCCGCCTTGCCTGTCAGAAACAGCGGTCCGGCGAAAGGCAGCAGCCCATCCTCCAAGGCGGGCAGAAAAACACTGCGGAACTCCAGCCCCTTGGCCGCGTGCAGGCTGAGTATCTGCACCTTTTCCCCTTTCGCGCGCGTAAGCTCCAACTCATCCATCAGGGCGGCGTAGGTGAGCAGCCCCGGCCAGCCTCCCGTTTCCTCGTATGCCCGAAGCAGGGCGCGAAAGGCCGAGGATTGCCTGAACAGCGGATCAAAGGGCGGGGTCTTGTCCAGATACGCCGCGATGCCATGAGGACCTTTGGAAAAAACCGCAGCCGGCAGATCCGGCAGATCCCTTTCCTGAGCGGCGCTGGTGGCTGCGATACCCAGCATACGCCCGGCCGCGCGCAAAATCATGGCCGCCCGCTCGTCCGCCCAAAAACCCTCCGCAGCCGGCTGGGCGACCGGGATATTCTTATTGTCCAAGGCTTTGCGGTAGACTTGCGCCAACGCGTGGGTGCGCACCAAAACGGCGATGTCGCCGGGGCTGTGTTCATCTTCCGGGGGAACAAGTCCCGCGGAATCGCGTTGCGGGCGCATGTCGCTCTGCGTGTGTCCGCCCGGACCCAGCAGATCCGCGATGCGCCCGGACACCCAGGCAGCCTCGTCTTCCGCGGTGGGAGCGGAAAAAAGCCGGATGACCGCTTCCCCCGATCTCCGGGGGAGCATGAGGGTTTCTTCCTCTCCCCGCCCGGAGGCGGCCAGCAGGGCGGTGGCGCTTCGCACTATACCCGGGCGGGAACGGTAATTGACCCTGAGGCGCACCACCTCCATATGCGGCCAGGCCTTCCGGAAAAAGGCCAGACTGTCCCCTCCGGCCCCCCGGAAGGAATATATGGACTGGTCCGGATCGCCGATGCCGAAAAAGCCTTCTCCTGCCAGACCGTTGCCGTTGACCAGGGCGCGGATCACGCAAAGCTGCAGTGGGGACAGATCTTGTATTTCGTCTACCAGCACATGTTCGTAGGGTGGCGCATACAATCCGCCCTCCAGACGCTCCAGGAAAAACTCCAGCAAGTCCGTATAATCCGCCAGGTTCCAGGCGTTTTTCTGCTCCGTATAAAACGCGGCGTTTTGCGCGTATTGCGCGGGCGTTGGCAAAAGCTTTTCCCTGGCCAGATTTAGTTCTCTCCAGGCCGCCTTGAGCCGCTGGGGTTTCTCCCCGGCATTGGCCTCGGCGAAGACGCTGAGGGAGCTTTCCTCATTCAGAAGCACGGGCGGGTCCGCCTGGCTTTTATGCCAAAGCTCAAGCCCCAGGGCGTGCAGGGTATCGGTGCGGGGCAGCAAAGCGTCCTGGCCGAATTCCGCGGCAAGGCGCGCGTCGATCTCGGCAGCCGCCCTGCGGGTGAAGGTCACGGCGAGGATACGGCGCGGGTCTATGCCCTGGTCAAGCAGATATCGGATGCGGGCTATGAGCGTGCGCGTCTTGCCGGAGCCGGGACCCGCGCTCACCAGTACCGGGCCGGGGCCCGCGACCACAGCCCTTTCCTGCTCTGGATTGCCCTCCGGAACCGGCGCGCTTTGATCAGGCGCCGGAGCGTCCGCTTCTTCCTCTCCTTCAAAAAATAAAAACCCGCCACGCTTCACCCATTTTTCGGCGGACGGCTCTTCAGAAGCGGTTTTTTTCGAAGCGGCCTTTCCCGGCGCTGGTGTTTTCCCGGAGCTACGCGTCGCATCCTGTACAGCGCGCTTTTCTTTGCGCGAATCCGCATGCGCGATGCCGGCTGCGCACCCCGGAAGACTCAACCTTTGCGCGGGCCGCGCGAAGGCGCTTTGCCCGGTGGGCCAGTAACCCTGGCGAATGTCCCTGATTTCCTCCGCCGCGAACATGCTCACCCTCCCGTATTCCCCGTCATAGCCGCCGGCAAGGCGCACCTCGCTCCGGCGCATACGCCGCACGGCTTCGCCAAGGGGAGGAAGACGCCGGGCCAGCTCATCAGGCGGCACGGCGCGCAGGATATGCAGTTCCGGCCCGAAAGCGCCCAGCAAATCCGCGTACATGAGTTCCACCTTGCGGCTTTTGGCCGGGCTGCCCAAGATCTCGGACAATATTTCCGGAAGCGGCACCAGAGAGGAAAACCCTTTTTCTCCGCTAAAGACAGGCTTCGTCTGCCCGGCAAAAGCCGCAACCCGCGAGGCTTCCGGATGCGCTTCCGTGTCGGCTTCGGGGCCGGCTTCGGGGCCGGGCAAGGCGGCCAGGGGCGGGTAAACCGGACTGTCACGATCCGCAAGTTCCATAACCCGGTTCAAAACGCCGATATTCAGGGGTTTGCCGCAAACGGGGCACAACCCTCCGCATTCCCGGCTTTCCTTGGGGGACAGGCGCACCCCGCAGGCGCGGTGCCCGTCCATGTGATACTTGCCCTCCTCGGGAAAAAATTCAAGGGTGCCGCGAAACACGGTTTCGCCGGGTTTTTCCGGTTCTTTGAGGGCTTGCAGGATGCCGTCATAGGATATCTTTCCGGCAAAGACATTGGCCTCCCTCCCCAGTTTTTCCCCGGAATGGGCGTCGGAATTGGAAACCAGCCGGCAAGCGTCCAAGGCGCTCCACAGGCGGTTCATGGCCGGATCGGAGGAAAGCCCTGTTTCCAAAGCGAAAATCTCCGGGGACAGGTCGTCAAAACAGTCTTCCAGGCGGTCAAATCCGGATTTGGAGCCGAAGAGCGAAAACCAGGGCGTCCAGATGTGGGCGGGAATGAGAAATGCCCGAGGGTGGCTTTCCAGAACCATTTCCAGCAGATCGCGCGCGTCAAGGCCGATGACGGGGCGTCCGTCCGCCTTCAGGTTGCCGATCTGCTCAAGACGCCGGCAAAAGGTGTCCGCCGTGTCCAGATCCGGCATATAGACGAGGGCGTGGACCTTGCGCAGTTTGCCCGCGCGCCGGTAAATGAGGTTTATCTCCCCCTGGAGCATTATTCTGGCCGTTTCCCCCTCCCGCCCGAGAGCCGGCCCGCAATGGGGCAGGCCCGGCAAATCCCGGTGGATCGCCTCTTCGTCTTTCAGGCGATAAAGACGGCTTTCTTCGTCAAAACGCAGCTGCGCGCGCATTTCCTCGCGCCACTTGGGGTGGGTGAAATCGCCGCTGCCTATGACCTGAAGCCCCTTTATCCCGGCCCAGGCCGCGAGAAGGGTCAAATCAAGCTTTTTGCTCGTGGCCAGGGAAAAGCGCGAGTGTATGTGCAGATCGGCGAGATATTCCTGCATGGGGGATCGCTTTGCCGTATTCGCTACGCCGCCGAAGGCGTAAGCGCAATTTATTCGCGCTGTTAACGCCGGAGCGGGCGTAGGCTGGAGAGGGCCGGGGCATTATCTCAAAGGTAAAATGCGCTATTGCCGCTTGACGCGACAATAGCAGAAACGGCGTTTCCGGGCAATATTTCCAATTCCGGATAAAAATTGCTCCAATTTTATCCGGAATTGGAATTGCGCCTGTCCGTTCAGGCGCCAAAACCACTGGTTTTGCAAGGAGCAGGCGGGCTTTGCCCGCCTGTGGCTCTCCAAATAAAATGGAACATTTTATTTGGAATCCGAATAAGAGATTTTGCTTTGCGCTCCCGTCAGCGGTTCTGCCGGTCGCGTTCCCTGCGCGGCCTCGCCTGATGTTCCCGCTGCTCCCGGCCCTGATCCCGTCGCCGGACCTGAGCTTCGCTCCGCTCCCGGACGCGGGCGGGCTGCTGCGACAGGTTTTCACGCCGCCCACGGGACCGGTCGTGTTCCCTGACCTGCCGGCCGTGCCGTTCCTGGAAGTGATCGCGTTGCCGCACCCGGTCCCCGTGCCTTCCTTGCCCTTCACGCCGCCACTGCTCACGCCAGGAGTTTCCGCGCGCTTGCCGTTCAGCGGCCAGACGCGCCTGCTCCCCGCGTTCCCAGGCCAGGCGCTCACGTTCAAGGCGCTGTCTGTCTTGCCGGCGGCGGGCTTCGCTTTCCAGGCGCAGACGCCGCCCGCGCTCGTATTCATACTGCCTCTCGCGCGACAGGTAGGTCTCATCCCGGTAAGGATCATAGTCCTGATAACCGGCGTCTTCATCAAAGGGATACATGGGCAGGCAACCGCCAAGGAAAAGCGCCGCAAGCAGAAGAAGCGCCATCGCGCGGGTACGGCGGGTTTTGCGTTTTTCTCCCATATTCCCTCGCTTCCCGGCAGGGGCTGTGTCCGCCGGGAGCTGATCGCGCCCGTTGGACCGGCGGCTTTGCCGGCCGGCCTGAGTTTGCAGCCTGTTGATTACAATTATTGATGCCCGCGGTTAAAAGTAAACTTTTCACCGCGGAGGATCGTCAGCCGAAAACCGCATTTCCGGTCGACTTGCGCCGCTTCGCGGCGACAGCGGCCGCCGGGCCGCTGTTCAGATGTCCATGCTGAAATTTGTAGCGCATGTATACGCAAAAAAACAAGGGGGGAGTCGGGGCAAGGAGAGAAAAAGGACCATGCGCGCTACTCCCCGCGCGCATAAAGCCTTTCCGCTTTCTGCCGATATGGGAGAAGACAAACGTGGAGTTTCGGCACCGATATTGCATATTTGAAAATGGAGTGGAATTTGGGGTTTCAGGCGGCATTGCCGGCATTGCTGGCTTCCGGCGTCGCGGTTGCGCCACGCGGGATCGTCAGCCGAAAACGCGGTTTTCGGCTGACTGGCGCCGCTTCGCGGCGACAGCGGCCGCCGGACCGCTGTTCAGATTTCCATGCGGAAATCTGTAACTGACCGGGAAATTATTTCCCGCAAGGAGACGGTATGGTGCAGTACGCATCCGGTTCTGTCCGCATCACCGGACTGGGCAGCGATTACAACTTCGACGAGATGATCGACAAGCTCTACCAAGTGGAGAGCAGGCAGGCCACGCAGTTTTTGCGCTGGAAATCAGACTGGCAGGCGCGTCTTGACGCATTCAGGGAGGTGCGCTCAAGCTTGGTGACCATGCAGTCCGCCTTAAAGAATTTGAACTCCATGAGCAAATTTCTGGTCAAAAGCTCAGTCAGCACCCAGGAGGGCGTCGCCACGGCCAGGGCCGACGCTGACGCCATGAACAGCAACTACAACGTGGTAGTTAACCGTCTGGCGGCGAACGGGGTCTGGACAAAAGACACCGGCCTCGCCGCAGGCAGCGATGTCATCAGCGCCAGCGGCGGTAGTCTGACGTACAGCTATCAGGGTAACGACCGCACCATAACCGTACCGCAGGGCACGACGGTGGACGGTCTGTTGAAGCTCATCAACAACGATTCCAAAAATCTGGGTGTGCGCGCCCAGGTCCTGCAGAGCGCGGACGGAATCATTTTCCAGTTGCGCGGCATGGACACGGGCCGGGACAATACCCTGGTTCTGCGATCGACGAGCGGCCTGACCGGGCTTGACGTAACCCTGCAGGGCGGCAACTACGCTGAAACGTATAATTCCGCCGTTTTCGCCACTCAGTTCGCGGGGGCGAGCGACATAATCAACTCCACGGGCGAAAGCAAAACCTTTGTCTATTCGATCGACGGAACCCGGCGCACCGTCACCCTGGCGGACGGGGCGACCATCGGCGATCTGGTGGGCCAGATCAACGCCCAGACTCCCGGAGTGGCTTCGCTTGACCTGGACAGCGGCACGGGTCTTTACAATTTTACCCTGAAAAAGGACAACACGGTCTACAGCGCCGATTTTTCCCTTGCCGGCGTCCCCTCCGGCTCCGTTCCGAATGCCCTGCAGGATATTCTGGGCATTCCCGACGGCGCAGGAGGATGGATCACCACTCCCACGGCCTATGGCGGGCCGAATTCCCCCATCCTGGCAGCGGGATCCCCGTCCGTGACATATTCTCTCACCCTGGCCTCCTCCGACGGTTCGCCCCCGGACGGGGAAACCCGCAGCGTAACCGTAACCGACACCACGACGCTTTCGGAACTCGCATCCTCCCTGCAAAGCCAGTTTGGAAGCACAGCCGAGGTAAAGATAGTCCAGGACGCAACCGATCCGAGCAAGTACAATCTCAAAGTGGAGATGATTGAAAAATCGCACCGGCTGACCATCGGCAACGGCAGCCTTGCAAATTTCTCCTATGAGCCGCCAACGGCGGCGACAGGCTCCGGCTGGGACGTGCGCCAGGCGGAAAACGCCCAGGTACGCATCAACGGTTATCCCAACGAACCCGGAAAATGGCTTGAGGTGGCGAGCAACAATCTGGAATCCGGAGAGGTCGTTCCCGGCATGAGCTTCACCCTGCTCGCTGTGGGTGAGACCAACATAGGAGTGAGCGACGACATCGACGCCATGCGCGACAGCATCTACGCCTTCGTGGACGCGGTCAACGCCTTCCGCGCCACGGTCAACGCCCTCACCGCCATTGACGATGAGAAGGAAGTGCTGGATCCGAGTTATGCCGAATCCCAGTTCGAAATGCAAAAGGGAGGATTGCTCACGGGCAACTATGGCATCCAGATGGTGGCATCCCGCTTGAAGGACAGCATGGCAGCCACCGGTGTGGGGTTCTCGGCGCGCACGGTGGGGGCGGACGGAAGCATGATCGGTGACGTGTTTTCCGCGCTGTCGCAAATCGGCATCTCCACCAACGCCGTACAGGGAGAGGCGGATTATGGACTTTTGACGATCAATTTCACGGGAGACAAGGGATCCATGACCTTGGACGAAGCTCTGGCAAAGGACCCGCAAGCCGTGGCCAGACTTTTCGCCATTCAGGCAGAAGGCAGAAGCAACTCCGACTATTTTCAGTTTGATTCCATGATTCCCGGCATCACCAAGGCCGGCTCCTACGAAATATCCTACAAGGTGGCCTCGGACGGCACCATATACGACGCTTACATCGACGGCTACGCCGCAACGATTGATCCGACGCACCATACCCTTACGTCCATCACCGGTCCCGCAAAGGGCATGGTGGTCAGCGTCACCGAATTTTCCACTGCCGGCGAATACAGCGGCACTGTCGGCATTCAGCAGGGCAAAATTCCGGAACTCCTCTCCCTGCTGGAAGGCAACGAGGGGATACTCGGAAACAACGGTACGCTCAAGAACCTTGAAAACAGCTATCAGGAAATCATAGACGGCATAGACGACAAGATCCAACGTGAGGACGAGCGCCTGCAAAAATGGGAGAATAACATGCTCCTCAAATTTGCCCGTCTGGAAGCGACCCTGGCCAAATACAACCAGATCCAGAGCGATCTGGAAAGCCAGATCGCCCAACTCGGCACATCGTCATCTTCGTAGAGCAATTTCACTTGGAAATTGCTCTGGCGGCCGCTGTCACCGCGAAGAGACGCAAGTCAGCCGGAAGCCGCGTTTTCGACTGACGATCCTCCGCGGGGAAAAGTTTACTTTTCAATGCGCGTATCAATAACGGCGGGCAAAGGAACGGGAGATACCGCCTTTCCCGGCCGCTGAACATCAATCTTCGGAGACATTATGCTGCAAGTGGCGAAATCTTATTTCCGCACCCAGGTCACCACGACCTCGCAAGGGGATCTGGTAATCCTGCTCTACGACGCCGCCCTGAAATTCATCGGCCAGGCAAAGGAGCGACTTGCCGAGGGCGATATGGCCAAAAAAGGTCTGGCCATCTCCAGGGTCCTGGACATCCTGAACGAACTGAGCGGATCGCTGAACGTGGAGCGGGGCGGATCCCTGGCCCTGAACCTGAGCGGGCTCTATTGCTTCTGCACCAACCACCTCGTCAAGGCCAACATAAAAAAAGATCCGGCGATGCTTGACGAGGTAAGCCGGATTCTTACCTCGTTGCGCGATGCCTATGTCGAGATCGTCCAACTGCCCGAGGCCAGGGAAGCGGCGGCCGAGGCGGCGGGTTCCCGGAGGGCCGACGCGGTTCTGCCTCCCCGCGCCGGGGCGGGGCAAAGCGCCACCGGGGCCGAATCCGCCGCCTGCGTGGGCGGTATGCGCCGACAGAAGCTCTACGCCGACATGTGCAAAAAATTTTCGGATGCCTGACCCGTTGGACGGCGACTTCGCATTCAGCCAGCCAGCCAACCGCACAGGTAAAATGAGCCCCGTTGAACTCCTCATCGTCTCCCTGGCCCTGGCCATGGACGCCACGGCCGTATCCCTGACCACCGGGGCGGCCATGGAACGGGTGGACTTTACCGCCACCCTGCGCATGGCCGGGGCCTTTGGGGTCTTCCAATTTCTTATGCCACTTTGCGGATGGATGCTGGGCATATGGGCTCTGCGCCTCATTGAGGACTACGACCACTGGCTGGCCTTTATTCTGCTGTTTTTCACCGGTGCGAACATGATCCGGGAAAGCTTCGCGGCGCGCGGCAAAGACGCGCCCGCCCCGCGCGCCGATCCCACAAAAGGTGGCCGGCTTCTGCTCCTGGCCCTGGCCACCAGCCTGGACGCGTTGGCCGTGGGCATTTCCTTCGCCTTGATAGGGGAAAACGTCCCCCGCGCCGCTTTTGTCATCGGCCTGGTCTGTTTCAGTTTGTGCGCCGTCGCCCTGCGCCTGGGACAAGCCCTGCGCCGGGCCGCGGCCCTTGATCGCCTGGGCGGCTACGCCAACGCGGCCGGAGGGATCGTTCTAATAGGCATAGGAGTGAACATCCTGCGCGACCATGGAATATTCGGCTAGTCTACACGAAATCATGCTAAAACCTTATTGTGCCCAAGCTCAGGGCTGACACTTTAATATTTGTTCCAGGTAAGCTATTATACAGCATAATCTGTTTCTCTCTGTATTTATTTGTGGTATGCTCACTTCACACTCATGCCTCCCTCAACTGGAAGGTTGACACCGGTAATATAGCTTGCCTGATCGGAGGCAAGATAAAGTATCGCTGATGCAATATCGGAAGGATTGCCCAGTCGCTTCATTGGGATAGCGTTCGTTCCGGATTGATACTTTTCTAAGTTGAAATTGGCATTGCCGGCATTCCAGCGTGTATTTTGAATAACACCTGGGGAGACGCTATTTACACGAATTTTGGGAGAAAATACATTTGCCAGGCATTTTGTCAGGTGAATAATGGCCGCTTTGGAAACTGAATAGGGAATGGAACTGCCGCGCGGCAGTATTCCTGAGATAGAAGCCAAATTTATTATGCAAGAGCCTTCAGGCATGACCTTTGCCGCCTCACGGCAGCAGAAAAAGATGCTTTCCACATTTGTCTTATACAAGATATCCCAATCATCAGAAGTAACCGCGTCCAGATCATCAAACGGAATAAAACGGGTGATACCCGCATTGTTGACCAACACATTAAGCCCGTCCATAAGTCGTACGGCCTCATGGATAAGTGCAGAAGCGGCTGAATCGTCGGAAACATCCGCTTTGGCCAGATATCCCTTGCCTCCGGCAGCCTCTACCATACGGAGGGTCTCCCCTGCTTCCGCTTCGGAACTATTATAGTTGATAACAACTTGTGCCCCTTGTTTGGCAAAAAGAACAGCAGTCTCCCTACCGATTCCTACAGATGCGCCCGTTACTAAAACCTTCTGCATAAACAATCCTCCTCTATTTACAAGTTTGTAAATTACCAGAGAGTGCTAACTTGCGAATGATTTTCCCCATGCAAAAATACTGTTGCCCAACGTTTTGGCGTCAGGGGCATTTTGTTTTTTGTATTAGATAGTGTCTACACGGGTTCAGGCTGGCACCTTAAGCCAAAGCACGATGCACCGGGCCTGGACGGCGGCGACAAAAGAACTGAGAGCCTTTGCATGCCTTTTGTTTTTTGCAACGCCGCCCCATTTTTTATCCAGGCAAGTGAGTCTCCAAAAGCGTCCATGCTGAATCAGAAATATTATGTGGACGGGGGCGAAATGGCCTGGCTGTACCGCAAGGCGCGGTGCCTGTTCATGCCGACTTTTTTCGGGCCGACGAACACCCCGCATGGAAATCTGAACGGCGGCCCGGCGCCCGCTCTTGGGGCCGCCAGGGCAGTTTCAAAGGGAAATTGCCCTGGCGGAGCGAACCGGAAAGCTTTTTGCTTTGCCCACGCCGCCCGCGGCGGCGCGCATCCCCTTGCGGGGGTGCGGCTGTCGCCACCTGACGCGACGTTACAGGGCCGCCATTACTTCCTGCGCCCAAGCGGAGACTTCCGGCGCGGCCGGTTCCGGGTCGCCGTCTATTTTCAGATTTTCGACGATATTGACGGCGCCGAGTTCTTCCAGCCGTTCCTCAATGGCATCCACCGCGCCGCAAAAATGAGGGTAGCTGGTGTCGCCGCAGCCGAAGCATGCCGTTTTGCAGCCCTTGGCCTGTATGCGGTCGAACGCGTCGAACAGCGGAACGAAATCGCTCTGCAGTTCCACTTCGTCATACCCCCAGGTGGCGCAGCCGAAAAGTACGCAATCGTATCCCCGGCACAGATCGTCCGCCTTGGCGTCGGCCGCGTCCAGCAAAGTCACCGCATGCCCGCCGCCGCGAAGATGTTTTTCGATGTCCGCCGCCACCGAGGCGGTATTTCCCGTCGTCGAGCCGTAAACAATAAGCACCTTGGCCATACCGCATCACTCCTTGCGTAAGTTCCGTTGTCCCGAGGCAAAGGACGCAAACAGGCGCACGGCGCGCCTGCCGCATCCCGACCTCGGAATCAACAGCGGCGGCCCAAAAATCTTTCATGCATGGAGTTTTCTCCGGTTTTCCGGTACAGTAGCGAAGATCATTTTCCATTTCAACAAGAATAAGCCGGATGTCAGATCAAGCCGATACTATCTCGATACAGAAAGGGCAGTCGAACGAATCACAGGATCTCCGCCTTTGACGGACTTCGCTTATAACATGGAAAACGGCTCATTTAATTGCCTCGCTCTCCATATTCAGGTATAAGCGCACAAAGGCGGCCGTGATGCTCAGACCTTCCTCGGAATGAGCGGCAATGCGAGAATGCGCTCCCGCCACTCATATCAAGGAGTGCAAATATGACTGCGAATCTGAACGTTAAAATTCAAGCCCCGATTATCCTGCTCATCATGCTGGTAGTTGGCGTCAGCGGTTATCTGGCCTATCAGCAGTCCTCGGCGGCCCTTGAGGCCGCTCTTGTGGACACCATGCGCGGCGAGGCCAACGCCCTGAACAGGTCTCTCAGCGCCCTGACGACAACGGTTCTTGAGGGCACCTACCGCATTTCCATTGAGGAGGAGGTTGAAGCTTTTTACAGAAGAGTCGGGAAAGACCCGAAAAGAAACCAGGAGGATGCGACGCGCTTCAATGAGAGGTTGAAGCAGATTGAGGAAACCTATGTGGAATTTGACCGCATCGCCCTGATTGACGACAAGGGCATTATCCTGGCTTCAACCGCCACGGAGAGCATCGGGCGGGATTTCAGCGACCGGGAGTACTTCAAGGCCTCCATGCAGGGAAAGATTTTTATTTCCCAGCCTATCGTGAGCAGGGTTTCCGGCAAGGGAGTGATTATAACGTCCGCGCCCGTCAAGCTGGACGGCAGGATCGCCGGAGTCGCGTACTGCGCCATTCCCCTTGATCGGATTTTTGAAACCGCGGTGAAGCCCGTTACCGTGGGCAAGACCGGATATGCCTTTGTACTGGTGCAAAACGGGCATATCGTGATGCACAAAAACCCCGACTATCTGTTCAAGGATTTACCGACAACACCGTATTACAGGGAAATAACAGCCGATCCGGACGAATCCGGCGTCAGGGAATACGTGGGGATCAACGGGAACCTTGTGTACAACTATTACTGGAAAAACAAGAGCCTGGGCATGACTGTGATCGTCCAGGCCGAAAGCGGCGACGTCTTTTCCTCCCTCGCCCGCATCCGCGATACGGCCTTCATAATATTCGCGGTTTCAGTGCTTGTCGGCGCTATTGTGCTCTTTTTACTGCTCCGCCCGGTGTTGATCAGCCTGAACGCGAGCATCGCGTTTGCCGGGCGCATTGCCGCCGGCGATCTTTCCGGCACGCTTTCCATCAGACGCAAAGACGAGCTCGGGCGTCTGGCCGACGCGCTTCGGGCCATTCCGGCCCTGCTCAGACAGATCATTCAGGAATACCAGACCCTCGAAAAGAAAATCACCCACGGCGCGCTGGACGCCGAGGCCGACGCGGGCAAGTTCCCCGGAGAATTCGCCCTGCTGGTCGAGGAAACAAATGCCGTCCTGCTCCGCTTCCACCGGATTGTGGATTCGATCCCTTCCCCGTTAATCATGCTGGATCAGGACCTCAAGGCCGCGTTCGTCAATGCGGCGGCACGCGAACTGGCGGGCGACAACTACAGGGGCAGAACCTGCAAGGAGCTTATGAGCCGTGACGACGCGGATTCCGCCGCCTGCGGCCTCAAACTGGCTGTGGCAAACCGGCGCCCGGCCGGTTCCGCAACCCGCATCCATCCTCAGGGCAAGGATATGGACGTCAGCTACACGGTCATTCCCATGCTGGATCATGGCGGCAACCTTGCTTCCTGCCTGGAGTTGTACACCGATCTCACCGAAATAAAAAATGCGCACAGGCTTATACAGGATGTGGCCGGTCAGGCTTCGTCCATTTCCGCCCGCGTTTCCGCGGCTTCTGAAGAACTGTCTTCCCAGGTCGGGCAGGTCGCGCAGGGCGCCGGGATACAACGTTCCCGTGTGGAAAGAACGGCTTCGGCCATGACGGAAATGAATTCCGCCGTGCTGGAAGTGGCGCGAAACGCCGGACAGGCTTCCGAACAGAGCGAACTGACAAAAAACAAGGCGAAAGACGGGGCGACGCTGGTCAATAAGGTGGTCAACTCCATCAACAGCGTGAACAAAGTGACGGAAACCCTCCAGGCCGATATGCAGGAGCTCGGGATCAAGGCCGATGACATAGGCAAAGTGATGAACGTCATTTCCGACATAGCGGATCAGACCAACCTGCTGGCGCTTAACGCCGCCATTGAAGCGGCGCGCGCCGGAGAGGCCGGGCGCGGCTTCGCCGTTGTGGCGGACGAAGTGCGCAAGCTCGCGGAAAAAACCATGAACGCCACGCAGGAGGTCGGCTCCAGCATCAGCGCCATTCAGCAGTCGGCCAAAACCAGTATCAGGGAAATGGGCGAAGCGGTTACGGCAATCGCCGGGGCTACGGAGCTCGCCAATTCCTCCGGGCAAGCCCTGTCCGAAATTGTGGAACTGGCCACCTCCAATTCCGTGTTGGTGGCGTCCATCGCCACCGCGGCGGAAGAGCAAAGCTCCACTTCCGAGGAGATCAGCTCTTCCGTCGAAGAGGTGAGCCAAATTGCGGGAGAAACGGCGCAGGGCATGGAGCAGGCTTCCACGTCCGTTCAGGAACTCTCGCGCATGGCGCAGGAACTGAGCCGGATTATGGAGAATCTGAAATAGAGCCGCGTCAAGGGCAATAGCCGCATCTCCGCAACGGGCGCGCCCCTGTTACAGCGGTTTCCATTTTATGGAGCGCAGCACCGCGTCCACGCGGGCCATTCCGGGAGGACCGCCCTTCACCGCGTGGACGTGGCGCAGCAAGGCCACCATGATTTCACCCTCTCCGCGCAAGGCGCTTTTTTCGGCGGCCAGGGCGGCCGCGAAAAACAATGTGTCCTCCGGCACTTCTTCCAGGGCGTGGGAACGGCGCACCAACACGTGCGCCCCCGGCACGGCTCCGGCGTGCAACCACAAATCATGCCCTGCCCCGGTTTTCATGAGCCGGGCGTTGCCGCGCGCGTTTTTTCCGCGCAAAACGGCAAAACCTTCAGGGGAACGGAAAACGGCTACATCCTTTTCCCTACCTCGGCCCCGCGCTTCGCCGGGTTCCGCGGCAGGGGAAAGCGCCGCCGGGTCCGGGGCGACGGCATCCGGCGCGCTGGCAAGGGCCTTGCGCCGTTCATCAAGCATGGCCAGCCCCCTTTTGCCGCGTGCCGCCTCCTTGAACATGCGCTCCATATTTCCGCTCAGGCTGAAGCTCTTGTCCAGGACGAGCGTTTCGCCTCCGCATTCGTCCGGCAGGGAAATTTCCGAAAAACGGGCGGAATCCGGATAGTTCCAGAGAACGGCCTTGAGAGATTCCGCCTTGGGCCCCAAGGCCGCCATGGCCTTGAGCCTCTCTTGCTCCCTGTCCAGTTTCTCCAGGAGCCGCGCGCGTTTTTTGGCCGCTTTCAATTGCGGAATCTCCCGCTCCCGGCGCGCGGCCGCGCCTTCGCGCGCGAAAAAGGCGCGGCCGGCGATCAGAGAAACCCCGGTAAGGGCCGGATAGAGAGAAAAATCCGGCAGGGCGGCGGCAAATTTTTCTTCCAGCCCCGCCCCCGGCAGCGGATTCAGTCCCATGCGCGCTTCCTGCTCCTTCGTCAAAGGCCAAGCCGAACAGAAGGACGGTTCTCCGTCCGCCCCGGCGTAAAAAAAGACCTCCCCGCCCCCGACGCGCAAATCCTCCAGCAACGCCCGCCCTTCCGCAACCGGGAGAGCGCCGAGGCTTTCACGCAGCAAAGGGGTCAAAACGGGATAGTCCCGCCACGGTCCCTCCCTTTCCTCCTTGTCCCGGGGCCGGGAGCAAAGCGTTTCCACAAGGGCGGGCGGAGGCCAGGCGGGTTCTTCTCCGAAGCCGGGAGGAAGATCGGAAAGGCATGCCCCCTCAACCAGGTCCACAAGCAAGGCTTTCTCCCCTGCTTCAAATCCTTCGCCCAGGGGAAAGGCCATACGGCGGGAAGGATAATCGACGAGAGCGCGGCCGAGGCGCCTGCCTTGGCAATGTTTGCGCAGGAGCATGATCCGCGCCGCGGGCCGCAACGGGTTCTCCGGGGCCTCATGCGCGAGGAAAATGGCCGGCCCGCGCCGCTCCGCAAGCAGAATAAGCCGGTATTTGCGCCCAATGGCGAAGATGGTGAATACAAAAAGGCCGGGGCGCGGCCCGTGGATTTTTTCCAGGCGCGCGCCTTCGGCCAAATGAGAAAGATCAGCCGCCAGCAGACGGAAAAGATGTGAATCCAATCATTCCCCCCGTAAGTGCTCGTCTTCCTCCTGCTTGCTCTTGCAGTTGATGCACAGTTTGGTCACGGGGCGCGCTTTCAGCCGCGGCACGCCGATTTCGTCGCCGCATTCCTCACAAATGCCGAAAATGCCGTCGTCCATGCGTTGTAGGGCGGCCTTTATTTTCTTGATTAGCTTGCGCTCCCGGTCGCGGATGCGCAGGGTAAAGGTGCGATCCGCCTCCATGGTCGCCCGATCCGCCGGATCCGCGAAGATTTCGTTGTTGCCCGTCATGTCCTCAAGCGTCGCTTCTCCCTGCTGCAGCGCCTCCGCAAGCATATCGTTGAGCAAAGTACGAAAATATTCCAGGTCTTTTTGTTCCATGCTGACTTTCTCCGGCGGCGTACCGTGTGTGCCTCGCCATTTACTGATACCCACATTGAAAAGTAAACTTTTCCCCCTCAGAGGACCGTCAGCCGAAAACGCGGTTTTAGGCTGACTTGCGCCGCTTCGCGGCGGCAGCGGCCGCCGGGCCGCTGCTCAGATTTCCATGCGGAAATCTGTAACGCTGTTACATAAGTCAAAAGAAAGACCGTGTAAAGCTGAATTTTGACGCGCCTCCCTCCTTACCGGAACAGGGCAACGGCCTCGATTTCCACTTTCGCCCCCAGGGGCAGGTCCTTGACGGCAAAGCAACTGCGCGCCGGATAGGGTCTGCTGAAAAATGAGGCGTAGACTTCGTTCACGACGGCGAAATCTTTCATATCCGCCAGATAGACCGTGGTTTTCAGCACCCGGCTGAAGTCCGAGCCTCCTGCCCTGAGGACGTGCCCCAGGTTTTCCAGGGCTTTTTCCGCTTGCTCCCTGATGCCGTCCGGCATGGTTTTGCTTTGCGCATCCAGAGGTATCTGGCCGGACGTGAAAAGCAGCCCCCCCGCGGCCAGGGCGTGGGAATAGGGGCCGACGGCGGCCGGGGCCTCCGGACTTTCGACAAGCGTCAAGGTGTTCATCGGATTTCCTCCTGTTTTATCGTGTTGATGTTTTGACGTGTTGATTGATAAATTCCGTTTATTATGCTATTGAGACCGACACATAACAGATTTCCGCATGGAAATCCGAACAGCGGCCCGGCGGCCGCTGTCGCCGCGAAGCGGCGCAAGTCAGCCGAAAACCGCGTTTTCGGCTGACGATCCTCCGCAGGGGAAAGTTTACTTTTTAATGCGGATATCAGTAAAGCGTAAAAGACACGCTCTCCGCGCCTGCCGGCTTAGGGGAGCTTCTCTTCCGCGCGGGCACGGAGGTTGTCGTGAAATCCTCTTGTGCCCGGCGCGATAGGAATTCTCTTCCGCGCGGGCACGGAGGTTGTATGGAAACGGTGACAATCAACAGACGCTGGTGTAAGGGCTGCGGAATATGCGCGGCCTTTTGTCCGCGCGGCGCGCTTGTCCTTGAGGAGGAAAAAGCCGTGAGCCGGGACGCGGACTGTATAGCCTGCGGACTTTGCGAACTGATGTGTCCGGAACTCGCCGTCCTGGTGGATCAGAGCCGGAAACCCCGAAAAACCCCGAAGGAGGTCCGGATATGAGCGGCGCTGTCGCATCCCCCCCCCCGGCAGGCGGTGCGGGCGGGGCGAAAAGGGGCGCGGTCGCCCCGGACGCCCATTTCGTCCAGGGCAATGAAGCCTGCGTGCGCGGGGCGATGTACGCCGGTCTGAACTTTTTCGCCGGATACCCGATCACTCCTTCCACGGAAATCGCCGAACATCTTGCGGATATCCTGCCCCGTAACGGGGGGGTGTTCATCCAGATGGAAGACGAAATAGCCTCCATGTGCGCCGTCTGCGGAGCGGCACTGGCCGGCGCGAAGGCCATGACCGCCACCAGCGGCCCCGGTTTTTCCCTTAAGCAGGAGGCCATAGGCTATGCCTGCATGACCGAAATTCCCTGCGTGATCGTGAACGTGCAGCGCGGAGGGCCTTCCACCGGGCTGCCCACCAAAGTCGCCCAGGGCGATGTGATGCAGTCCCGCTGGGGAACGCACGGGGACCATTCCATAGTGGTGCTCACAGCCTCGTCGGTGCAGGACATTTTTGAAATTACGATTGAAGGTTTCAATATATCAGAAACTTACCGCACGCCCGTCATTCTGCTTTTCGACGAGGTGGTGGGGCATATGCGCGAAAAACTCGTTGTCCCGGCGCCGGGCGAGATCGCCGTGGTGGACAGGCTTTATACCGAAGTCAAGGCGGGCGTTAACTATCATCCCTATCTGCCGCGCGAGGACGGGCGTCTGCCGGTCTCCGACTTCGGCGGTGTGCACCGCTACAACGTAACCGGGCTTTTCCACGACATTTTCGGGTTCCCCACCGAAAACGCGGACCAGGTAAGCAGACTCATCTACCATCTGGTGGACAAGATTGAAAACCGCGCCCATCTGCTGGCGCGCTGGAAGGAATATCACCTGGACGACGCCGAGCATATCATCCTGTCCTACGGGGCTTCAGCGCGTAGCGCGCGCCATCTGGCCGAAACCAGAAGGGGCAAGGGCGACCGCATCGGCCTCTTGGAACTGCAAACTCTCTGGCCTTTCCCGGCCGCTCTGGTCCGGGAAAAAACAGCCCATGCGAAAAGTGTCTTTGTGGCGGAAATGAATATGGGACAGATCGCCGCCCAGGTCAAACAGGCCGTCAACAAGCCGGACCGGGTCTTTCTCGTGAACCGCATGGACGGCATGCTGGTCACCCCGACGGATATCGGCGCCGTAATGCGCACCGTTGAGGGAAGGGGGTTCTGATATGGCCTTCAGGGATTACATCCGGGAGCGGTTTTTCCCGCATATCTGGTGTCCCGGCTGCGGGCACGGCATTGTGCTGAACGCTCTTCTGCATACGGTGGAGGATTTGGGTCTTGAACGCACCTCCCTGTGCATGGTGTCGGGCATCGGCTGTTCCTCGCGCATCGCCGGCTATGTCGATTTTCACACCATGCACACCATGCACGGGAGGGCGCTGGCCTGCGCCACCGGGCTCAAACTGGCCAAACCCTCGCTGAATGTTTTTGTGCCCATGGGCGACGGCGACGCCACGGCCATAGGCGGGAATCATTTCATCCACGCCTGCCGGCGCAACATCGACCTTACGGCCATCGTCTTGAACAACCGCATTTACGGCATGACGGGCGGGCAGTTTTCACCCCTGTCCGGCAGAGGCGTCCTGGCCACGACAGCGCCTTACCGCAGCATCGACGAGCCTTTTGACATAGTAAAGCTGGCGCTGGGCGCGGGCGCGACCTTCGTGGCCCGCACCACGGCCTTCCACGTCCTGGAGATCAGGAGCCTGCTAAAGAAAGCCATGCTGCACAAGGGAATTTCCGTACTTGAGATCCTGGTGCAGTGTCCTACCTATTTCGGACGCAAAAACGGTCAGGGCGGGGCGGTGGAAATGATGGAACTGTACCGGGACAATACGGCCCCGCTTGACTCGAAAAAACTGGAAGACAACCCCTCCCTGATCCCGCGCGGCATCTTTCGCGCGGATGCGAAGCCCGAATACTGCGAGGAATATGCCAGGGTCGTAGCCAGAGCCAAGGAGTAGAGAAATGGAGTTGTACCGCGTTCTGATGTCCGGTTCGGGCGGCCAGGGAGTTATAACCATGGCCATCGTACTGGCTGAGGCCGCCTGTCTTTATGAGGGGCTGACGGCCATCCAGTCCCAGTCATACGGCCCGGAAGCGCGCGGCGGCGCCACCCGCTCGGACGTGATCATAGCGGACGGGCCGATATTTTTCCCGAAAGTCTTGCAGCCGAACTTCCTGGTGGCCCTGACCAACGAGGCTTCCAACAGGTATGTCCCCCTGATCCGGCCGGGCGGCATCTGCCTGTACGACACGGATCTGGTGCAGCTTGACCTGCGCGTGGACGCCCGCCCCAGGGGACTGCCCATGTACAGCGCCGTGATGAAGGAATTCGGCAAAGCCCAGTCTTTCAACATCTGTGTGCTGGGAGCCATGGCCGCGCTGATCGGGGCGGTAGTATCCCTGAATTCTCTGGAGCGGGTGCTCCTGACGCGCTTTGGGCCTTCCCGGCATGAGCACAACTGCAGGGCGCTGCGCATGGGCGCTGAAATGGCCGCCCCCATGGTCGACGCTTAGCCCGGACCGGGCCGGTCTGCGGCTGATATTTCCCGATGACGCCAGCGGAAAAAAACATTTTCATCCGCATCAACCTGGGGGAGTTTCTGTCCTTCATGGTGGTCGGCCTGCCTTTGCCCGTGCTTCCGCTTTACGTTCATCAGGATCTTGCCTACAGCGCGGCTGTGGCCGGGGCCTGCGTGGGCGCGCATTTTCTCGCCACGATTTTGTTCAGGGCCAAGGCCGGGCGCTTGGCCGACACCTGGGGGGCGCGGCGCACGGTACTCTGCGGATATTTTTTTTCCGCCTGCTCCGGCCTGCCTTATATGCTGATCGCCTGGCTGCCTCTGCCGGACGTGTTTAAACTGGCGTTGATCATCGTAAGCCGTATTTGTCTGGGCATAAGCCAGGGCATGGTCGGCACCGGCTCCATAACCTGGGGTATCGGGCTGCTGGGCCAGAGACATGCCGGCAAGGTCCTGGCCTGGAGCGGTCTGACCATGTATGCCGGCATCGGCTTCGGGGCTCCGGCCGGACTGGCCCTTTGGGAGACAGGCGGCATTTTTCTGACCGGGGCGGCCTGCGCGCTTTTGCCGCTTTTCTCCATCGCCGCCGGTTTGCCCCTGGGCGAAACTCCGACGCGGGAAAGCTCCCGGCGGCCTGGAGCCCTCAACATTCTGCTCAAGGTGCTGCATCCCGGTATCTGTCTCTGCCTGAACGGGGTTGGGAACGCTGTAATCAGCGCCTTTATCGGCCTTTATTTCGTGTCCAGGGATTGGGGAAACGCGGGCCTTGCCCTGAGCGTCTTCGGCTTTTCCTTTGTGTTCGGCCGGATGGTGAGCGCCGGCATGGTCGAGCGTTTAAAGGAAGGAAAACCCGCCAAAATAGCTTTTACTCTGGAATTTGTGGGACTTGGGCTGATCGCCGCCGGGTTTCATCCGGCAACCTCGTTTGCGGGGATATGTCTGACCGGGATCGGTTGCTCCATCATTTTCCCTGCCCTGGCTGTGGAGCTTGTGCGCTCCCTGCCCAGGGAAATCTGCGGCACGGCCGTGAGCCTGTTCACAATTTTTCAGGATATTTCCTACGCCTTAAGCGGCCCCCTGACCGGCCTTCTGGTACCCTGCTTCGGCTATGCCGGCGTTTTTTACGTCGCGGCGGCCTGCGCCGCCCTGGGCCTCGCCCTGTCCACCGTCCGCGGCCGCGCAAAACCTGTTATTGATACCCGCATTGAAAAGTAAACTTTTCAATGCGGAGGATCGTCAGACTGAAACGCGGTTTTCGGCTGACTTGCGCCGGCTTGGAGCAATTTCACTTTGAGATTGCCCTGGCGGCCGCGACAGCGGTCGCCGGGCCGCTGTTCAGGTTTCCATGCGGAAATCTGTAAAACAATTAACGATCCAACTGAAGCCGACAGGCTCTGCAAAGAAATATTTTCCCTTACCGGGGTTTGCATATTGACCCGGTTCCTTTGTCCGGCTATATTTGATGTTCATACTGATGGCGCGGGGTAGAGCAGTTTGGTAGCTCGTCGGGCTCATAACCCGGAGGTCCCAGGTTCAAATCCTGGCCCCGCAACCAGAAAATACAGGCACTTATGGAATCCTAACCATAAGTGCCTTTCTC
>JAISZH010000158.1 GCA_031269345.1 Desulfovibrio sp. | reverse complement strand
GGGACGGGTAAGCCCATAGCGCAAAGCAAAATCAAAAAAACTTTCCTGTCAAATGACCTTGTTGCCAGGCTGAAAAAAGCATACGCCGAATTTGAACATCCAAGCGATGGCGCTGTTATGTCGATTGAGGAATTTGCCCATGAACTGGCGTTATGAGGTGAGTCAGAGCCTGATTGACAAAATGGATCAGCTTCGCCTCAACAGAGAAACCAGGGTACTCGTTCTCAATAAGGTCAAATCTTTGTCCCGCATGGAATCGCCCCTTAGCCAAGGCGGGCAGACGCCTTTCGGATGGGGATACAGGGTCGCATCAAATGCCATTCTCATTGCGCGGATTGATGACGGCCAAAAAATTTGTCTCTTCACAACCATGATGATTTACTGAACGGATGACAAAGCATCACTCCGGCGCGAGGACATTTTTTACGTCCGCTCTCGCGGCCGCCAGAGCAATCTCACTTTGAAATTGCTCTGGAGCAATTAACGCGTGAAACAGTTCGCTTACGGCGGGCAAAGCCCGCCTGCTCCTGTTTCGCGGCAAGGATTTGCCCGCAAATCCTTGCAGAGCAGTCCATTCGTTTCATTCGTGAACTGCTCTCGAAAGCAAGTCGGCATCAATCCTCCTCCTGGTATTTCTCCACCTGCAACACTATCCCCAGACTCCCGACTACCTTCACCTTGTCCCCTTTTCGCAGGCTCTGCGAGCATTCATAAGGCCAGGAGGAATCGTCGATACGCACCCTCCCCTTCAAACCCGCGCTGTCTTCACCGAGGATCAGGACGGAACCGACAAGCCTCCGGCTGCGCTCGTTCAAAATTTCCTCCTGTTTTGCGGCCGGGCCGCTTCGGATGAAACGCCGCCAGACCAAAGAAGCGGGAAGCAGCAGACAGGCGAAAAGAGTAAAACTCCAAAGCCAGGACAAACCGGGATGGGCCAGGGCGACAAGCGCAGGAATAAAAGCCGCGGTGGAAATACAGAGAAAAAAGGCAGAACCTCCGGCCAGCACTTCCAAGGCGAGCAGAAAGAACCCGGCACAGAGCCAGAACCAAAACGGATCCAGATTCAGCAAAAATTCAGGCATTGTTTTTTCCAGTTCTGTCTTTGACGCTTTTCAGCATTTCCGCCACACCGGCCACGGAACCCATCAGTCCGGCCGCATCCACCGGCATCATAAGCACCTTGCTGCTACCGGAGTTGCCGATGGTTTGTAAGGCTTCGGTGTATTTAAGGGCGGTAAAGTACTGAATGGCCGCTATATCTCCTTTGGCTATGGCCTCTGAAACTACATTGGTGGCCCTGGCCTCGGCCTCAGCCGAGCGTTCGCGCGCCTCGGCGCGCAATATTTCCGCCTGCTTCCTGCCTTCGGCCTCGCGAATATCGGCCTCTCTCCTGCCTTCCGCCACCAGGATGGCCGAGGCCTTAACCCCTTCCGCCTCCAGGATTGTCGCCCTCTTGGTCCGTTCGGCCTTCATCTGGGCATCCATAGCGGCCACCAGTTCCTTGGGGGGACGCACATCCTTGATTTCGATGCGCGTGACCTTCACGCCCCAGGGATTTGTCGCCAGATCAATTACCTGGAGCAATTTCTCGTTTATCTGTTCACGTTTGGAGAGCATCTCGTCCAGTTCCATCTCGCCAAGTACGGTGCGCACATTGGTCATGGTGAGGTTGAGCATGGCCTGGATCAGGCTGCTGACCTCGTACGCCGCTTTCGCCGGATTGACAATCTGAAAAAAGCATACGGCGTCTATGGTCACATTGGCGTTGTCCCTGGAAATTACTTCCTGTTTGGGGATATCAAGCACCTGTTCCATCATGTTCACTTTCTGCCCTACGGAGTCAATAAGCGGCACTATGAGATTCAATCCGGGCGTAAGAGAGCGCACATAGCGCCCGAATCGCTCAACCGTCCACTGGTAGCCCTGGGGAACGGTCTTTACAGTGGAAAACAAGGCCACCAGGGCGAGAACCACAAGAACGACAACCGCCACATAAGGAGCAAAATCGATGTCAGGCATGAATGCCTCCGCTTGGATAAGTTTGAGAACCGCCCACCGGGCGCACAAAACCGCAACGCAACAGTCGCTCGAAGTAACTGCTTACTCCGAAATCGGCCATTATAAACCTGCCTTTCACAGCCCTGACCTCCAGAAAATCGCCTGGGACAAGCTGATACGCGTCCTGTCCGTCCACGGTCAGATGCACATTTTCAGAATTTCCTTCAGCCGCGCACACAGAAACCACGTTTTCCAAACCGAGCGCCAAAGGCGGAAAATCGCTCAGGTAGGGACAGATTGCCGTCATGAGGTAGGTATGCAAATCCGGAGGCAGCAAAGGACCTCCGGCTGAGCCTGAGTATCCTGTGGAACCGGCCGGGGTGGAAAATATCAGCCCGTCCGAGCGAAAAGAAATAAAAGGAATATTGTTCAGAGCCACATCCAGAGAGATCAGGCGGGCGACATTCCCTCTGGTTATCACAATGTCGTTCACCGCCTCGCCGCGAAATTTCTCCAGACCGCTTTCGCGAAAAACCCTGAAAGGCAGGGAGACAAATTCCCGTACCGCAAATCCGGCCTCAAACGTTTTTTGCAGGACAGCCCGGCAATTATGCGCGGAAAGCTCATTCAGAAACCCGACCCGCCCGAAATTGATCCCTCCGATAGGGATATTCAGTCCCAGGCATTTCCTGGCGACGGAAATCAGTGTGCCGTCGCCGCCGAAAACCAGGATCAAGCTGGCCTGTGGCGGTAAGGAGCAGGAAATATCGTCTTCCGGAAAGCGGTAGATGGTAAAATCCATCCCGCGCCTGCCGAGCATATCAGCTATTTCAGAGCAAAAAACTTCGGCTCCGGCGTTGCCTTTTTTCACCACCAGAGTCAAAGCTGAAATCCGTCTCAAAACGTCCATCAGCGCCCGCTCCTGCGTAAGGGCGGCAGGCGCAGCTTGTCGGCGTCCGTATCCTCCCTGCCTGCCCCGCGCCTGCCTGACGGCTGGGGCAGAAGAGGATCGTCAAAAAGATGCGGATCGTTGCCCGGGTCGTATTCTTCAGCAAGAGGGCGGGATATGACCGGAGGGGGAAGACGAATGCCTCCCGGAGTTTCCGCATCCCCCATGCCCGACGCTTTTTCCAGGATGGACAAAAGCTCGTCCCTGGATTTCAGCCCCGGTATACCATCGCCCTGCCCCGCCGCCTTGGCCGACTCGGTTTCGACGCCCTGAAGCCGGCGCAGGACAAAATTTATTTCCATCATCTGCCGTTCAATATCCGCAAGATACAACTGCTGTTTGCGCAATGCCTCGCGCATCTCCTCCCTTTGCGCGGATATGGAGCGCGACAGGGAAAAAAACATAACCAGAAGGCCTACAAAAAAAAGCACCTGTACAGCCATTGTTGCCACGAAAGAATCGGCGAACATCGGGGGACTCCCTGAAAAACAGCCTTGCGCAGCGGACGCTGCTCGTTTATGTCCCGACTGACGGATAACATAAAACCAGGCATGAAACAATGTCTTTGAGGCAGCCATGTCCAGCAGTTCCATACGCCCTTGTCTTGTAACGGCAGAGCCTGACGGCAACATATATGACCGCCCCGAACTGCTCATGGTTTGCAGGCGGGGAGACGAGACGCTCCTGCCCAAACCGGAAGAACTCATTCCCCTGCCGGACGAAAGCCGGCTCTTCCTGCTGCCGGGCCGCAGGGCTATAGGCCTGGACCGGAAAAGCGGGGAACTTAAAGTAACGGATGAATTTGCCGTAGCCGCCTTTACAGCGCCCGCCTACACCCTCACCGCGCATCCGGTTTTCGCAAAGGACGCGGGCGCGCCGATGCTCCCGCTTTTTGCCTACGGAGCGGTCGGGTTCGCCGCCGGACGTTTTTATGTCTGCGCCAGGAAGGTAGACGCGGACCCGCGTCAGATATTCAAGGGTATTCCCCGTAAAATGCTGCTCGACAAAGCCCGGGCGCTGGCGCTACGCTATCCGGACAACCGTCTGATCCGCCATCTGGCCAGCGTCTGTGCCCTGCGTTATAACTGCCCAGCCGCCCGCAACCTCTGCCTGGGGCGCTACGAAGCCCCGTTGCCGGTATCGGACGCTTGCAACGCCCGTTGCATCGCCTGCATATCCATGCAGGAAAAGGATTCCCCCGTTAAACGCACACCGCAAAACCGCCTGGATTTTACACCGGAGGCCGGGGAAATTGTCGAGACCATGCTCCACCATGCAGGAAACGAAAAAAAATTTCCCGTGTATTCCTTCGGGCAGGGTTGCGAAGGCGAACCCCTGACCCGCTTCGAGCTTATCGCCGAGGCGGTGGGAGACTTCCGGGCTAAGGGAGGCCAGGGTACAATCAATGTCAATAGCAACGCCTCGCTACCCAAAGCGGTGGAAGCACTGTGCCGGGCAGGGATATCTTCGTTGCGCGTCAGTCTGAACAGCGCCGACCCGCTTGCCTACGCCAGGTATCACCGTCCCTGCGGGTACGGCTTCGCCGAGGTGCGGGAAAGCATCGAGATCGCCAAAGAGGCCGGAGTTTTTGTTTCTCTGAATCTCCTTTTTTTCCCCGGCTTCAGCGATACGGAGGGAGAATACGAATTTCTGGGCTCGCTGATCCGGGAGACGGGAACAGACATGTTGCAACTGCGCAATCTGAACATCGACCCCGATTATTATCTTGAAATTATGAGCGGGCTTGAGCGCGGCCCCTGCATCGGGTTTGCCGCGTTGCGCAAACGTCTCGGCAAAGATTTTCCCCGGCTGCGCCTGGGTTATTTCAATCCCGCCCTGAGCGAACGCGTTTGCTGAATGAAATACTGTATAATTTTTGTAAAAACACATGTTTTTTCGACCAGAAAACACTGGGCTGGCTAACCCGGTCGCGTTCCGCAATCGGGCGCGGCGCAAGGCGAGCCGCAATTTATTTGCGGCGACCGCTCTCGCGGCCGCCAGAGCAATTTCAAAGTGAAATTGCTCTATAATAAGAGACAAGAATCAGGCTTCCTTCCAATCCTTCAGGCGAAACTCTACCCCGGCCGCGCCGTTATAGTGGTCTATGCGCGGGCTGAAAGCTATGCGGATGCGCCGTCCCGCCAGATTAGGAGGAACATCCCCGGCCCGCCAGATCTTCGCCGTGCGCGTCAAAGCGCGTTCTTCATCTGTCAGCTCAAATTGCATAAAACCGTTGCGGTTCTGTATTTTTTTCACCCTGACCGGGGGCGAGGCAAAAACTGGTTCGGGATTGCCCATGCCGAAAGGTTGAAGTATTTCCAACTCCTTGAGAAAATAGAAGTCAGCTTCGCTAAAATTCAACTCGCAGTCAATACGGCATTCGTCTTCAGCAGGAAGCAGGCCAAGCTGATTCACCGCAAGTTCGTCAAAACGGCGGCTGAATTCGTTCAGACGGTGCGGTTCAAGACTCAATCCGGCTGCCATTTTGTGCCCGCCAAAACCCAAAAGCAGTTCGGAGCAGGCATTGAAGGCCGCATGCAGATCAAAATTCGCCACGCTACGGCCGGAACCCTTCAGAGATTCACCCGTGCCGGACAGAACCACCGTCGGGCAACGCAAAGCTTCCACTATGCGCGAGGCCACGATGCCGATGACGCCCGGATGCCAGGCAGGCGAATGCAGGACCAGACCGCGGCGGCCGCCCTCCGCCTGCTCCCTGGCCTGAACCAGCGCCTGCCCCAGAATGACTTCTTCTTCCGCCCGGCGCTTGGCGTTCAGACGTTCCAGTTCAGCGGCCAGTTCAGCGGCCTGTCTGCGGTCCCCGGTCAGCAGAAGCTCAAGAGCCAGACCTCCGGAGCCGAGACGGCCGGCGGCGTTAATGCGCGGCGCGAGGGTAAAAACCACCTGGCGCGAACTCAACCCGGCGTTGGGTGAAAATTTGCAGGACGCTTTCAAGGCCGCCACGCCGACCCTTGCCCCTTCATTGATTTTCAAAAGACCGTTTTTGACGAGAATACGGTTTTGTCCGTTCAAATCGACCACATCAGCCAAAGTGCCGAGGGCGACCAAATCCAGAAATTCGCGCAGGTCCACCCTGCTTGCGCCTCTTGCCGCGAATTCCACATTCAGTGCCGCCACAAGAAAAAACGCCACCCCAACCCCGGAAAGCGCCTGGCAGGGACAGGGACAAAGGCGGGGATTGACGATGGCGTCCGCTTCGGGCAATGTTTCACCGGGCAGGTGGTGATCGGAAATTATGACGGTGAGTCCCAGCGATTTCGCGTAGGCTACGGCCTCAACATCTGAGATGCCGCAGTCAACGGTCAGAACTATTTCCACCCCCGCTCCGGCCGCCTTGCTTATCCCGGCCTTGTTCAGTCCATAGCCCTCGGACAGGCGATCCGGAATATGCCAGTCCGCTCCTATGCGGTGCCTGCGCAAAAAATCCAGCACCAAAGCGGCAGCGCTTATGCCGTCGACATCATAATCTCCCCACACGCACAGCCGCCTGCCCCCGGCAAGTTCCCGCGCCAGCAAGGCCGCGGCCTCGTTAACTCCGGGCCAGTCTCCCAGGGGGGCGAGTTTTTTAAGAGAGGGGTTCAGGAAAGCGCGCATCTCCTCGGCGGTTTGCACGCCTCTCTGCCATAGAATGCGCGCCAGACGCCCGGAAATGTCCAGGTTTGCGGCCAGCTTGTCCAGGTCTTCAGGTGGTGCGCACAGCGTCTCCTTTCTGAATTTCCAGATCATCGAGGGGTTCGCTCAAATCTGAACGGAGATTCGGACGTACTCATCCCGCAAACTCCTCAAAACCCACGGCAGGCGCACCGGTCAGAACAGGGTGCAAAGCCTGCGCCGTTTTTTCCCGGTCAACGCCCTCCGGCATCAGGACAAAAACCGCATCAGGCAGGTCGCCCTTCTCATCCAGACCGTCATGGGCCAATATATTTGCGGCGGCAAGAAGTTTCGCCTCCGGAACAAAGGATGGAGCCATGTCCGGGGCGTGGTGCCAGTTAATCGGATCAGTCAGCGTCAGCGGAATCCTCCAGTAGTGCATCACCTGCGCTCCGATCAGGGCGTGGTCCATACCCCAGTACAGGTTCTCAGCCTCGGCGAAACTCAGATTTTCCTTCCGCCCCAGTTCCTCAATGGCGCGCCAGATACGGGGACGACGCAAGGCGAGAAACACCTTGCCCATGTCATGAAGAAGGCCGATTGCATAAGCCTCGTCCGGAGAGATGCAAAGAGGACTTTTTTTCCCCGCGGATTGCCCTGCTCCGTTCAGGGTGGAAACGAGGACGCGGGCGACAGCGGCAGTTTGCAGTTCATGCCGCCAAAACGTCAGGAAATCAAATCCATCCGGAAGCTTTGCCGTCTTGAGGAAAGAAGCCGCTCCCAGCATAAGCGCTATGTTGCGGACCTCCCTGAATCCGAGAACGCTTACCGCGCGCTGCAAGGATGTGACAGTGCGTTCCAGGGCGTAGAGAGAGGAATTCGCCACCGATAAAATCTTTGCGGCGAGGTTCGGACTGCCTTCGATCAGCGCAGTCAAATCGCCTGTGGAAGCCGTTGAGCCTTCCCCGACCGCCGCGAAAAGACCGGGCAGGATTTGCGGCTCATAGGGCAGTTCAGGGGGATTCCCGGACAAATCGGCAAGAAAGGTCCGCGCTTCCTCAATTTGCTCGTTATTCGTATCCAAATTAAACTCTGCTATCAATTCTTCTCCGGGAAAAAACCTTTGGGGAATCCGTCATTAATCCGCCCTGCCTCTGGCGACAGCAACGGTCACATCCTGTTTTTTGCTTTCCGGAACCAGATTCTTCTCCTCAAGCCAGGCGAGAAACTTGATGGCTGGCTCAAGTTTTGGATTAAGTTCTAAGGATTTAAGCAGGTATTCAAGAACCTTGTCGATATTTTTCTTTTCAAGCCAAGCCCTGGCCAAGTTGTAAAAGAGGTTTTCGTCCTTGTGGGCCAAACTCAAAGCCCGCTCGTAATAATCTACCGCATGGTCCACCATGCCGTTTTTTCGCAATTTTATGCCGAATTCATTAAAGAGGTGCTTGTGTTCCTCCTCAAAAGCCCCATCCAATTTGACCAGACGCGAGAATATGTTCTGGGCCTTGGAGGTGTCTCCATGCTCAAGATAGGTAAGTCCGAGGCCGAAATTGGCGCGCACGTTCTCCTCGTCCACATGGAGAACTTTGTTGTATTCCATCTCGGCGGAGTACAGTTCGTTGTGCGCCCTGTGGCGGTCCGCCATGGCCACGGTTTTGGTGATCTCGCGCATTTTCGGATAGACTGTGGAAACATACAGTTCAGGCTCTGGTGAAAAATGCGTGAGGAATTCTTCCCGGCTTACACTTTTTTTGGGGCCGGAAGGGACATAATTGGGGTTTAGCGGTTGCATTTCAAGAGAACCGTCGCTTTTTTCCTCACAGTACCAGAAAGCCTTCTGTATAGTCTTGCGCGTTGTGGTGCCCGTGCCGACTTTTTTAACTTCCTGTGAGGAAAAAACCCCGCGGATTTTCTGCTGTTTCGACTCGTTTAGATCCGAGCCTGCTTGGTCTTCGCTCATTTTCGCATCCTCAATCCTTTTTCCATATCTTGAAGCGCGGCTGCGGCGGCTTGCGCCGGATCGCGCGCTAGCGTCACCGGACGGCCCATTACCAGAAAATCAGCTCCATGCATCATCGCTTCCATGGGACTGCAAACCCTGGCCTGATCATTTTCTTCTCCGCCGGCAAAACGAATGCCGGGGCAAAGACAAAGGAACTCCGCCCCGCATTTTTCTTTCACCTCCCCGACCTCATGCCCGGAACAGACCACCCCGTCCAGTCCGTAAGCCTTTGCCGCGCTGGCGTAATCAATCACCAAATCTTTTATGGCGCGGACATCGCCCCTGGTGCTGGTAAGCACGCTTACGCCCAGAAGACGCGGCATTTTTGCCGCCGGTCCCGTCTTCTCCAGGCCAGCCCAGGCTTCGTCGCGCGCTATCAGGGCTTGGCGGCACATTTCCTTTCCGCCCGCGAGATGCAGGGTTAACATGTCGGTCCCCAGCCGGCAGGCGGCTCTGACCGCACCGTATACTGTGTTCGGAATATCATGGAATTTCAAATCAAGAAAGACAGAGTCTTCATCCGCCAAGCGACGAACAAGACCCGGGCCGGCCGCGGTAAAAAGTTCAAGTCCAACTTTAAATCCGCAACGCGGCAATCCGGATAGGTCCTGCATCTGCCTGAACTTGGAAACCACGGACAGAGCCTCATTTTCGGAAGCGACGTCCAGTGCTATGTAAAGCCGTGGGGAGGTTGTACATTTCGCATCAGTGCGCATCAGCATTCCAGCCGGAGAACAGTTCGGCCAGAAACCCGGGCCGGCGCGCGGGGGCCAGGGTTGCGGCAATATAAGCGGCGCACAGTTCCCGGAAAGCGCGTTCAAGGTCTTGATTGATGATCCAGGCGTCGAACCAATGCGCCTGTGACAGTTCCCTGACGGCAGCCGACAGGCGAATGTGCAGGTCCTCCTCCTTTTCCGTGCCGCGCGCCCGCAGACGGCGCTCCAACTCATGCAGCGAGGGCGGGAGAATAAATATAAGTCTCGCACCGGGGAGCGAACTGCGTATTTGCGAAGCCCCCTGCACATCTATGTCAAAAAGCACATCCTGCCCGCTGGAAAGCAGCTTCCAGGCCGGCTCAAGCGGCGTCCCGTAAAATTTGCCGTGCACTTCCGCCCACTCGGCGAAAAACCCGGCATTGCGCCGCTGCACAAATTCCTCTTTGTCTATGAATTCGTAGTCCCGGCCGCCGGCCTCACCGGGTCTGGGGACGCGAGTGGTGCAGGAAACGGACAGGACTATGCGAGGGAATTCTTCAAGCAAACGCTTGCACAAGGTAGTCTTGCCAGTGCCGGAAGGGGCGCAGACGACCATGGGAGTGCCGGAGCGGCGGAACTGGCTCACTCGTTTTCCTCCTGAAACCGCTGTCGTATGGTATCAGTCAGGACAGCGGACAGTACGACATGGTTGGAATCTGTAACAATCAGGGATCTTGTCTTGCGTCCCTGAGTGGCGTCAATGATCCGCCCTTCTTTTTTTGCGTCTTCACGCATGCGCCGCATGGGCGCGGAATTCGGATTCACCAGGGCCACCACGCGCGAGGCGACCACAAAATTGCCCAGTCCCACATTAAGCAGTTGTTTGCCGGCAACGCTCATGTTCTACTCCACATTCTGCACCTGTTCCCGACATTTTTCCAGTTCGTTTTTCAAATCCACGACCAGGCGCGACACCTGCAAATCCTGTATTTTGTTCCCGCAGGTGGTGATTTCCCTGAAACATTCCTGCAGGGTAAAATCCAGCTTTCGTCCGGCGTCTCGGCCCGCGTCCATAAGTTCGCGCAAGCGTTCCAGATGCGCGCAAAGGCGTGTAAGTTCCTCGCTGATGTCCAATTTGTCAGCCAGCAGGACCGTTTCCTGCAAAAATCGTCCTTCGTCCAAATCCTGAGCATAACGATCCAGAACGTCGCAAAGGCGTTCGCGCAACTGCGCGAAGCGTTCTTCTTTGATCTGGGGAGCGCGTTCCCTGATGCTGCGCGCCCATTCCTCCATGTGCAGGATGCGGCCGCGCAGGTCTTTCTCCAAGGCTTTGCCTTCCGCGGTTCTGGATTCATTCCAGTCTTCCAGGGCATCTTCAAGACCCTGCAAAAGTCCCTGCATGAGCTCGTCATCCGCGTCGGTCGCGCTTTCTTCCCAGAGGGACTGGACGTTGAGCATGCGGCTGTATTCGATATCGAAAGAATCCCCGCGCCCTTGGGCGTACTCGGACAGACTGGAGAGCATGGCGTCGGCCAGGTCTTCGTTAAAATACAGACCGTGTGGTCCTTCATGCTTGGTTTGCAAAACCAGGCTTATGTCCAGGCGGCCGCGCAGGGCGTGAGCTTTTACGATTTTTTCCAGAACCGGCTCAAAGGCGCGCACTCTGGAGGGAAGCCGGAAACGTACGTCCAGATGGCGGCCGTTCACGCTACGCACCTCCCATATCTGCGTCAGTCCCTCGTCTTCCAGAAAACGTCGTCCAAAACCGGTCATGCTGCGCAACATAAAGAAGTTCCCGACATCAATAAAAATTGCGTAATCCGGATCCCAAGGACTATTTGAAGCGTTAATTGCTATCAGATCGGGGCCGTCCGCTGCAAAAGCGTAAAATCGGCCGCACAAAGCGCGGCCATGGCTTTCAGAACCGGAGTGACCCGCGGGATTACAGAAATATCATGCCGCCCGCCTATCCGCAAATCCTGAATTTCACCCAGCGCATCCATGCTGCGCTGCGTTTTGCCTATGGAGGCCAAGGGTTTGAGCGTCGCGGTCACGCATACCGGAGCCCCGCTGCTCATCCCACCCAGAATTCCGCCCGCATTGTTTGAAGCGAAACGATAGGCGATGTTTCCGGGAAGCGTTCCGCAACACTCATCCGGACAAGCGGGAAGGATAAGGTCATTATGCTCGCTTCCTTTCATTCCGGCGGCGGCGCACCCGGATCCGATCTCCACGGCTTTCACCGCTCCGACCCCCATAAAGGCATAGGCAAGACGCGCGTCAAGCTTGTCGAACACAGGTTCCCCAAGCCCCGCCGGCAGTCCGTGTATCTCCACGCGCACCTTTCCGCCCAGGCTGTCGCCTTCATCCCGCGCCTTGGCGGCGGCTTCGGTCCACAAGGCAGCCGTTTCCTTGTCCGGGCAGAACCAGGGCCGCGCGAATGCACCCGGCAAATCCGCCAATCTCGCGACAATCCCGGCAAATTCCGCTACACAGGCAAAAATCCGCACACCTTGCCGCTCCAGAAATTTTTCGGCAATAGCCCCACCGGCCACCCGACAGAGAGTCTCCCGACCGGAAGACCTGCCCCCGCCACGGTAATCTCGCCGTCCGTGCTTCATAAGAAAGCCCAGATCGGCATGCCCGGGACGGGGAACAGCGGCCAGAGCGTTATAATCGGCAGACCGCGCATCCCGGTTTTCCACGTGAAAGGCAATCGGAGCCCCAGTTGTTTTGCCCTCGAAGACACCTGAAAGCAGGCGAACCCGATCCTCTTCCGAACGGGCGGTGGATGCCTCCCCTCCCCTGCCTTCGCGCCCCGGCCGGCGCTCATCCAAAGCCTTCTGCAAATCCGCTTCAGAGATGTCCAACCCGGCCGGACAACCGTCCACAACGCCTCCCAGACCGGGGCCATGCGATTCCCCGTAGGTGGTCAAACGAAAAATACGTCCGAAGGTGTTGCCGTTCACTTATTGACACTCGCATTGAAAAGTAAATTTTTCCCTGCCGCGACAGCGACTACTGGGCCGCTGTTCAAATTTCCCTGCGGAAATCTGTAAAACTCCCGCCGGATATCAGACGACACGCCTCCCGCGCCACCTCTTCAGCCGGCCTGTCCGCATCCAGGCAGTGGTGCGCGCACTCCAGGTACAAGGCTTTGCGTTCAGCCAGCACCGCGGATATTTCCGAAAGCGCATCCGTCCCGCGAAGCGCCGGACGAAAACCCGCGTTATGCGCCTGCGACATACGTTCATACAAGGTTTGCAACGATGCGGCAAGATAGAAAACCAGACCGGAAGCGCGCATCAGACGGCGATTTTCAGGGACCAGAACGATCCCGCCCCCGCCCGCGATGACCCCGCCCGCCGCCACGGCTTCGATCAGTGCCTCCGCTTCGAGCGCCCGAAACTCTTCCCAACCTTCCCCGGCAACGATTTCAGCTATACTGCGCTTGGCCTTGCGCACTACCATTAAATCCGTATCGTGCGCCGCAAGTCCCAGGTTGACGGCAAGAAGCCCGCCCACTGTGCTTTTGCCTGAACAGCGGGGACCGATCAGAAATATCGTCGGATTCCCGGAAGCCTTTGCGTCTTGCGTGATGGCGCGCGGTTCAAGAGCGGGGGGCACTGAACCGGGAATGAATAGTTTCATCAGCAATTCCTTGCCGGGAGATGTTTACAGGCGGACTTTGCCCGCCTGTAAACATCTCAAGCGTAAATGCTATAGATGATTGCCTCAGGAAGCGAGGGTCCATCGGCCTCTTTCCCAGGACCCGGCCAAACCCTGAGACAAAAAACGCATAAATTCCTTGCGCGGAACCGGCTTGGCTCCGAAACGCAGCATGTGCCCCGTCACCTGCTGGCAGTCCAGAAGCACGAAGCTTCTTGCTTCAAGTTCCGCGATGAGGCGGACCAGGGCGGCTTTGGAAGCGTCCGGTTCGACGCGGAACATGGATTCCCCGAAAAACACCCGCCCCAGGGCTACCCCGTACAGACCTCCGACCAGGACGCTCCCACGCCAGGCTTCTACGGAATGGGCGAAGCCCAGCCGGTGCAGATCGATATAGGCCGCGATCATTTCCGGCGTCAGCCAGGTATCTGTCGCTTTTGCCCTTGGTCCGGCGCAGGCTCTTATGACCTCAGGGAAGGCCCGGTCCAGACTGAAGCTGAACAACCCGGACTTCAATACCCGTCTCAGGGACTTGGGCAGATGAAATTCTTCCGGCAGAAGAATGCAACGTGGATCCGGACTCCACCAGAGAAGCGGACAGCCCGCGCTGTACCAGGGGAAGATACCGAGGCTGTAAGCAGCGACAAGGCGTTTTACGGAGAGGTCTCCGCCAACGGCCAGAAGACCGTCCTCCTCGGCCGCGGAAGGGTCGGGAAACCGGACTCCGGTGTCGGACAGGCGGTAGACAGGCATGAAACAGGGGGAGGTTCAGGTGACAAGTCCAGGCACGGGCACTCCGGACACCGGAATATCCGCGCGGATCATGGCGCGCAGTCTGGCGCAGACCGGTCCCTCCCGGCCGGCGCCAATGATTTTCCTCTCATATCCGACCACAGCGACGCAATCCGGACCCGTGCCAAACAGCAGAACTTCCGAAGCGGCGACGATGTCGTCTTCCGCAAGGGGCCGCACCCGGCACGGAATTTCTCCTTCCGCAAGTTCCAAAGCACGCTGCATGGTGGTGCCGGACAGGGAATTTTCGGATTCCGGGACTTCCAGCACCCCGGCCTGGTTCACCAGGACGATATTGGCCACGGCGCTTTCCGCGATATTCCCCTGCTCGTCAAAACAAATCGGCACATCAAATCCGCGCTCGCGGGCTTCGCGCATCATAAGCGCATTGGGCAGGTAGTTTGCGTTCTTGATCCGGGCGAGATAGCCCTGTTTGGCCGGTATTGAGCTGCGGAAGGCCTTGAGCCCGGCCGCATACCAGGACTCGGGCCTTCGTTCGAACCTATAAGCTATTATATAAAGGCTGGCACTCGGGCTTTCGTTCGGGTCCACGCCGAATCCGCCCGGACCTCTGCCGAGCAGCACGAGTATGCGCCCTGTCGCGTTGCCTCCGGCGGCCGCCGTGTCGATAATCAATCCCCGCAGCCGTTCCCAGGAACAGGGAGGCTCAAGAAAAATACCGGACGCTGAACGCCGCATGCGCTCAAGATGCTTATCCAGAACATAAATCCGGCCGAACTCATATTTTATCGTTTCAAAAACACCATCCCCACGGTGCGCCAGATGATCGTCAAGGGGAAGGAGCATAAGGCGCGGCTCCCTGCATATAGTCCCCAGGCGATGCTCGTAGTAGGCCAGGATATTTTCCTCTCCCGGGCGCGGTGTATCCAGAATTTTCGCAATCTGCTCCGCACGGGAAAGCACAGGAGGATTTTGGGACATAGCTGGACCTTTTTCCACCGGGGGAGGTTCTCAGTTCAGAAAAGCCGTGGGGTCCGGAACGCGCACAAGATTTTCCCGAACGAGCGCCTCAGCAATCTGCACGGTATTAAGGGCCGCTCCTTTGCGGACATTATCGGCCACCACCCACATGTTCAGTGTATTGGGCTGAGATTCGTCAACGCGGATGCGTCCGACAAAAACCGCGTCCTCACCGGCGGCGGTTATCGGCATGGGGTAAATTTTCTCAGCCGGGTTATCCAGAACGACAACGCCTTTTGCCTCCCGCAGCAGAGAACGCGCATCATTCGCGCTCAGGCGGCGTTCAAATTCCACATTCACAGACTCGGAATGGCCGTAGAAAACAGGCACACGCACCGTTGTGGCCGTAATCTTTATTTTTTCATCCTCCATAATCTTCACTGTCTCCAGCACCATTTTCATTTCTTCCTTCGTATAGTCGTTCTCAAGGAAGACATCGATCTGCGGCAGACAGTTGAAGGCGATGCGGTGCGGGTAGACCTTGACCTCCGGCTCTGCCATATTGAAGATCTGGCGCACCTGGTTGTCCAGTTCGGCTACGGCTTTTTGTCCGGTGCCGGAAACGGCCTGGTAAGTGGAGACCACGACCCGCCGGATGGAGGCCGCCTTATGCAGAGGACTTAAAACTACCACCATCTGGATGGTGGAACAGTTGGGATTGGCTATGATGCCCTTGTGCTTGCCCAAAGCATGGGCATTGACTTCAGGCACGACCAGGGGACAGCGGTCGTCCATGCGCCAGGCGCTTGAGTTGTCTACGACCACGCAGCCGCTACGCACCGCGTGAGGGGCAAAACGCTCGGAGGTTCCGCCGCCCGCCGAAAAAAGGGCTATATCCACACCATGAAAGGAATCTTCTGTAAGTTCCCGAACGGTCAACTCACCGCCCCTGAAAGGCAGAGAGGTCCCGATGGAACGCGCCGAGGCCAGCGCAACAACCTTTGAGGCCGGAAAATCGCGCACTTCAAGCGTCGCCAGCATTTCGCGGCCGACGGCCCCTGTAGCTCCGGCTACCGCCACGGTATAAGACGCGGACATGTCTCCTCCGGATATGTATGAAGAGTGTATACAACAGGCGTGAAGTCCGCAAAGCAAAAAGCGCGGTATTCCTTGTTCACGCGCCCGCGGCGGCGCCCCGGCTTCTCCAGGCGTCCAATGTCATGGCATTCTGCGAATGACATGAGACAAGATGATTTTACCGCAAGCGCAGGTGAAAGACAATACAGGCATAGTTTTATTTGAAAATGGAATAAAAAAGTTTCTTTGTGGTGACAGTTGCGGAAAACACGTCAATGATACAAAATAACTTGCGGAAAGCGGATGCTGCCTCCCAACCTGGTAAAATCCGTGGAAAAACAGGTTTTACGCCATTTACTGATTTCCGCATGGCAATCTGAACAGCGGCCCGGCGGCCGCTGTCGCCGCGAAGCGGCGCAAGTCAGCCGAAAACCGCGTTTTCGGCTGACGAGCCTCCGCTTACGCCTTCGCGGCGGGCGTCCGCTCTCGCGGCCGCCAGAGCAATGTCAAAATGAAATTGCTCTAATGTCACGAGAACTTAGGAGGTTCGAATGACTGCTATAAAAGCTTTCTTTTCTTCATTGCGCGGGAAAGCTTTGCTTGTGATCCTCCTGGTTATGAATATCCCCTTTTGGCTGACGGCGCATCTGGCGAACACGGCGGTACGCCGGATGCTTCTGCAGGAGAAGGAAGCCAAACTGATGTCGCTTGCGCGCGTTCTGGACAACGACCTTGACCCAGGCGGCTTTACTGCCCTGCTACGCAAAAACGGGGCGGAAAACGCCTCCCGTGAGGAGAAAATCCTTATTCTCAACCGGGAACTCCGGGAAATCACCGACTCGATCAGCTCCACCTCGCCGGGAAACGGCATCGGCTACTATTCCCGCGAACTTGATGCCATCCTCACTTACGGGCCATCCGAATTTTTCGGAAACACCGTGGGAAAGAGCATCGCCCCAACCCACCCCGGCCGTGAGGTGATGCGGACGGGAAAACCCATGTGCACCTTCGGCACCATGGTGCGCGGGAATATTCTGAACGCCATGTATCCTATCATACGCGAAGACAAGACTATCGGGTACATCTGGTCCAACGAACTGACCACGGATGTCGAAAAACAGTTTAACGACACCGCCACGGGCATCATCTTTCTTATGGTCTTCTGCGCGCTGTTGTCCGTTGCCCTGCTTGTTCTACTTTCCCGCCGCCTGCTTACCGACATTGACAACATAATAAGCGGAGTTAAAATATTACATTTTGATCTCAGCAAACGCATAAAAGAACCAAAAGGAGAACTGAAGCAGGTCGTTCAAAGCATCAACAACATGGCTGCGGGTCTTGACAAGGCAAATCAGGAAACGCGCCGGGCGATATCTGTTCTGCGTAATGTCATGAGCAACATGGAGGCGATAATTCATGTCTGCGATCCTCACACATACAGACTGCTCTACGCAAACGACTACTTGCTCGACATCCTGAACTGCCGGGGCTATGAGAACAAATTCTGCTACGAGCTAATCTACGGCTTGGACGAACCCTGCGCCGACTGCCCGATAGATGACCTCCTGGCCGGCAGAAGCAGGGGGAAAATGGACGCCGTACGCTGGGAAAAACATAATTCCGCGATCGGCCGTGATTTCCTTATGTTCGGCCGCCTGATTACCTGGCACGACGACAGCATCCTGCACATGGAGGTCGGAACGGATGTGACGCAGCGCAGAGCCCTCGCTCTGGCTGAGGCCGCCAATCAGGCGCAGAGGGATTTCCTGGCGCGCATGAGCCATGAACTGCGCACGCCGATGAACGGTGTGCTAGGCATGACCCGCCTGGCCATGCAGGCCAACCCTCCCGAGGCGCAGATGGAATATCTGAAAAAGATACAATCATCAGCGTCTTTGCTGCTCGGAATCATCAATGACATCCTTGATTTTTCCAAAATTGAGGCCGGTAAACTGGAGATAGAAAATCATCCCTTCAATATCCGGGAGGTAGTGGAAAACATCCGCGAGCTTGTGCTGCCGCGCATCGCCGAAAAGAATTTGCGCCTTATAATTGAAATCGCCGATTCCGTTCCCGTCTACGCCGTAGGGGACGGCCTGCGCCTGTCGCAAGTGCTTTTGAACCTTATAGGCAACGCCACCAAATTCACCATGCATGGGGCGATTTCCCTGACTATGAACGCCAAACATCATAAGGACGGGCGGATACGCCTGAACTGCATGGTGCAGGATACCGGCATAGGGATGAGCTCTGAACAACAGGAAACGCTTTTCACGCCTTTTTCACAAGCGGACGCTTCCACTTCCCGCAGATTTGGCGGCACCGGGCTCGGCCTGTCCATAAGCAAGGCGCTGGTCGAACTGATGGGCGGAGCCATAAGCGTCAGCAGCCAACCGGGCGAAGGCAGCATTTTTTCGTTCTTTGTGGAAATTGAGGCGGCCGGGGACATGCCGGAACAGGCTGCGGAAAAAGAGAAATCCTGGGAAGATGTCCGTTTTGACGGGAAAAAATTTCTTCTGGTCGAAGATAACGCCATAAACCAGGAAATTGCCCTTGCGATTCTTGAGGAACTAGGCGCGGAGGTGGACGTGGCCGACAACGGCGAAGACGGCGTGAACGCCTTTCTGGCGAACGATTACTACCTGATCCTCATGGATGTGCGCATGCCGGTGATGGACGGACTTGAAGCCACGCGGCGCATCCGCGCCTCGGACAAGGCGGATGCCGTGAGCATCCCGATTATCGCTATGACGGCCAACGCGATGCGCGAAGATCGGGAGGCCAGCAAACAAGCCGGGATGGATGACCACATCGCGAAACCCATTGACGTCGACGAGCTGAAAGGCGTGCTGGCAGCCCACGCCGGCAAAAGAGAGGGGCAGACGAAATAACTTCGGCGGTCCTGTTCATATCAAGTTGTATTCATTGGTATCAAGGCATTTAGCGCTACTGCGTCAGCTTCTTTTCGCGGAAGATTTTTTGCCCTTGCCCGCGTTGCCCGCATGGACCTGCGCATAGGCCTCAAGCAAAAGCCTGCGCGCCTCACGCAGGCGCACTTCCTTGTTGGGCGCCCCCAGAACCACGCTCACCAGGCGTTTTCCGTCGCACCGCGCCGTGGTGATCAGATTATAGCCGGATGAGGCCACAAACCCGGTTTTCAGACCGTCCACCCCTTTCACTGTTCCAAGCAGGGGATTGGTGTTCAGATAACTGGTGGGAAAATTCATGTAAAGCTGGGAATGGAACAGGGTTAATGCCTGGGGATGGGCGGCAAGATAGGCGCGGGTGAGGGCCAGCATATCCCTGGCCGTGCTCTGCTGTCCTTTGGCCGGCAACCCATGCACATTTTTGAAAACGCTGCGCTTCATGCCCAGAGATTTGGCTTTTTTGTTCATCATCCGTACAAAGGCCGCCTCGGTTCCGGCCACATGCTGGGCCGCAGCCACAGCGGCGTCGTTGCCGGAAACCACCGCCATGCCTTTGAGCAAATCCTTCAGAAGCACCTTCTGTCCGGCGCGCAGGTCCAGGCTAGAACCGCCGGCGCCAGCCGCCCTGACGCTTATTGCCACCACGTCGTTCAAAGATATTTTGCGGGCCTTGACCTGATCCAAGATCACGAACATGGCCAGCACCTTGGTCAGCGAAGCCGGAGCAATCTCCTGATCCGCGTTTTTGGAGTTAATTATTTTTTTTCCGGTCACGTTCATGGTTATATAGGCTCTGACCGTCTCAGCCCTGGGACTTGGCGCGGCGGCTCTTTTTTTACCGGATACGGCCTTGCCTTTTGCAGATCCGGAGACATTGCCGGATTTGGAGGATGGGCGTTGCGCGCTTACGGAAGCCGCAGCTTTGCTTTTTACGGAAGACAGTTTGGCTGAAGCCCTGTTCGGCGCGGCCGTGACGCCGGACTCCGCGGGACGGCGCGCCGCCCAGGCCTCGGTGGAGGCCAAGATCTGCGCGCAACACAAAAGCGCAAGAAAAAAAATACGCAGTGAAACCATAATGTGTAAAGTATAGACTATTTCTAGACTTTACGCAAGAAAAAAACGTGTTTCAATTCACAACCGGCTCCATCTGTCGACTGACGCCAGCCCACGGATGGAAGCCGGGTGAACCGCCCCGTAGCCCGAAGGGGGGCTTCAGCCAATAAAGGAAGTTTTGGCGAACCGAAATTAAAAAAACATCTCTTCCTTCATGAGTTGTTCGCCCACATCGTCGCCGCCGCCGGCGTCATAGCGCGGCGGGATGCCTTCAATCATAGGAAAACCCGCGAGTTTGGCGCCGTCCTCGCTGCTGCCCCCGGAAGACCAGATGATGCCGGGAGGCGCGGGAAAGTCGTCTGGCGGATACATGGGTTCCACGGCTTTGCGATAGTTGATGAATATGGGCAAAGCCGCTTTGCCGCCGTATTCGGAGCGGCCCATGGGGATGTTGTTGTCGTAGCCGACCCAGACGCTTGTGACCAGATGCGGGGTAAAGCCTATGAACCAGGCGTCGCGCTCGTCGTTGGAAGTGCCGGTTTTTCCTCCCATGGGCTTGCCGAGTACGCGCGCAGCGCTGCCGGTACCTCCGCTGATAACGCCTTTCAGCAGGTAATCCATGACAAAGGCGTTTTGCGGAGTGATTGCCTCCTGCACGTCGGCTTCGAAGGTCACCAGCGGCTCGTGCCAACTGTTGCTGATAGAGGTGATTATGCGCGGCTTGACGCGTTTTCCGGAATTGGCGAAGGCGGAATAGGCCTCGGCCATAGTCTGGGGCGTGGCCTCATAGCTGCCGAGACTGACGGCCAGCACTTCCGGTATGTCTCCGGATATGCCCAGATCGTGCGCCCGGCGCACCACTGCTTCCATACCTATCTGTTGGGCCACGCGCACCGTGCTCACATTGCGCGAGGCGGCAATAGCCCGGCTCACCGGAATGGGTCCCAAAAATTTCCCGTCGGCGTTGCCAGGCGCCCAGATGCGCCTGGTATAGCGATCCGGCAGGACAAAGGGCGTATCATAGACGATTGTGCCTGGTGTGAACCCCTGATCCACGGCCGCCGAATACACTATGGGTTTGAATGATGAACCCGGCTGGCGGTGCGCCTGGGTTGCGCGGTTGAACTGGCTTTCCGGGGAAAAATGGTAGCCTCCTGCCACGGCCACCAGATCTCCGCTTTTGATTTCAATGGAGGCCAGCGCCCCCTGCAGATCCGGAGTCTGTTCCAGACAAAGTTCCAGGGGTTTGCCGGGGTCCACCTGGGACGAAACGTAGGGAGGGACCGGGTTTTTCTTGTTGTCCGGATCGGCTGGAACAGTGACCGGATTGGCAGTGCCTACAGCGCCGTAAGCGGAAACGAACACAATGTCGCCGATGGTCAAAACCTTGGTCGCATCCTGAATCTTGGCCGCGCTGGCGGAAGCCACGCGGGGATTGGGCACACGGCACCAGCCCATGGTTTTGACAGAGATGTAGCCTTGGTATTGCTCGCTCAGGGCCACCACTGCCCCGTTTTTTTCCACTTTCAGCACCAGGGCCTTTGCCCATCCGCCATTATCCAGCGCTTCCGGGGTAAAGCCGGAATTTTTCACAAAATTGGCGTAATCCACCGGTCCTATGCGCTCCAGAGGCCCGCGCCAGCCGCGCCGGTGATCCGCCTCATGCAGGCCGGAGCGCAAGGCCAGTTCGGCGGAACGCTGATGCAGGGGGTCCATGGCGGTATAGACATGCAGGCCTCCCTCATAAACGGCTTCCTCTCCGTAGATGTCTATGCCCACACCCAATCGCCTGATGTTGCTTTCCTCAAAAAAAACCAGGAGCTGGCGGCGCACTTCTTCCAGATACCAGGAACCCACGGTCCATGAAGGATCGGGCATCTGCCGGTACTCCAGCTTTTCGGCCAGGGCGAGATCATGTTCCTCTTTGCTGATGAACCCGTCGACGAGCATGCGCCCCAGCACCCAAACCTGCCTGTCTCTGGTGTTACCCGGCCGTGTATATGGGTTGTTGCGCGAAGGCGCCTGGGGCAGCCCGGCCAGTACGGCGGATTCCGCAAGGCTGAGCTCATGCACGTGCTTGCCGAAATAGGTGCGGGCGGCCGCCTCCACCCCGTAGGAACTGTTTCCAAGATAGATATGATTCAGATAAAGATAGAGAATTTGTTCCTTGGTAAGGTAATTTTCCAGCCGGTAGGACAGGATGGCCTCTTTTAACTTGCGTTCGTACGTTCGCTCCGGGGTCAGAAGCAGGCGTTTGACAAGCTGCTGGGTGATGGTGCTTCCGCCCTGGTCTTCTCTGCCCGAGCGCATATTGGACAGAAAGGCGCGCAATATGGCCTGGAAGTCAACGCCTTCATGCTCGAAAAACCTGGCGTCCTCGGCGGCAAGAAAGGCTTTGGGCAGGTAGGCGGGCATGGCGTCCAGGTTGACCAGAAAGCGTTTTTCATGAAAAAGATAGCCGATGATGCTCTTGTCGCGGGCATAGACCGTGGTCACCTGCGGCGCCCGGTAGTCGCTGATCTTGGTGATGCTCACCAGATCGGAAGCCGCCCACATGTACAATCCGAACAGGCACATCGCCCCTGCAATTCCAAGCGAGGTCAGGGTGATAAGACCGTAAACAAAAATATTTCGTCTCAACATGTCCGCGTTGTGTTTGTTGTCGGTTATTCAAATCCCCAGTCCCGGCACAGGCGGGCGTATAGCACGCGTATTCCCGCGACGCTTTCGCCCATCAGGCCCGCAGCTCGCGCCGGAGTGCCACTGCGCCGCACGATAAGGCAATTGTCAGCCGAAAACAAGGCCAGGGAACGAGATGTCATCCAGACAGGAAAAAGCAGGCAGTACCAGGGCCTGTGGGCGCGCGGCAGAACGCAGCCAAAATCCCCCAAAAAAACGCAGGCCCCGTCGTTGCGCAGAGCCAGGGAAAAATGTTTTCCGCCGACTGGAAAAAGTTCCGTGATACGCGCTGTTTCTCCCGGGAACAGCGCCCGCGCTGACCGCATAAACGCAGGGGTATTACGTCTAACGGCGCGAAAGACTTCGGGGTTTTGTCCGTATTTCTCAAGCTTTGCGATCTCCGGGAGCGAAAGCGGAAAAATGAGGTCGGCCAGCTTCGGATCCGTGCGGCAGCAAGTGCCGCTTTCCAAGGCGCAAAGCCGGCAGAGACAATCATCGGCAGGATACGCGGTTTCCGGCTCATGGGTCATTTGCCCACCAGCCCTCATTTGAACAAAGACTTCAAAGCCTGCCGGACCACCGGCGCTATAACCCGGGAGGCCACTCCCGACCAGAAGCGTTCCCTGCGTCCGGCTTCACGCTTTTCTTCCCTCTGTCTGGCCAAGCGTTCCTTTTCTTCGGCCTGACGTGTTTTCTCCTGCGCTTTGGTCTGGATGCGAGCGTCTTCCGCCGCCACGGACCCGCTCATGCGTTTGGCGAGAATCTCGTAAGCCGTCTCGCGATCCAGGGCATGGGCGTAACGCTTGTACAATGGACAACCAAGGATCATGGTCCGGCGCGCGCCGGCGTCCAACGGCCCGATCAGGCTCTGGGGAGGCAGGATGAAGGCCCGTTCCACGGGTTTGGGGGCGCCTGCCTCATCCAGAAAGGAGACCAGCGCTTCACCAACGACCAATTCCGCAATCGCCTTCTCCGAACTGAAGGCCGGATTGGGGCGGAAGCTTTCCGCCGCCGTCTTCAGCAGTTTGCGGTCTTTCGGCGTATAGGCGCGCAGGGCGTGCTGCACCCTGTTGCCCAGTTGTCCGAGTATCGCATCCGGCACATCCGACGGGCTCTGGGAAATGAAATAAACTCCCACGCCCTTGGAGCGGATCAGGCGCGCCACCTGCTCCACTTTGTCCAGCATGGCCTTGGGAGCGTCGCGAAAAAGCAGGTGGGCCTCGTCGAAGAAAAAGACAAGTTTGGGGCGCTCCAAGTCCCCCGCTTCCGGAAGCGTTTCAAAGAGCTTGGACAGAAGCCAGAGCAAAAAGGTGGAATATGTCCTGGGCGAGTTCATCAGCCGGTCCGCCGCCAGAATGTTGATCACCCCCCTGCCGTTCTCCGTTTGCAGAAGATCCTGGATGTCCAGGCCGGGTTCGCCGAAGAACCTCTCCGCTCCCTCCTGTTCCAGGGCGATAAGTCCGCGCTGGATGGCGCCTGTCGAGGCCGTGGTGATGTTGCCGTAAGCGGCGGACAACAGGGAAGTGTTTTGCGCCGCATATTCCAGAAGCTTGCGTAAATCCTTGAGGTCGACGATCTCCAGGTTGCGATCCGCGGCGAATTTGAAAACCAGGGCAAGTACTCCGCTTTGTGTGTCATTGAGGTCAAGAAGACGGGCGAGGAGCAAGGGGCCGAGTTCGCGGACCGCGGCGCGGGCCGGCATCCCCTGTTCGCCGAACACGTCCCAGAAACGCACGGGGAAAGCCTGGTAAGTGAAACCGGCGGCTTCAAGGCTATACTCTCGCACCCTTGCCGCGACGCTTCCCCTGTCGCCCCCGCTTGCGGCAAGGCCCGACAGGTCGCCTTTGACGTCGGCCGCGAACACCGGCACTCCCATCTGGCTGAAGGTTTCGGCCATGGTTTGCAGGGTGATGGTCTTGCCGGTTCCGGTGGCCCCGGTGATCAGGCCATGCCGGTTGGCCATTTTAGGGATCAGGCAAAGCCCGGTATTTTTATTCATTGCTATGAGAGCGCGCTTTTTTTTGTCAAACATAGCCGGCTCCGATTTTCTTCTTTGGCGCGCATACGCGCCAACGTGGATTTAGAGCAATTTCACTTATAATCTCAATGGCGGAGGGAGAGGGATTTGAACCCCCGTAGGACTTTATCCTAAGTGGTTTTCAAGACCACCGCAATCAACCGCTCTGCCATCCCTCCGCGTCCAAACCCCACAGGAAACTCCCGCCAGTTACTCCATATACCCTGTTCTCCCAAGATGTTCAATGCCGCAGTTGCCGCCTTGCGATGGGGGAATGGACGCGCGGCGGGAAATGTGTAAGGTATTTGGCAGGCGGGCCGGAAGTGCGCAAACACCCCCGGCCTTGGGTCATCCCCCTGTATTGTGGAATACAAGTTTCAGGCACCGGTATGGATCGCTGTTCCTGCCGGGGCCTGAAATGTTTAGAGCGATGCTTACAGGCGGGCTTTGCCCGCCGTGAGCGAACTGTTTCAAGCGTTAATTGCTCTAAGTCATGCGCGAGAACTGCTCTATGGCCTTGGCCAATTTTCTGAGCGTGTTGCCGGCATCGCCATCCGCAATTCCGGCAAGAACGCAGTGGTGCAGATGCCCCTCAAGAATGACCTGGCCGGTTTTATGCAGCGCGGACTTGGCCGCGCCGATCTGCACAAGAATATCCTCGCAGGGCACGTCCTCCTGCACCATATTCATGATCCCGCGCACCTGCCCCTCAATCCTTTTCAATCTGGCGACCACCGCCTCCACATCCATACATCCGCGCATGGTTTCCTCCTTCAAATACAGAACGCCCCGCCGGGCATCATCCATGAGCTGACTGTCAATATCAATGAGTTTGAGGGACAAGGCGGAAGGTCATCAGCGCTATTTTCGCCGTCTGCTCAAGTTCGGCCGTCAAGGACAAGGCAAAGGCCAGATCCGGACCGTGCGTCACCAGGCCGTGGCGCGTAAGCCAGAGGGCTGCGTGTTCCCCGGCTGCCTTACCCACGGCCGCGGCCAGCTCGGCCGTGCCAGGGGGAAAAAAAGGGGTAACGGCTAAAAGCGCGCGGTACCGTTCCACTTCCGGCAAAGGCAGGGCGAACCCCCTGTCCCAGAGCGGGGAAAGGCTCAGGGCCAGAAGGCAGGGCGGATGGCTGTGCAGGACGGCCCGACTGCCGGGTGCGGCGCGATAAATCTCAAGATGCATTGAGCTTTCAGTGGAGGCTTCGGCCGCCCCGCATATTTTCTCCCCGGACAGGGAGAGCAGCACAAGATCCTCATAGCTGAGCGCGGACTTGTCAACGCCGGCGCGGGTTATCAGACAGGCCGCGCTGCCGTCGGCAAGCGTCACGCGCACACTGATGTTGCTGTTGAAACCGCTTGTGAAGCCGGAGAACCCGGCCCTGAGGCCGGTAGTAATGATCGCCCTTGCGGCCGCGCCTGTTTCCGGGGGCAGCAACCTTCGCGGCAATCCGACCCGGACGCGCGTGAGACGCTTTTCCCCAGGCCGCGCCATACCTGTCCAAAGCAACGGCTTTTTCCCGGCTCTGACGCGCCGGGGCGGCCAATGGCCGGGCTTCTCGACAGCGGCAGCCGGGGAAAAATGATCAAAACCATCTTTTGCAAAGGTAACTCCGCTCAGACAGATGCCCTTTTCCGGGCTGACCTCGCCCAGGAGAACGGCCTCAGGCAGACACTCTTCCACACGCGACCACAGGTCAGGCTTGCAAACCCCAAGCAGCGCGTAGTCTTCTCCTCCCCGGAGAACAATCTCCGCCGCCGGCTCACGCATGGGAACCGAAGCTGATAAAACCTCCTCATGGAACAGGGCCGGGGAAAAATCCAGGCTCGCGCCCAGGCCTTGCAGAAGACGGGGGAGATCGCGCAGCAGACCGTCGGAAAGGTCCATCAGAGCGAGGCTTTCCCCGGATTGCCCGGACAAGGCGGCGAGTATCCGCCCTTCGCGCAGCAGAGGGCGCGGATCAAGGTGGGCCAGGCATGCCGAGGGAAAACGGCCAAGGGCCGCCCGTCCGTATTTCTCTAAAGCCCATAAGCCCACACGGGCAAGCCCGGCCTGTCCGACAAGAAAAATGACATCTCCTGTTTCCCGCCGCGCCGCGCTGCGGCGCAGAAAACCCTGGACGCTTCCGCAGGGCGTCCCCCACAGGGTGACGGAAAAACCGACCCGGTTGCTGCGCGACAAATCGCCTCCGCTCAGCCAAAGGCCGTATTCGCGCGCCTTGCGCGCCATGCCGGAAAGCATGCGGGCCACGGTTTTCACGCTTATGCGCGGCGGCAGCATAAGCCCAAGGGAAAAGCCGAGCGGCGCGGCCCCGGCCGCCGCCAAATCGCTCACAGCCGAAGACAGGGCCTTGGCCCCGGCTTCTTCTGGTAAAAAATATCTGGTGCTGAAATGCACATCCTGCAAAAAAAGGTCGGTGGACAAGGCAAGGCAGACATTTTCCGGGCTGGCGGCAATCCCGGCAAGCTCGGCGCAATCGTGCCCGCGTCCGAAAGGCAGATGCGGGCAGAGTGAAGGAAATTCCGCGTCAATCAGCCCGAGCAGTTCATCCTCGGACCCCGGCGGCCCGGAAGCCGCCCCTTCTTCGTCCCAAAACCCGTTCAAATCAGTTCTCCATGCAAAGGTAAGCCGACATGATGACTTTAAGGCCGATGCCGGGGAAATTAACCCTGACCCGATCCGGCGGCAGATACTGCACTATTTTTCCTCTGCCGAAAATGCGGTGCCGGCAGAAACCGAAGGTTCCGGCCGCCTCGCCCGCGCTTCGCCCGGACATACAATCCGGAGCCGGGCCTCCCAAAACCGCCTCGCCCAAAGTTTCACCGTCCAAGGCGATATCTCCCGGAGAGACGTCTCCCGGCGAGACGCAGTTCAAAGGGATATAATCGGGATCGCCTCCGGAAATATCCCCTGTGTCTTTGCAACCCGCGGCCGGGCCTTTGTTTTGGAGCGCGCCGCGGCCGGATACGGGGCCAGCCGCACTGTCCAGGCGCTTTTTTTCCACCAGCCTGCCCCCGTAACTTTCCCGAAATTCCCGGTAGAGACCCGGCGCAAGCTCGCGCACGAAAGGGCTGGGAACGGCGGGTATACTGCCGCCGCCGGCCCTGTCGTAGATACTCTCCGGCACGTAGAGTTCAAGGACAGTGCGGGCGCGCGTGCAGGCCACGTACATCAGCCTGCGCTCCTCCTCGAAATCCTCCGGCCGCGTCAGGGCGTGGCGGGAAGGAAAGCGGTCCTCGACCAGATCCAGTATGATGACCGCCTCCCATTCCAGACCCTTGGCCGAGTGGATGGTGGAAAGGGTCAGGGCCTCGCGCGCCTCATGCCGGTTTTCCGGATCCTCGATGGAAAGGTCCGCAAGCAGCACATCCAGGTCCCGGTAAGCCGAAGCAATCTGGATCAGATGCTCGATCTCCTGCATGCGTCTGGGGTAATCATCCGGGTACAGTTCTTCCAGCCGTGGCGCGTAGTGCTCCGCCACTTCCGACAAAAGCTCCGCCGGGGTGAAAGTGCCGTTGCGCAGGCCCTCCAGAAAGGCCAGGTCGGCGGAAAACTCCGGGTGGCGCCTGGACTCCCTGTTCAGTACGGCGGCCTCCCCGACCAGAATCGCCTGATACATCTTCAGACAGGTTTTTGGACCGACGCCCCTGGACAGTTCCGCCATGCGCGAGAAAGCCGGAAAATCAAGGGGATTATGCACAAGGCGCATATAGCTCAAGGCATCTTTGATGTGCGCGGCGTCCGTATAGCGGATGCCCCCATATTTTTTAAAAGGCAGCCCCTGTTTGTTCAGCGCGAGTTCGAGGGCGAAAGAATGGAAAGCAGCCCGGAAAAGTACGGCGATGTCTTCCGGTTTGTAAACGCGCATAAGCTCCAGTATCCGCGCGGCCACAAAACCCGCCTGACTCCTGTCCGACAGGGGCCGCACCAGTCCGGGCAGTTCCCCGTCGCTTCTGCGGGTGTAGAGACGCTTGGCATAGCCTTCGCCGGCATATTTCAGCACGGTGTTGCACAAGTCCAGAACAGGCTGGGTGGAGCGATAATTCTCTTCCAGGCGAATGATCTTCACCCCCTCGCAAAGTTTTGGGAAATCAAGGATATTGCGGACGTCCGCCCCGCGAAAGGCATAGATGGATTGCGCATCGTCCCCCACGACCATAAGGTTTCCGCTGAAAGGGGACAGACGGGTTCCATCCGGCTCCGCACTTTGGGGCGTCTTTGAACGGACGCAGCCTTCATCCCCGCGCATGCCCGGAGGATCGGAAAGACCGGAAATCAGGGCCACGATGCGGGCCTGCACGGCGTTGGTATCCTGGTATTCGTCAACCATGACGTATTGATGGCGCGTACGGCAGTAATCCAGGGCCTGCGGACAGGTCAGCAGGGTTTCTTCCAGGGAGAAAAGCAGATCGTCATAGTCAAGCAGGTCCTTCTCCTCTTTATACCGGGCATAGGCCAGACCCAGATCGCAAATTGCCCCGCTGTGCGCAAGCAGATGCCTGGCATCACGCCTGATGACCTCCTCAATCGGCAGTTCCTTGTTGCGGCTCTTGCTCAAAATGGCGTTAATAGTTTGATTTTTCGGGAAGGATCGATCTCCTCTGCCGATCTTGCTTTCTTCGCGGCAGTGCTGAAAGGCGGCGAGGATGTCGTGATTGTCCATTACCGTCAGCCTTCTTCCCCGCGTACCAGGTCTGAATATGCGCAACACGGAAAAAGCATAGGAATGGAAGGTGCCGCCCTGCATGGCGCCCAGGTCGTGCCGGTCGCCCTCCTCCCGCCCGGCCCGGTCCGGCGGAAGGCTTTGCCAGAGAAGTTCCCTGGCGCGATCCAGCATTTCTCGCGCGGCTTTGCGGGTAAAGGTCAGAAGCAGGATGGAGGATGCGCAGACGCCCGTTTCCACGAGACGGGCCAGACGGTAGACTATTGTCCGGGTTTTGCCGCTGCCCGCCCCGGCGATGACCAGAACCGGACCTTCCAGAGTGGTGACGGCCTCGAACTGGGCGGCGTTCAAATCCCTTTGGTAATCAATCATGTTTGCCTTGGAAAATGCGGCTGGCGCCCTTCAGACGATTTTTTTTGCTCGACCCATAATAAACCGCCCGACCGCAAAAGTGAATACAGGCCACAGATTTCCACATGGAAATCAGAACAGCGGCCCGGCGGCCGCTGTCGCCGCGAAGCGGCGCAAGTCAGCCGGAAACCGCGTTTTCGGCTGACGATCTTCCGCAGGGACAAGTTTACTTTTCAATACGGATATCAGTAATTCGGATCTTTCAACGGTCATGACGTCCTTTCCATCCCGCAACATACACAAAAGTAAAATATTCCTAAAATTCTTCCTAAATGTTGATTCAGCCACCCGGCAAGCTCTTCACACATATAACAGCCTGTAAAATCAGGATCTGTCAACATGGCGTAAATATTGCTAACGATCCGGAAGTATCTCTGCGCTACGCGGCGCCTTCACCGGAAGTCCGGCGTCACGGCATTCCGCGAATGACTTGACGCTTGGGCGCTTGCCCGCCGTAATGACTTGACGCTTGGGCGCTTGCCCGTCGTAATGACATGCGCTTGGGCGCTTGCCCGTCGTTCGGCCGTTTCACACCAATTTGCTTTCGATGGAAAGCGAATTGGGATGGCGGAGGCGAAGCCGCCGCCCGTAAGTTTTTGAAAACAGGCGAAACTTGATTTTTTAAAAACTGTGAAGTCTTGCCACAAACTCGTTTAAATGCAAATTGGTATAAGAACTGACCACATAAAGGGAGGTATTTCATGCGTACGGTAAAATTTGCGCTTCTGACGCTGGCCGCGCTGCTGCTTTGCCAAGCCGGATTCACCCCTGCCGCCTTTGCGGCCGGCAAGGTCAAACAACTGACCCTGGTCACCGGCTCTTCCGGCGGCACCTATTATGCCCTGGGCGGGGCTATGGCGTCCGTATGGAACAAGCATCTTGAAAGCAAGGGCATCATGGTCAGCAGTGTTTCCAGCGGAGCCTCCGTGGAAAACATGAACTTGCTGCACAACGGCGAGGCCGATCTCGGCATGGCCATGAACAACGTAGCCGACGCGGCCTGGAAAGGCGGCTCCCCTTTCAAAGAAAAAATGAACAAATTCCTGACCTTGGGCGTTGTCTATCCGGAAGTTTATCAAATAGTGGCCGCCGCTTACCTCAAGGCGGAAAAACTCTCCGACCTCAGGGGCAAACGCGTGGCCGTCGGGCCGGTGGGCAGCGGCACAGCGGTCATCACCGAGTTGCTTCTCAAGGCGGCAGGCATCGACATGGCGAAGGAAATTCAGGTGCAGCGGGACGGCTTCGGCAACGCCGCCTCAAAGATGAAAGACCGGCATATAGACGCAAGCTGCGCCGTGCTTTCCGTTCCGGCTTCGTCTATAGTGGAGCTCAAAACCAGCATGGAACTGAGCTACATCAACGTCAGCGATGCCGAACTGGCCAAGCTGCGCGAGGACTATCCCTTCTTTACCCGCTTTTCCATTCCGCCCGGAACATACAGCAACACCGCAAGCATTGAAACCATCACCTGTCAGGCCGCCTTATACTGCCGGGCCGACCTCGACGAGGAAACAGCCTATCAGCTTACCAAGGTTTTCTATGAATACGGCCGGGAAGTGGCCGCCGCCCATGCCGCGGGCAAGTACATTCAACTCAAGACGGCTCTGGACGGGATCACGACCCCCCTGCATCCGGGCGCGATCCGGTACTACAAGGAAAAAAATCTCTCCATTCCGGCATTGATTATGAAGTAGCAGCAGAGCGGATATGCTTGATACCAATCTGCTTTCGCCAGAAAGCGGATTGGTGCGGCGGAGGCGAAGCCGTCGCCCGCAAGTTTCTGAAAAACCGGGCTTCGCCTGTTTTTCAAAAACTTTGGCGCCTTGCGTTCAAACTCGTTTGAATGCAACTTGGTATGAGACGCTTGCAGACGGGCTTCGCCCGCCGTCAAGCGGGCGTCTCAGGCGTAAACGCTCCAGGGAAGTCCCATGCAGGCGCAGGAAAAAACATTCGACGGCGCGGATATTCTGGAAAAATTCGACCGGGAATCCGCCCATCGGCGTCTTCATGGTCCTGTGGCCAAAGTGATTTTCTGCATTGCCCTGGCCTGGTCTCTTTTCCAGCTGTACACCGCCCTCTTCGGCACTTTCCCGTCCACCCTGCAACGCGCTCCGCATGTGGGCGCGGCCCTGACTTTAGTCTTCCTTCTCCACCCCTTCCGCAGGGGACAAAGAGAATCGTCCATTCCCCTCCACGATTATTTTCTGGCCCTGTGCAGTGTCCTGGTCAGCATGTACCATGTGGTGTTCTATGAAGAACTCTATCTGCGCAGCGGCATGTATTCCGATCTGGACGCGGCGGTCAGCGTCGTGGCCGTTCTCCTGGTGCTGGAAGGCGCCAGACGCGTAATCGGCCCGGCCATTGTGATCCTGGCGACCTTTTTTCTCGCCTATGCCTACTTCGGCTCATATTTCCCCGGTTTTCTGGCGCACAGGGGATTAAGCCTGAAACGCATCGCCACCTTTGAGTGGATCGGCACTGAAGGTATTCTGGGTACGCCTGTCTATGTTTCCTCAACCTTTATTTTTCTTTTTCTGCTCTTTGCGGTTTTCCTCAAAAAAAGCGGAATAGGGGACTGGATGACCGGACTGGCCATGGGTTCCTGTGGAGGGACGGCGGGCGGGCCGGCCAAAGCGGCCGTGGTGGCCAGCGCTTTGCAGGGCACGATCAGCGGCAGCTCCGTGGCCAACACGGTCGGAACCGGTTCTGTCACCATACCGCTCATGAAATCCGCAGGTTACCGCAAGGAATTCGCCGGCGCCGTCGAAGCGGCCGCATCCACAGGCGGACAGATCGTGCCACCCGTCATGGGGGCAGCCGCTTTCATCATGACCGAGTACATCGGCTGCAGTTACGCCACGGTGGCCACGGCCGCCTGTATTCCCGCCCTGCTCTATTTCGTGGGAATATTTACCAACGTACACTTTGAAGCCCTGAAGCACGGCCTGCTCGGACTGCCAAAATCCGAACTTCCAGACTGCAGGGAACTGTTGCGTGCGCACTGGTACATGGTCACCCCCATTGTGGTAATCGTGGTCATGCTGTGCGCCGGCTACACACCCATGCGCTCCGCGCTTTTCGGCATCTTTTCCAGCGTAGCGGTATGGCTCGTCACGATCCTGCGCGCCACAGGCACGGTAGATATCCTGTCTTTTCCGGAACGTATCATCTTCGCCCTGGAAGAAGGAGCGCGCTCGGCCGTGGGCGTGGCCTGCGCCTGCGCCTGCGCCGGGATCATCGTGGGCGTGATCACCTTGTCCGGACTGGGATTGAAAATGGCCGGAGGCATCGTCAGCCTTGCCGGGGGCAGCCTCCTTATGACCATGCTCCTGACCATGCTCTGCTCCATGCTGCTCGGCATGGGGGTGCCCACCACGGCAAATTACATCATTCAGGCCACCATCTCCGCCCCGGCCATGATCCAGCTCGGTGTCGAGCCCATAGCTGCGCACCTCTTCGTATTTTATTTCGGCATCGTCGCCGACATCACCCCTCCGGTCGCCCTGGCCGCCTTCGCCGGGGCCGGCATAGCCGGAGGGAACCCGGTAAAGACCGGGGTCGAAGCCTTCCGCCTGGGTTTTGCAGCCTATCTGGCGCCCTATATCTTCGTCTTCAATCCCGAACTGGTTCTGGTCAGGCCCGAGGGAACGGGTATGGCGCTGTTTGTACTGCTGACGCTCAAGGCAGTCGGAACCGCCGTTATGGGCATGATGTGCATTGCGACCGGGTTTACGGGCTATTTCCAGGCGCCGTGCCGGCCATGGGAGCGCGTACTGCTCCTGGCGACCGGGCTGTTGCTTATTGACCCCGCTACGCTTACCGATATTATCGGCATAACCGTTCTGGCCGGGATCTATATTTTACAAAAACGCCGAAATCCCGAACTGGTTCGGAACACCAAGGAGAACGCGCCATGATTGCCCTCGAATCCCTGATACTGGAGTACACGGAGAGGACGCCGAAATCCGCGGAACTATACGGCAAAGCCTGCCGCGCGCTTCCGGGCGGGGTCTCGGCAAACATCAAATTCTTTGAGCCCTATCCCATTTTTATGGACAGGGGCGAAGGGGCCTGGCTTACGGACGTCGACGGAAACCGCTATGTGGACTACCTGCTTTCTTACGGTCCCCTGGCTTTGGGACACGGGCATCCGGCCGTCAAAGAAGCAATCCGGGAGCAGTTCAACCGGCACGGCTCCCTTCTCTACGGCACTCCGCACGCCCTGGAAACCGAGTACGCGGAAAAGATCAAACAGCACTTCCCGAGCATTGAGCTTCTGCGCTACACCAACTCCGGCACTGAAGCCACGCTTCTCAGCCTGCGCATGGCTTACGCCTGCACCGGGAAATACAAAATCGGCAAATTCGAGGGACATTACCACGGCGGATATAACCAAGTGCTGATCAGCGTCAACCCGCCTCTCGCGCAGGCCGGAGAGGCCGGACGGCCTTCCCCCGTTCCGGAAAGCGCGGGGCTTGAACCGCACCAGTTCGACAATACCGTGGTGCTTCCCTTTGACGATCTTGAAGCTTGCTCGGACATACTCAGGGAACACAAGGACGACATGGCGGCTGTCATCATGGAGCCGCTTCTCGCCGGATACATCGTACCCACCGCGGAATTCATGCGCGGCTTGCGCAAGGTGACCGAGGAACTCGGCATATTGCTCGTATTTGACGAGGTGAAGACCGGTTTCCGGGCCGGGTTGGGCGGAGCGCAGGGTTATTTCGGCATCAGGCCGGATCTGACGGCTCTAGGAAAGGTTATCGGAGCGGGAATGCCCATGGGCATAGTCGGCGGCAAAAAAGAACTGTTGCTTAAGAGCGCTCCGATCCGGGGTTCGGACGTTTTTGACATGAGCGCGGGCAAACGCTCGGCCGCGAAAGACGTCCTGTTCCACAGCGGGACTTACAACGGCGACCCCCTGATCCTGCGAGCCGGACTGGCAAGCATGGAAATCCTGGAAAAAGAATTCGAACCCATGACCACGCGCACAGAAAGCCTGAAACAGGGCCTTAAAGCCATCTTCGCGGCAAAGGGTATCCCCGTTAACCTTCCCGGCCTGGGCACGGTATTCAACATCGCCATAACCGACAAGCAAACGATCGGCAGTTACCGGGACATGCAGGGCGCAGACCTGACCCTGCGCAAAAAAATCGACTTCGCGCTGTTCCGGGAAGGCATCTACAATAAGCCCACCAACCGCTACAGTCTTTCCACGGCCCACGACGAGACGGTAATCGACTTTACCCTGGAAGCTTATAAAAAAGCCCTGGCGAGATTTTAGAACGTCTTCACTTCAAGCGGAACGCGCTCTGCGGGGATTTGCCGCGCAAATCCCCGCAGAGCTTCTATAGCATTTACGCCTGAAATGCTTGCTTAACGGCGGGCAAAGCCACCGAAAGCAAACTGTTCAAGTCGTTCTTAATAGGCGTGGTCGGAATCCAGCTCCTCCTTGGTGATTTTGTGCGAAAACACGCTGTATACCCAAGCCTGATAGATTATGACTATCGGCACGCAAACCAGGGCCACGCAAAGCATTATGGTCAGCGTCAGTTGCGAGGAGGCCGACTCGGCTATGGTTATGCTGTACTCGGGGTTGATATTGGAAGGCACCACATTCGGGAACATGCCTATAACCCCGAACAGGGTGACCAGAAGAATGAACAACGCGCTGACCGCAAAAGCCGTGACGCGCTTGCCGCTGCGCATGAACGCCGGAAAGATCAGGAGCAGGACTACCGCCAGAAGCGGTATAATGCTCAAAGGCAAAATCCGCAGGAAAATGTTAAAGAGCGGGGTATAGAAATAGGTGGCGACAAGAAAGGCCACAGCCAGAAGCACAAGCAGCGGCCATAGCTTAAGTGCGCACCTGTCCGCCTTTTCCTGCAGATACCCTTCCGATTTCAGCGAGAGCCAGACGCAGCCGTGTACGGCGAACATAACCACGAAGAACAGCCCGCCAAGCAGGCCATAGACGTTCAGCAGACTCAGGATAGTGCCGGTATAGACGCCGTTTTCGTTAATCGGGATGCCCTGGAACAGCCCGGCAAAGGCGACGCCGAGAAGCAGAGCGGGGAGAAAGCTGCCCAGAAACTGGACGGTATCCCAGATCTTTCTCCACTGCGGACTGTCGATCTTGTTGCGGAATTCAAAGGAAACCGCGCGGAAGATCAGGGCGAAGAGCAAAATCAGCAGAGGGGCGTAGAGGGCGCTGAACAGAACCGCATAGGCCAAGGGGAAGGCTGCGAAGGTGACGCCACCCGCCGTGATCAGCCAAACCTCGTTCCCATCCCAAAAAGGGCCGGCGGCGTTGAAGATAACCCGCCGTTCATCCTCATTGGAAGCCAGGAAAGGCAGGAGGGTTCCCATCCCCAAATCGAATCCGTCCAAAACGAAATATATACCCCAAAGCAGTCCCCAAAGCAGAAACCAGATAACTTGCAACACTTCATGTGTAAATATTTCAGACATAATCGCATCCTCGATGCATAAGGTTTGATGTCACGCAACGGCCGGGGCTGTGCCGTCCGGGCCTTTGAGGGCATATTTGCGCAGCAGGTAAATGTCCAGAACGCCCAGCAGACCGTAAACAACGATGAACGCGACCAGAGACAGGGCCACGGAGGAGGCCGGCACCGCCGATATGCCCTGAACCGTCAACATGAGTTTGTTCACAATCCATGGCTGACGCCCGACTTCAGCAACGGTCCAGCCGGCCATGATGCAGATGTAGGGCAGAGGGATAACCAGGGCAAGGAGGCGGGCAAAGCCGGGGCGTTTCGCTATGCTGTCACGCCAGGCGAAAGCCAGAATCGCCAGCAGGGGGAAGAGAATGGCCAGCGCGATCATGAGACGGAACGACAGAAAGGTAATCATGACCGGAGGAATCGCGTCCTGTGCCTTGATCGGACGCATGACCTTCTCTCCGTCGGCCATGACGACCACCGGGCGATCCGGCTTGTAACCGGTTTTCGCCGCAAATTCCGCAAAATCTTTCTCGCCGATCTGGTTGAGACCGACAACCTCGGAGGAGCTGTCGCCGGTAGCCAGAAAACTCAGGAAACCGGGGATGGGCAGGGCCTCAATGCTGTTGCGCCGGTTCTTCTCGTCCGGCAGGACAAGCAGATACAAAGGCGCCGATTTTTTCGTCTCCCAATGAGATTCCATGGCCGCAAGCTTGGCCGGCTGGTACTTGGCGACGGTAACGCCGTGGGTGTGTCCCTGCAAGGGCAGGAGAACGGACAAAACCAGGGTCCAGCCTGCCGCCAGCTTAAACGAGCGCCCAAAAAAATCCGTTTCGTTGTTTTTAACCAGATGCAGCGCGGATATGCCGAGGACAAAGAATCCGGCGAGCATCCAGGAAGCGAGGATCGTGTGGACGTACATACTCCAGGCAAAGGGATTGGTGATCACCTCCCAGAAGTCGGCCAGCAGAGCCCTGCCGTTGACAAAGGTGGAGCCGACCGGATTCTGCATCCAGCCGTTCGCCACTATGATCCACACGGCGGAAAGGTTGCTGGCGAAAGCCACGGCCCAGATTGCGAAACAGTGAACTTTTTTGGAGACTTTTTCCCAGCCGAAATGCCAGACGGCGACAAAGGTGGACTCCAGGAAAAAGGCCAGTGTGGCCTCAATAGCCAGGATGGAGCCGAATATGTCTCCGACGCCATGTGAATAGTTGGCCCAGTTCGTGCCGAACTGGAACTCCAGAGTTATGCCGGTCACAATACCGAGGGCGAAGTTGATAAGAAACAGTTTTCCCCAGAACTTCGCCATCCTCTTGTACTGCTCGTTGCCGGTGCGGACGTAGATGGTTTCCATGATCGCCAGCAGAACCGTCAAACCGAGAGTAAGCGGCACAAAGATGAAATGGAAAAAAACCGCCACAGCGAACTGTAAGCGAGACAGCAGAACAACATCCATACATAAACCCCTAAATTTAGGTTTCAGTATTTGCCAAGGCGAACGCATATCGCCTCAGGCCGGCCATTTGCATGCGGCGTTCGGTAGCTTACGCCGTCAGTTCCCGCGTTGCGGAAAACAAGATTCCCCTTCCCGCCCGCCGGTGTCCATGTTATGACCTTCTGTAATCTTGCATTTTTGTGCAGTCAACGTCAATAAAAACCTAAAATAAATCCGGAGATCGCGTATGGCGGCATTGTCCTGGAAAGGCATACTCCTCGCCGGCGGCAGCGGCACCAGGCTCTACCCGGTCACGATGAGCGTCAGCAAACAACTTCTGCCGATTTACGACAAGCCCATGGTCTATTATCCGCTCTCCGTGCTTCTGCTCGCGGGCATCAGGGAAATATGCCTCATATCGACACCGCGCGACCTGCCCCTGTTTCGCGACCTCCTCGGAGACGGGAGCGCTCTGGGGTGCCGCTTCATCTACCGGGAACAGCAACATCCGCTCGGCATAGCCCAGGCATTCGGTCTGGCTGGAGATTTTATCGAAGGAAATAACGTCTGCCTGATTCTCGGAGACAACATCTTTTTCGGCCAGGGCCTGGGAAAGGCCTTGGCCGAAGCGGCCGCGCGGACCTCAGGGGCGACGATCTTCGGCTACCACGTACGGGATCCTCAACGCTACGGTGTAGTGGAGTTTGATTCCACAGGCGCTGTGCTGGACATTGAGGAGAAACCGCAAAAGCCGAAATCCGAATATGCGGTAACCGGATTGTATTTTTACGACCAACGGGTCGGAGAGATAGCGAAAGCCTTGCGGCCTTCGGCCAGAGGAGAGCTTGAAATAACCGACGTGAACAAAGCTTACCTGGAACTTGGAGCCTTACGCGTGCAGGTGCTCGGCCGGGGCATCGCCTGGCTGGACACCGGCACGCCCGACGCGCTGCTGGCGGCCGGAAACTTTGTCCAGACCGTGGAAAGCAGGCAGGCCCTGAAAATTTCCTGCGTTGAGGAAATAGCTTGGCGCAAGGGCTTCATAAGCGACACCAGGCTTGAGGAACTGGCCAAGCCCCTGGGACAGACGGATTACGGATTATACCTGCGATCCCTGCTGAAAAGGAAAACGGCATGAGTGCCGCTTGACGCGGCACTAGCCGGTAATGAAACACGTCGACCCCGGCCCGGGAACCGGAACAAGGGGAAGCCTCACTCAAAAGAAACCGGGAGATAGCCGGAGCTGTCTTCCGGGGCGAAACGCACCGTTCTGTTCCGGCCGCTTTTTTTGGCGTGATAGAGCGCCCTGTCCGCGCTGTCTATCAGGTTGCTCTGATAAAGCCCCTGCCATTGCGGCCAGATGGAGGCCACTCCGACGCTGACGGTAATGCGCAGACCGCTACGCACGATGTTGTCTGACGAATCGCGCACGGTCACTGTCGTCCTCTGTATGGTTTTGCGTATGACTTCGGCTATGACGACGGCACGCTCCGCGACCTCGCGACGCATAATCACGGCGAATTCCTCTCCTCCATAACGGGCGGGCAGAATATTCCCTTCCCCGTCATCCAACGGCGCGACAATTTTTTTGATCCGGTCGGACATTGCGCGCAGCACCTCGTCGCCGACGAGATGCCCGTAAGCGTCGTTAAACTTTTTGAAATGATCTATATCAAACATGATCAGGCTTACCGGCTCCTTGTCGGATATCCACTTCTCGACCGCCCTGTTCAAAAAATCGTCGAACATGCGCCGGTTGGACAGTCCGGTCAGACTGTCCTTTTGGGAAAGACCCTCCAGATAGGCCACGTCACGCTCTATTTTGGACACGACACCCTTCAGTGTGTCGCGCAGTTCGGAAAGCAGCGTGACCGGGTCCGCGCCAGCGGACATGCCGGTATCCACCGTTTCCGCCGCTCCGGCCACTTCGGCCTTGTGTCTGCCGAAAAGTTCGGTCATATCCCTGGCGAGCCCCGAGGTCTCACGCGTTATTTCCTCAATTTTGCTCGTCAGCGGTTGCGTGATGACGCTATAAAAGCTATTCTGAACCTTCCGGAAATTGCTGTCGCTGAAATCTTTGCCGCGGAGAACGTCAAACAGCAGTTGCTGCATGGATGTCTTCTGCACCTCGCTCAGAAACGGCAGATCCTTTATGCCGCGCAGATACAGGACCAGAAGCGGCCACTTGCCGTCCAGAGGGACAGTGGCGTTTTCCAAGGCCTCACAAAAATTGCCGTGGTCAGACCAAAGGCATTCGTCGGCAGCCCTGCACAGGCGCATAATACGAAAACTCCAATAATTTATACAGGTAATATTTTCATGATATCAGCATACCGTGGAATAGTAAACACGCGCAAAACCTCCGCGGAATCCCGCTAAAAAACCGGCGGCGGCGTTTCCCGCCTGCTTTTCCGGGCGCTCCGGCAAGCGGCAAACGCCAGAAAAAACATTGAAGGTGTTGACTTACGAATGATATTTTTGCCCAACGCCATTGCGCGACAATGTTTACTGATGGTCATCTGAGCTTCCTTTACGGTTTGAGACCCCGGCCTGAAGGCCCATGCTACCTTCTTGGTCATTCGCGGATTACCCTCAAAACATTATGCCCCGCTTTCTGACATACACCTTCTGCGCTCTGGCGGCAATCATCCTGCATAGCCGCAGTTATTTTCTGCAGTGGCCGGACATTCCAATCCATATCCACGATTTTTTGGACATGCTTTTCCCATGGAAACACCTGGGAGCAGGGCTTTTTTTCAACAGCGAGGAATTCCGCGCTTTTATCCCGGCCAGATTGACCGGTACGGGCAATTACCTCAATCTGCACCTGGGCGGGTTCTTCTTTATCCTGTTTCCCCCGGCTTTCGCCCTTCTACTGCACAAAATAACCTGCCACCTGCTGGGTTTTGCCGGCATGTATCTGCTTTTGCTGCGGATAATTCCAGACATGAAACGCCGCTCGCTTTTTTGCGCCTTTTTTGCCCTGCAATTCTCCCTGCTCCCCCTTTATTATGATCAAATTGCCTTCACTGGGACAGCCGTTGCACCCTTCCTGGCCTGGTCCCTGCTCTGCGTCGCTTTGGACGGCTGGAATTGGAAACGCGCCCTCGTCCTCATCCTATGCCCTTTTTTATCTTTTCTGCTGCACGCTCCCGCCTTTCTCCTGGCCTTATACCTTGTCTTTCTGCTTTATCGCCGCCGTACGGGGCACAGCGTCAAAAACGGCCTTCAGGCCGCGTTTCTCTGCGCCGTGCTTTACCTGATCACCCACTATGACTACGTCCTGATGTCCTCAGGCTATGGCGATTTCGCCCTGAACCGGGAGGATTATCTGTTGAGCGCCCTGCACAGGCCGCAGGACTATTCTCTGGACGTGGCGGCGAAAAAGGCGCTGACCATGCTGATCGACGGCCAGTACCACGTCAACACCTACCAGCGCCTGCTGCTTTTGCCGGTTTGCGCCCTGGTGTTCGCGGTCAACTGTTTTTCCGGAGAAAAAAGCGCGCATTTGGCCCGTCCGGGGAAAACCCAGCAGGCCCTGTTTCTATGCATAGTTTTCTGCGCCTTCACCCAAGGTTTTTTTTCCTGGCTGCCAATCGTCCGGATAAAAGAAAGCCTGCCGCTCATCTCAATGGTCAAGATGCGGTTCTGGTATCTGAACCAGATACTCTGGTACGCCTGCTTCGCCGTCTCCTGCTTCCAAATTCTGAATATGATCGAAAAGACGGCACTGGACGCGTCTCTGAAACGCCTGCTCGCCATTCTGCTTTTTCTGGGCGCGGGCGTCCAGTTCGCGATCATAGAATTGCGAACCAAAGACACCATGCCCGTACCGGAATCCTCCTTCCGGCGCTTCTTCGCCCCCGAATTGTTCGCCCGGGCCTCGGCCGCGATTCCTGAAAACAAAAAGGACATCCGAACCGTAACATTCGGCATGTCCCCGACCGTTACCTCGTTCAACGGCTTTCGCGGCATCGATTTGTACGAGCCCACCTATTCGCTGCGCCATAAACGGGAGTTTCGCGTGATCATCGCGGCTGAACTGGAAAAAGACCCCGTCATAAAAGAATATTTTGACGATTGGGGCTCGCGCTGCTATATCTTCCAAGCTGGCGCCCTGGACTGGATGCGCAATGAAGCCGTGCCCCAGCATGTGGATCTCGATTATAAGCAGTTGCGGCGCATGGGAGTTTCCCACATTGTCTCATCCGTAGCCATTGATACGGAAAAATCCGGAGCTATCGACCTGGTTTCGCAAACACCGCGCCTCTCCCCTGAAGAGAGCTTTTGGGAAACCATCTATATCTACAGAATCAAATGAGTACGCGCACGATATACATAATGCGTCACGGGAGAACAGTATGGAATGAGGAAGGCCGCTTGCAGGGACACAAGGACAGCCCGCTGCTCCCCGAAAGCATAGACCTCGTTCACGCCATGGCCGAGTTTTTCAGGGACAAGGAAATCGGAAAAATTTACTCCAGCCCCTTGCGGCGCTGCTCAGCGACCGCGGACATCGTGAGCGACGTTCTCGGTCTGCCCTTCGCGCGCGACGCGCGACTCATGGAGTGCGCCCACGGCCTGTGCGACGGCATGCTTTTGTCCGACACCCGCGCCAGCTGCCCGGACTACTACGCCCAGTGGGAAAAAGATCGGTGGAACACAGCCTGGCCGGGTGGAGAATCCTACAGGGACGTCTTCTTGCGGGCGCAAAGCTTTGCCGCTGACCTGAACCGGCTACCCGGAGGCGGAGATGTTCAGGCCGAAATCCCGGATCATGAAAGAAGGGATTGTGAAGGCGAAAATTCTCGCGCAGCGAGCCGGACCGGAACGGGACATCGCCCGGAAGGCTGTCTGGTTATTGCCCACGCCCAGGTCAACATGTGTCTGGTCGGCGCTCTCCTGTCCCTCACCGCGGCGGAGATTCTCGATCTGAGACAGAAAAACGGCACCATCTATATCGCCTCCGAAAACCTGCTGCGCAAGGTGGAGTTCGCATGAGCGTCACCTTCTCCTTTATCGCGCCCTTGGCCCTGTTCGCGGATATCTACGCCACTTACCCGCGCAGGGCGCCGCATCCGGTGCAGGGCATAGGCCTTCTGGCCGCAAGCGCCGAGGCCCTGGCCCGGAAAACCGCCGCTCCCGCTCAAGCCGGAACGGCCGCTTTGTGCCTCATCTGCGCCGCAAGCGCGGCCGCCTCCTATTTGCTATGCGCCCTGCCCGGCGTTGCCGGGTTTTGCGCCGCCGTCTGCCTTTGCTGGTCCGGGCTGGCGTTGGGAAGCCTTGAGCGCGAAAGCCGTCTTGCCCTGCAAGCCGTGCGGGAGGCGGAAAATCGGGCGGAAAGGCTGCCAGAGGCGCGGCTTGCCGTGCAGATGCTCGTCTCTCGCGATACCGGGGACATGGGAATTGACGATTTGTATCGCTCGCTCGCCGAAAGCGTGAGCGAAAACCTGAACGACGCCTTTGTAGCCCCTTATTTCTGGCTCTGCGCGGCAGGGCCCGCCGGTTTGTGGTGCTACAAAAGCGTGAGCACACTGGATTCCATGTGGGGCTACAAAACCGACCGCTATATCCTCTTCGGCCGGGCATCCGCCCTGGCGGACGACATTTTCGCCTGGATCCCGGCTCGCCTGTGCGTTGCGCTTATGCTGCTCACGGCCCGCCTGGAGCGCCTTGCCGGCTTTATCGGCAAAATCGGCAAAAGAGGTTACACAGCGGGGTGTACGCCGGAGAAACTTCCCGAAACGCCGGGCTTTTTCGCCTTGCTGCGTGAAGGCGCGCTTGGGGAAAGCCCGAACGCCGGACTGCCCATGGCGGCGGCGGCCTGGCTCTTTGCCGGCCGTTGCGGCGGCCCTACCCCCTATTTCGGCAGGATAAAGCAGAAGCCGTACCTGGGACCGGAAAACGGCCGCTGGCGTTCGGAAAACTGCTCCAGACTGATCCGGCATGCGCGCGGGGTCGGGATGCTTTGCGGATTCATGAGCCTGGCGGCCCTGTTCTGGAAGGTCTGCACCTGAAATATACTTGCACATCTGCGGGCAAAACACTCCCCCAAGCGTTCTGCCGCAAAGATTTACCCGACAACCCCCCGAATTTTCATGAGCCGGGAAAACCTCGATAAAAAAGAAATCTGATTGACTTTTTCCGGATTTAGGATAGTTTCACAGAGACTTTTGACTCCTCACCAGCCTCATATTTCGTTTTTTGTATGGTTGTTCTCTATTGATACCCGCATTGAAAAGTAAACTTTTCCTGCGGAGGATCGTCAGCCGAAAACGCGGTTTTCAGACGACTTGCGCCGCTTCGCGGCGATAGCGGCCGCCGGGCCGCCGCTCAGATTTCCATGCAGGTCTGCGCGGCCGGTTTTCCGGCAAGGACATCGCCTTGGATAACTGTGTGTATGGCTTCATTGGCATGGTCTGTTTGTCTTTATCACTGTTATCAAAGGAGGTTACGTCTAAAATTCCTTGGAATTGACAATGTGGCAACTAACTTTGCGACAACGGCATCCCCAATGAGCATGCGCGGCGTTACGCCTGTATTGTCGCAACAGGCGTGAGGGGCGCAAAGAACTTTTGCTTTGCTCGCGCAACGAGGCGGGGCGGCGTCATGGCATTCTCCGAATGGCATGGCAGTAATTTTTTACCGTAAAGAGGAGAGGTTATGGAAAACATCACGACATTGGCCGTTGTGGCATTTCTGCCGATCCTGGTAGCGCTGGTGCTCATGGTCGGCATGCGCATGGGCGCCATGAAGGCCATGCCCATTTCCTGGCTGGTCTGCGCCGTGAGCGCGTTAATCTTCTGGAAACTGCCCGTCAGCTATATCGCCGCCCTCAGCATTCAAGGGGTTATAAGCGCCGTGGGCGTGCTGATCATCGTGTTCGGCGCCCTGCTTATCCTCCACACGATGCAGTATTCCGGCGGCATGGAAACCATCCAGTACGGCATGCAGACAATAAGCAGAGACATGCGCATTCAGGCCATCATTATCGGCTACATGTTCGGAGCCTTCATCGAAGGCGCGGCCGGCTTCGGCACGCCGGCGGCCCTTGCCGCTCCGCTGCTTTTGTCCCTCGGTTTTCCGCCGTTGGCTTCGGCGGTGCTCTGCCTGATCTTCAACTCCTTCCCGGTGACCTTCGGAGCCGTCGGCACACCCATTATCGTGGGCTTCGGGGCCTCTCTCAAGGGAGCCGTGGAAGCCCTGATTTCTTCCGGCACCGTGCCGGCACTGACCAGTCTGGATCAATTCTACAAAATAATCGGTGAAAATGTCACCTTGATGCACGGTCCCATGGCCTTTATCCTGCCCATCTTCACTTTGGGCTTTATCACCCGCTTCTTCGGCCCCAACCGTTCCTGGAAGGACGGCTTCGCCGCATGGAAATTCTGTGTTTTCGCCGCGTTTTCCTTTGTCGTCCCCTACATATTCCTGGCCTGGGTAGTCGGTCCGGAAATTCCCTCCCTGGTGGGCGCCCTCATCGGTCTGGGGATCATAGTCACCGGCGCCAAGAAGGGCTTCTGCGTACCAGAGGACGTATGGACCTTCGGCGATCCCGGCAAGTGGGAAAAGGACTGGACGGGCGACATCTCCTTCTCGGAGAAGACCGAGATGAAGGCGCACATGAGCCAGTTCATGGCCTGGCTGCCCTACGTCATCATCGGCCTCATTCTGGTTGTGACCCGTATCGACGCCCTCGGCCTCAAGGGCTGGCTGAACGCTCACGGCGTGGTGTCCTTCAATGAGATTCTGGGCTATGGGGCGGTGGATGTGGCCGGCAAGAAAATGGGCGCGGTCAATGACAGCCTGAAACTGCTTTATCTGCCCGGAACCATACCGTTCATGCTTGTGGCGCTGTTGACGGCCGTGATGCACAAGATGCCGGCAGACAAAGCGATCAAGGCATGGAAGGATACCGCCATCAAGATGAAAGCGGCCACCATCTCTTTGTGCGCCTCGGTGGCTCTGGTAAAGATCTTCCAGGGATCCGGCTTCAACCCTGACATGGTTGCCCAGGTGGCCGGCGGCACGGCGAAGTTCCTGCCCTCCATGCCCATGGCCATGGCCACGACCATAGCCTCCGTGCTGGGCCCCATCTGGCCCATGTTCGCCTCCTATGTCGGCGGTCTGGGCGCCTTCATTACAGGTTCCAACACTGTTTCCGACATGCTCTTCGGCCTCTTCCAGTGGGATGTGGCCGGCAGCCTCAAGCTTTCCCGTCCCATTATCGTCGCTGCCCAGGCGGCCGGCGGCGCCATGGGCAACATGATCTGCATCCACAATATTGTGGCCGTCTGCACGGTCGTGGGCCTGCTCAACCGAGAAGGCGACATTCTCAAAAAGACCTTCTGGCCTTTCCTGCTTTACGGCGTTGTGGTGGGCATTATCGCCTGGGTGCTCATCGGCATGAACTTCGGCTTACAGTTCTAAAACGTTAACTTTAAGTGTCAACACGCTCTGCAAGGATTTGCGCTGCAAATCCTTGCAGAGCAATTCACTCGGTTCATTCGTGAACCGCTCTAAAATTAACACACTCCAAAAACTCGAACTCAACAGATTTTGCCACCTGATTCTGAAGAGAAATCTTGGCTGAAATCTGTCGGAAGCGGAGTTTCCAGAGGTGCCCATAACAGAGGAGGCAGCATGAAAAAACGCTTTGTCAATGTATTGAGGGCGACAACCCTGGTCTTTGCGCTCTGTTGTTTTGCCGCGCCTTCCCTGGTTTCGGGCGTTATGCCGGTACCGGCCAAAAGCGGAGGATTCACCGGACCCGGGCCCTCTGTGATCACAGTCAAAGAGGCGCTGGGAATGCGCGATGACGCCATAGTCACCCTGCGCGGCAACGTAGTGCGGCATTTGGGCAAGGATTTATACGTATTCAAGGACGCCACTGGCACCGTGAACGTGGACATTGATGACGACATCTGGCGTGGTCAGGACGTTTCCCCAACGGACACGGTGGAAATCACAGGCGAGGTGGACAGGGACTGGTCGAGTCTGGAAATCGACGTGCACAATTTGAGAAAACTATAAACGGGCGACGCCTCCGCCGCTCTTACGTCCCTGAAAGGACAGACCGGAAACAGTGCGATTGCAGACCACTGCGGTCATTGTCAGCGAGTGGAAATTCAAATAGCATTTCAGTTTGAAATCGCTCTGGCGGCCGCAAGAACGGACGCCTGCCGCCGAATTCGAATAAGAGGCCCCGGCGCAGGCCGGGGCCTCGGACGCTTAATCTCTTTCTACCAGCAAAGCGACGCCCTGTCCGCCGCCTATGCACAGCGTGGCCAGACCGCGCTTCGCATTGCGCGCTTCCATGCCATAAAGCAGAGTAACCAGAATGCGCGCGCCGCTTGCCAACGAAATGTACAGAAAAGCCCGTCCGCTCCGCAAGGAAAGCCGGGACTGAAAAGAGTATGCTCACCGGACGGTCTGGTATACCTTCGGCGCGGCGGGCGACGTTGACATAGCGGCGTTCAAGCCCACGCCGGAGAAAATTTTGGCATTCCATCAGGAGGTCGAGAGATTGGAGGTGGCGAAGCGAGCGCCGCTGGAAGCACCGTGGATGCGGTGATCACGGCTTTTCCGGCACAAGTGGCAGCCAAAGGCAAAGCGGTGGAGACTGAGGTTTAATAAACTTGATTAAATCCTGATAAACAGGAATAGATCCGAATAAATGCTTGCTGTTGGCAAGTCTCTACTATATGATAAATAAGTTTTACAGGTTCAGCTTGTAAATGCCGGTTTAGGCAGAGTCTCCAATCGACGAAGGCAACTATGGAAGAACGCTGGCTTTCTGTGGACGAAATAGCGGCTCACCTGGGGGTCAAACGCGATACGGTTTACGCATGGATCAACGAGAGGGGAATGCCCGCGCATAAGATCGGCAGGCTCTGGAAATTCAGCCGCGCCGAGATTGACGAATGGGTCAGGGCAGATGCGAAAACCGATCC
>JAISZH010000045.1 GCA_031269345.1 Desulfovibrio sp. | reverse complement strand
CCCATGGAGAAGGGGGTACACCCGGCTCCATTCCGAACCCGGAAGTTAAGCCCTTCATCGCCGATGATACTGCATATTCTTGTGTGGGAACGTAGGCCGGGGCCGACATCATTCCAAATCGCGGCGCGGCATATTTGCCGCGCCGCTTTCAGTTTAGGGCAATTTCAAAGTTACGGTGGAAACCAAATTTTTATCAACAGTCAACTGTGACTATTCGTCCTGTTGGGATTCTCCCTGTCCGGTTTGCGGATCAATAAAGCGCAGGACCCCGCTTACCGCGTGAGCTTGCGGAATTTCGCCCTGTGTGGGCGCTCGGCCTCCCTGCCCAGCCGCTTGCGGCGGTCCTCTTCATATTCGCTGTAATTTCCGTCAAAAAAGCGAACTGTGGAATCGCCTTCAAAGGCCAGGATATGCGTGGCAATGCGGTCCAGAAACCAGCGGTCGTGGCTGATCACGAAAACCGAGCCGGCGAAGTTTGCCAGGGCGTCTTCCAATGCGCGCATGGTGTTCACGTCCAGATCGTTGGTCGGCTCGTCCAGAAGCAGGAGGTTCGCGCCGGATTTCAGCATCATGGCAAGATGCGCGCGGTTCCTCTCGCCGCCAGAGAGTTCCTCCACCTTTTTCTGCTGGTCCTGACCGGTGATGTTGAAGCGGGAGCAGTAGGCGCGGGCGTTGATTGTCCTGCCGCCCAGCCTTATGAATTCCCGGCCCTCGCTTATGACCTCATAGACGCTCTTGCCAGGGGTCAGGGCCGCGCGGCTTTGGTCCACCCAGGCGATTTTAACGCTTTCCCCAACGCGCAAGGTTCCCTCATCCGGCTTTTCCCCGCCGGCTAACATGCGGAAAAGAGTGGTCTTGCCCGCCCCGTTCGGACCGATGATCCCGACTATGGCCCCAGGCGGGGCGATAAAATTCATGTCATCCACCAGCACCCTGTCGCCCACGCTCTTTTTGACCTTGTCGGCTTCCACGACCACCTTGCCCAGACGCGGTCCCGGCGGAATGTAAATTTCCAGATCCGCGGCAAGGCGCTCGGATTCGTGCGAGAGCAGGGCTTCATAGGCGTTGATGCGGGCTTTGCTTTTCGCGTGCCGCCCCTTGGGGGCCATACGTATCCATTCCAGTTCGCGCTGCAGTGTCTTGCGGCGTTCATCTTCGGATTTCGTTTCCTCGGCAAGGCGTTTTTGTTTCTGCTCCAGCCAGGAGGAGTAATTGCCCTTCCAGGGTATGCCGCGCCCGCGATCCAGCTCCAAAATCCAGCCCGCCACATTGTCCAGAAAATAGCGGTCATGGGTCACGGCAATCACCGTGCCGGGGAAATTTTGCAGATAGCGTTCAAGCCAGGACACAGACTCCGCGTCCAGATGGTTGGTTGGCTCGTCCAGCAGCAAAATGTCCGGATTTTTGAGGAGAAGGCGGCAAAGGGCCACCCGGCGGCGCTCCCCCCCGGAGATGACCGCAACCGGTGTTTCCGGGGCCGGGCAGCGCAAAGCATCCATGGCCATGTCCAGGCGCGCGTCCAAATCCCAAATTTCCTTGGCGTCCATCAGTTCCTGCAATTCGCTCTGACGCCTGAGCAAAGCGTCCATTTCCCCGTCTTCAAGATGCTGGGAAAATTTTTCGTTGACTGCATTGAACTCGTCGCGGACGGCGATCAGATCCGCCAGACCTTCTTCGACGACTTCGCGCACCGTGCGCTTCTCGTCCAGAAGCGGTTCCTGTTCCAGGTAGCCTGTGCTGTATCCGGGGCTTAAAACGGTTTTGCCTTCGAATGTCTGGTCCGCCCCGGCAAGGATCTTGAGCAGAGAGCTTTTGCCCGCTCCGTTCAGACCCAGAACGCCGATTTTTGCCCCGTAGAAATAGGCCAGGGAGATGTCTTTGAGTACTTCTTTCTGTCCGTGTTTTTTGGATACCCGGATCATCGAATAGATTATCTTGTCAGGTTCAGAGCTCATTTCCGTCCTTTGGTCGATTTAAAGATTTGCAGGGCGTTTGCGGCTTTGCGCGTCAGCTTGCGCGCGTTCAGTTGCCCGGCGAGTTCAAGGTAGGGGTTCACCCCCGCGCAAAGCTTCATGGCCTGGGCCAGACAAAAACGCGCCAGCTTATGCTTTTCGCAAAGCCTGGCCGTCTCGGCGCGTTTGCTCCATATCTCCATGCCGATAGCTGAATCCGGCGCCTGATCCGCTTCGTTGCACAGGGTCAGGTGGCAAAGGTGCAAAAATGCCTGACGCGCACCTTCGCAGCCCCTGTTCCGCTTAAGCCAGGCCGGGGGCAGGGCGAAGGCATCATCCGGACAACCGGGAAAATACTCCAAGCGCGGCGCCTGTGCCAGCGTTTTTCCTTCCATGCGCCTTCGCACTTCATCGGCAAAGACGGACAGGGAAGAATCCTCTACGCTTCCAAGGGACAGGTGGCGGTCAAATTCCTCCATGCGCCGGACTATGTCACAGGGGTTGCCTTTGGCGATTTTTTGCGCGAAACATTCGCGCGACTTGTAGAAATAATGGTGTACACAGGCTTTGTCCGTTTCCGGAACGGCAAATCCGAAAGCTGGAGGAATGGGGAAATGATCGGGATTTACTATGAATTCCCCGGGTTTTGGAGAGAAGGAATGCGGATCCGCGCAGCGCAGAACCCTGGCGGGCTGCACGATGCTTTTTATATGGATGTCGTCGCCCAGACTGCGTGTATAGGCGGCGATTACCGGACCCTCCGGACGGGTTTCGTGCCCGGACGAGGAAAAGACGCGCCAGTTTAAGCCGACCCCGGCGTAAGGTTCGAATTCCGTAAGAAAAATTCTGATGTCGCAGACACCATCGCCGCCTCGGACAAAGGGCTTCAGGCGGATGAACTCGTCCAGGTCAAGAAAGGCGATCCATTTGAAGTCGCGGCCGAAGCGCTCCAGACAATGGGTGTAGGCCAGGGGCTGGGAAAGGGGCGTGAGATTGCGGATGACAGTCACCCGGCTTTTGTCGGCGAAACCGCGCAGAAAACGAGAAATGGGCAGGGCGCTCTGATTGTCGTAAATTATGAAATGTTCAAATCCGATAAGCGAGTGGTAAGTGAGCCATTCCCGGAGAAAGGGGTCTTCGTCTTTGGCTATGCAACAGATGGCGCAGTATTTTATTCGCATGCCTCAGTAAGGCCAACCCAAAATGCGGACCGGGTCCAGGCCTGAATTTTCGGGGGCAAGGCATTTTGCTATGCCCTCCACCCCGTCCTTGGCGAGATCGCATTCGTGCAGACACATGGGATGCCCTTCCGGGTCAAGCGCCAAGGTGACGATCGGCTGCAAGGGGTTGGCGTAATTGCTGCCCGTGACCACGCCCCGGTAGCCGTCTTTCAGCTCCACGACCGAGCCGACGGGGTAAATGCCCACCAGACGGACGAATTTTTCCAGGAGAACGGGATGGAACTGCTTGTTGCGCATCTGGTATATTCTGCCCAGCGTGCGGTGGGGGAAAAGCGCCCCCTTGTACGGGCGGTTGCTGGAGATGGCATCATAGGTGTCCGCAATGCCAGTGATCATCCCGAGCACGGATATGGAGTCCCCGGCGAGTCCCTTGGGGTAACCGGAACCGTCGTAACGCTCGTGGTGTTCCATAGCAGCCTTGCGAACCTCGACGCGGACGTCCGGCAAAGAAGAGATAAGCTCGCTGCCAAGCAGGGGATGCCGTCTGACCAGGGCTTTTTCCGTATCGCTGAGATTGCGACGGGCGGTAAGAACCGCGACGGGCAGGAGGGCCATCCCCAGATCGTGCAGAAGGCCGGCAAGGGCGTAGGTACGCACGCGCAGTTTGTCCGCCCCGGAACGCAGGGCGAAGGCGGCAAGCAGAACGGAAACGTTGGCGCAATGGGCATAAGTGTAATTTTCCGTCCGGCGTATTCTGGGCATGCACAAAAGGGCGTCAGGGTTGCGCTCCAGGCTCTGGATGACGCCGGTCACGGCGGTTTCCGCCTTGTCCGTGTTCAGCCGCGTGCTGCTTGCTGAATCCATAAGTTCGCGCATCGCCGACAATAAATCGTCGTAGGCCTTGGCCGCATAAGGCATCTCGTCTCTGACGCTGCGCCCGGAAACTCCGGAAGTCTGTCTGGAGGCGAAAACCGGCAGCCCGACATTGGAGGCTGGGCTTGCCCGCTCAAAGTCCCCGCCTTTCAGCCCATGCCGCAGTCCGTTTACGCCGGAGTTTGCAAGGTCAAGGCAGGCGTCGGGGTAGTCCTCGGAAAACATCGACAGGTTGCCTGAGTCCTGAGGGAGAAGGCAGCCGGGCGGCGCTGTTTTGCCATCTGGGGAAATCTGTTCCTCCAGATAATTTTTCCCGGCGGCTGTATTTTTGGACATGGCTTCCCTGAAATCTGGCTGCAGATGATGAAAGCATCTTGTAAGCAGATTACGCTTGAGATGCGTTTTTAACGGCGGGTAAAACCCGTCTGAGCGCATCTCGCGGCAAGGACTTGCAAACAAGTCCTCACGGGTATTTCAAAGTATGGCAGATTTCCGCGTGGAAATCTGGACAGCGGCAGGGCCGCTGTCGCCACGAAGCGGCGCAAGTCAGTCGAAAACCGCGTTTTCGTCTGACGATCTACCGCAGGGAAAAGTTTACTTTCCACTGCGAATAGCAAGAAATGCTCCAGCGCTACGCCGGTCTATCCGCCTTCAGGCCGGATGCTCAGGTGTTGCGCAAGCGAAACGCCCCTGTGCGGAAATTTCATCCGAGACACCGGGTACAGGCTAATATATTTCTTCTGCGATATCTATAAAAAGTTTAGATTTTTTTTAATTTTTTTTGATATTTGCTGAAATTTTTCCATAATACTTTAATATCAATTAGTTAAGAAAGTACCGCCTATTCCCCTGAGTGAGATGTCACGCCGTTTGCGGCGGCGCGCAACCCCTTGCGAGGTTGAGACCATTGCCGCATGGCGCGACGATAGTGAGATGTCACGCCTGTACCCGCGCGGAGGTTGCCAATGAAATGTGCAGAAAAGCCCGCCCGCTTCGTAAGGAGAGCCGGGACTGGAAAGAGTACGCTCACCGAACGGTCTGGTATGCTTTCGGCGCGGCGGGCGACGTTGACATAGCGGAGTTCAGGCCAACCAAAATGAGCTTGCGCCAACTACCTGCTCAGAGTATATTCGCCAGCAACGAGCTTCATACTCAACTCCATATTCGGTGTATCGCTCTCATAGCTGGTATTTTGTGGCGACACCATTGCTGTCCGGCTAATGTTCTAAGTAATAGAGTAGTACAAACATAAAAAATATGCCAGATAAAGGCTTACATGGGAATATAATGAATAAAAAGAAATTGGTTTTAAATATTATATTTTCCTATATTTTTATTTTGCTGACTTCTCTTTCGTCTGTAGCAGCATTTGGTAATCGCGATTCTGGATTACATTTTACAATAATTAGTGCGGTGACAATTATAATAATCGTTTTGTTTCTGCGTTTTTCTGGATTCAAGACCTTAGGGAAGGCTATTACCTGCTGCCTGGCTGGTTTGTTTACCATGATATTATTTGAGGCACATTCACCGGATTATTTCCCAAGCATCAGTACATCTTCCGTTGTGCGCGACAGGTTCCCCAACATATCAACATGGGAGATAGACCCTTGCAGCCACAGAAGTGATTTCATAGGTAAGTTTGTAGGTACGTATATATATTATGATAGAGACAAAAAAAAATTCAGATATGATGGCATCAATCTCGACAATGTGAATGACATATCTGTTATTGTTTTTTATTCTCACCCCCAGCCAAGAAAAGTTGGCGTCTATTATGATGAGAGAAGCAAGACATCTGTTGGTGCAACAGCTACAGATATAATTGTTGCATTGGTTGATGCCGAGACGAAGATATGTTTTGAGGAGCAAAGGCTTTTCGCTATTCCATCAAGTAGAATTACTGACATATTACAAGCTGATTCAAGCATAAGTCATAATAGTCCAACAGTACGTGAGTTTATCAGAAAATATTTCAAATAGAAAACAATATATTACTGGGAGCATTTATCCTTGAACACGTTTAAGGGGATGAAGGCTTGAGCGGCATGTGAGCGCTATTTTCGTCGGAAGAGCATGTTCAACAATATCTGACCCCATTAATAAAACTTAACGGCATTGCAGCGGCTGTTTATCCGGCTTTCCGTCATCTTGAGTTCTTCCGCGCAGTACAGAAAACAGCTTCTGAAAAAGAGATTGCCCCTCCCGTCCGTCACGCCCGCTGTTATGCCGGTAGCGGCTGGGTCGTCAAGGGTAAAGCTCTTCGGGCCGTTGCGTGCCCTTGACCGCCCCTCCAAGTCATCTTCTCGCCCATTGAGCTGGATACCACTTCTGAAACCATGCGGTAAACACGCCCATTATGACGGGAGCCGCCAAATTGATAAATCCGACAAATGGCGAGACGGTGGTCGTCATAAGCCAATATGTCCAAAATGGCGTCAGCAGAAACAAGACGCCCCAGCAAGCTGTCAAGATACGGTTGGTACGCATAAATAATGGATTATCAAAGGCTTTGTCGCCGCCATAACTGTTTTGCGAATAATATGCCGTCAGCGGGATCTTGCAAAAAGTGGTAATGAGCCACATTACGCCGAATAAAGCGTAGCTGATCGGCACAACGAAGCGCGTATCCGCTCCAGCAAGCGCCGAAAGCGAAAGCCCGGCAATTGCGAATACGCTTATCCGTTCAAAAAGAGTTGGCTTGAAAAGAAGCCAGATCAGCGGGAGCGACGTTGCCGTGATTATCCCCAAAACCCAGCCAACTGCCGGATTGATAGCTGGCAAAATCCAAATAATCATCCAAGGGGAAAGCAGGATGCCCATGTTGGTTTTTGGGTTTTCCTCGTTCTTTTTTCTTATTACGGTTGAAGTTGCGGACGTTGCGCCGAACAATCCGTCCCAACGAAGCAGTACGTCAAAATCACCCAGAACGCGGTATTTCTTTTGAAACATCGCTTCCTTCCCCGAAATCTCCCCTCGTGCAATCGCCCTCCACACGGCATACGGGGTTTCAATGCGCGTGGTGTACGGCCTGAAATCATTGCGAACGACACTGTGCCCATCTGGATTGCACACGATTTGATACGTTTTGTTAATGTCGGTATAGGCAAACTCAATGACGCGTTCCTTGCCATCGGGGCGATATAGCGCCGCCATTTGCGTCATAAAACCAAAGCCGTCGTCTTCGGTTTTGGGTTCTCCGTTCTCGGACAAGCCCCAAGACGCGTCAGCCATCTGCTCAAATGCTTCGTGGGCATAGAGCGGCTCTGCGAGTTCCCTTTGCGTTTCGGGTCTTATTCCTCCTTTGGCAAACTCCGCTCCCGCTTTGCGTACAAGCTCCAGATACTCGCGCGTGCGGTCACGCAGTTCGGGAAAACGAAACAATTCTCCCTGCCCGCAAAAGATTTTCCCGTAGTTCCCACAGCCATACATATGATCAAATATGGCCGTTACGCCATCGTAGTTGCCCTCGCTTCTCCAAAAGCCGCACGTCGATATGACGGCGTATCGTTGCCGCGACAAGTCGTAGCGCGGCGGGTGCCCGCCGTTTGCGGCATCATCTGACATAAACGGCAAATTCAGCGGTAGGCTGCGGTCTATAAAATTTTTGAGCGCTCCGGGAAGAGAGAAGTAATAGAGCGGAAAACTCCAGATAATCATATCGGCGGCGATGATTTTGTTCAGAACCTCTGCCATATCGTCCTTTATGGCGCACTGTCCCGGAGTTTTTTGCCAACAGGCAAAGCAACCCAAGCAAGGCTTGATTCTGAGTTTCGTAACGGTGATTATTTCCGCGCCGTAGTCCGCTCCGTCCAAAAAAGCCCGCGTCAGTTGCATGGAGTTGCTGTTTTCCGCTCTGGGACTGCCGTTGACCACGAGAATGTTCATTGCGTATCTTCCAATATTGAAAGGGCGTTATCCGCCCA
>JAISZH010000023.1 GCA_031269345.1 Desulfovibrio sp. | reverse complement strand
GGAGCTGAAAATACTTGAGCATGTGTCTCGGGAGACTGTCCGAGGCACTTTAAAAAAACACAACTTAAACCGCACCTGAAGAAGCGGTGGTGCATTCCCCCGAGTCAAAACGGAGAGTTTGTCGTGCGCATGGAGGACATTCTGGAGGTGTACCGGCTGCCGTATGACCCGAATATCCCGATGGTTTGCATGGATGAACAACCTTACCAATTTATCGGGGAAAAGCGAGAACCAGTTCCGATGAAGCCGGGAAAGGCCGCCAAAGAGGATTATGAGTACATCCGTGAAGGCACTTGCAGTATTTTTATGTTTACTGAACCACTTGGCGGTTGGAGACATGTTCATGCGTCGGAGCGCAGAACCAAGCGGGATTGGGCTTTACGGATTCAGGAATTGCTTGAAGTGCATTATCCAAAAGTACCCAAAGTACGTCTTGTTATGGATAATTTGAATACTCATGGCGTTTCGTCACTTTATGAAACATTTGCTCCCGAAATTGCGCTGAAGTTGGCTAAACGATTGGAAATACACTTTACACCGAAACACGGAAGTTGGCTCAACATAGCAGAAATCGAATTGAGCGCCATGACACAACAATGTCTTGGCAGACGCATTGCAACAATAGGGGAGCTTCAAAAGCAAGTTTCAGCTTGGGAAAACAAACGAAATGCTGATACAAAATCGGTCGATTGGCAGTTTTCAACGGATAAAGCCAGGATCAAGCTAAAATGGCTTTATCATAAAATATAACCTTGTCAGGACACTAGGCCTTCAGGGCCTCGCGTTGCATGCGGTCCAGGGTGGTGAGCAGGGTTTCAGCCAGCAGACGCACTCCCTGATAAAAGGCGAAGATTTGCAGGAGCTTGTGCAGGCTGAAACGCTCAATTTCCCCTCCCTGCCTTATCACGGCCAGTTTGGATTCCACCAACGCCACCCCGTTTGTGAGTCTGCGCACCAGATCCGGCGCCGGCGCGGCCGGGTTGACCCCGCCCATGTGGCGCAAAGCGGCCATGACCGCGTCCCCCAATTCCCGCAATTCCACGCCGATCTTGGGGTCCATGGGCTCCTCCTGATAATCGTTCAGCACCTCCAGCATACTGCGCAAAGATTCGGCCGTGCGGTCCAGGGTCATCACCTGCCGGCTCATCACCGCGTGCTCATAGCGATAGATGAAGGATTCATGGCGGCGTGCCTTGGCAAGCCGCTCATGGTTGTTCCAGATTTTGTTCTCTATGTCCACGAGAAGGCTGTAGGGCTGTTCCGTTCCGCCCAAAAAGGCGTCCAGGATGGAGTCAAACAGGCGGGACGTTTCGAGAAACTGCATGCCGAGATCGGCGCGTAGCGTATCGACCAGACGTACCGGCCAGAATACCAGAGAAACGAAAAAGGCGCAGCCCACGCCGATGACGATCTCGGTCACGCGCATCAGACCGAACCCGACCGGATTGCCCTGCCCCACGTCCAGGGCCTGGGAACCGACGAGCAGCACAACGACCGCGGCAATGGCCATGGCTACTGCCATGGTCGTGTAACGGGCCAGGTAGCCGCTGATCGCGGTGATGCAAAAAAGCTCCGCCAACAGCGTCAGCATGGAGGTGGAAGGAATGAAGGTCAGAAGCAGCGCCCCGGCCAAAGCCCCGGCAATCGTGCCTCCGATGCGCAGAAAACCGGCCTGCATGGATTCGGCCACGTTGACTTGCATGGCTATAATGGCAGCTACGGCCGCCCACACGGCGTGATCCAGACCCAGAAGCAGGGAAATCGCGTAAGCCCCGCAGCAGGCCAGACCCATCTTGACGCCGTAGCGCAAATACAGGGGGAAAAACATGTCCAAGGCTATTTTCATAATTTCGCCGCCACCTCCATTTTCAAAGCCGGGAGCGAGAGTAGTGTCGCATCAAGCGACAACAACCGCAACCCCGCAAGGGGATGCGCGCCGCCGAAGGCGACGGAGTGAGCCGTAAACCGCCCGGCCGATCTTTATAGCATTTTAACTTTGAGATTATGCGCCTGACCCTCTCCGGTCTGCGTCCGCTCCGGCGTTTAACAACGCAAATAAATTGCGCTTACGCCTTCGCGGCGGGCGCCCGCTCTCGCGGCCGCCAGAGCAATTTCAAAGTGAAATTGCTCTGGCAAGCCGTAAAAACCGCGGCAGGCCGGAGAGCTCCCGGCCCGCCGCATCCTGCCGCTCAACGCGCACCCTGCCGGCGCCGATCCGGTTTGCCGGCAGGGAACCGCACAATCTGAACCCAAAAACATTTTGAGATTACGCACCTGACCCTCTCCAGCCTACGCCCGCGCCAGCGTTTAACGGCGCAAACAGATTGCGTCCGCTCCTTCGCGACGGGCGTCCGCTCTTACGGCCGCCGGAACAATTTCAAAGTGAAATTGCCCTATTTCATGCGTCTGGACAGAAACTCCGCAATATGCTCGACTTTCAGCTTGTTGCCTCGTTTTTCCTCCCCGCCGCGCAACTGCATGACGCAACCGGGGCAATCGGTGACCAGAACCTCCGCCCCGGAAGATTCCAGGTTGTCCAGCTTCTTTTGCAGCAACTGGGCGGATATTTCCGGGAATTTCACGGAATATGTGCCGCCGAACCCGCAGCACACGTCTTCTTCCGGAGACTCCTTGTATTCGGCGGCGGCTCGGATCAAATCGCGCGGCTGGCCGGTCACGCCCAGACCCCGGCAAAGGTGGCAGGGCGCATGGTAACACACGCCTTCCCCGGATTTTACGAAATCGCCATCCCCGAGCCCCAGCACGTCGCGGGCGAAGGAGCTGAAATCCCTGACCCGCGTCGCGAACTGCTCCGCTTCGGTGCGCATGGTGGACGCTGCCAGCACCTCCGCATAGCTGTTTTTCATGTAAGAAGCGCAGGACGCGCAAAGCGTTACGATATAGTCGAAACGGGCCGGGTCGAAAGCGCGGATGTTGCGTATGGCCGTGTTTTCCGCCGCCTTGCGCTCGCCCATCATGCGCACGGGCAATCCGCAACAGCTCTGTTCCATCGGGAAATCTATCCGGCAGCCCTTGGCGGAAAGCACCTTGACCGCCGCCTCAAGCTGTTCGGGATAGACGAAATCCTGGGCGCAACCGGCGAAAAGACCCACGCGCAGTTTGCCCACGGCCGGCAAAATCTTGCTTATCTTCTCCCAGCGATCCCGGAAAGGACTGGAAGCGACTGCGGGAAGCGCCCGGAAACCCTGGCCTTTCAGGAATATCTCCGGCAGATGGCGGATGAACGGCGTTCCGCCGGTGATCGGACGTTGCGCGAATTTGCCGAAACGCAGCAGGGTGTGGAAAAGCTTGCGATTTTCCAAAACATTGGCGAGCAGGGAAGAAGTTATGGGCGTCCCCTCCTCCTCCACCAGGCGGGCGCGTATTTCCTGGATGATGGCGGGGAGATCGATGCCGGCCGCGCATACGTCCTTGCAGGCTTCGCAGTTGATACAGTTCTGAATGAGATGGCGGGCGTTCTCCCGGCCGTGGAAGAAATAGGTCAGGATGAGGCCGATGGCCCCGATATAGACATAGCCCATCTTGTGTCCGCCGACCAGCCGGTAAACCGGACAGACGTTGGCACAGGCCCCGCAGCGCACGCAACGCAGGGCGCTGGCGCAAATCGCGTCTTTGGCCAGGGCGGAGCGGCCGTTGTCCACAAACACCACGTGCATGATTTTGCGCTTGTCCGGGTTTTGGCTGTGCTCCGCCGCCCCGGTCATCCAGGAGACATAGGTGGTGATGGCCTGGGCGGTGGCGTTACGCGGCAACACCTTGATGATGCGCAAGGCGTCGTGGATGTTCGGCACCAGTTTGTCCAGGCCGGCTATCGCCACATGCACGCGCGGCAGGGTGGAGGTCAGACGGCCGTTGCCTTCATTGGTACAGATGCCTATGGTGCCGGTATCCGCTATGGCGAAATTGGCCCCGGAGATGCCCATGTCGGCGCCGGCGAATTTGGCGCGCAACTCGCGCCTCGCCACCTTGACCAGCTTGGAGATGTCGCTCTCCTGCTTCGTGCCGGTTTCCTCGGAAAAGGTATCCGCCACCTGCACGCGGGAAAGATGGATGGCCGGCATGACCATGTGGGTCGGCCCCTCATGGCGCAACTGGATGATCCATTCGCCCAGGTCCGTTTCCGCCACCTCGCAGCCCGCGCCCTCAAGGGCGTGGTTCATGTGTATCTCCTCGGCGGTCATGGACTTGGACTTGATGATTTTTTTACAGTTGTTTTCCTTGGCGATTCTACAGATTATCTCGTTGGCCCCGGCCGCCGTTTCCGCCCGGTGCACATGCACGCCGCGCTTTTCCGCCTCGGCCTTGAACATGGCGTACAGTTCCTCAATGCGAGGGAGGGCTTCGTCTTTGGCCTGCGCTATCTCCTGTATGAGATCTTTGGCGTTGACGTCGGCGAAGATCATCAGGCGGTTGGCTTTGTAAGCCACGGCAAATTTGTCCAGGGCCTCGCGCAGAAAGGAGTTGTCAAGGGATTCCCGAATCTGCTCGTGGTATTCGTTCATGCTTCTGGCGCTTTGCATTTTCAACCCTCCAGCAGAGCGATGTGCACTTCCAGGGGGCCGTGCACACCAAGTGTAAGTACGCGTTCAATGTCGGCAGTCCGGCTGGGCCCGGAGATGAAAGCCGTGTAGCCGGTTCCTTTTTGCATCTGTTTTTGCAGATAGTCTTCCACGTCGTAAGAGGTCTTTTTGATCTGGGATTTCTTCAGGGCGATGACGTGGACTTCGGCGATCATCGTCGCAAGGCGCACGTCCTCGCTCATGCTCTCAAGTATGGTTGTGGCGGTTTCGGCAATGGCGCCGTCGGCCGTGGTGAAGGCCACGTCGATGCCGGAAAGATAGCCGCGCATCCCCTTGCGCAGCAGGGTAAACCCCTTGTCTTTGCCGAGATTTTCAAATTCCTTGTAGTCCTTGTCGGTCAGATTGGGAGCGCAGATCACCTTTGTCCGTTCCGTCGGGCTTTGCTGCGGCGCGGCGTCCGCGGCAAGCGGCATCAATTCGCAGATCTCCTTTTTTTCGCATACTTCAAGCGCATAAGCCATGGCCTCCGCCAGCCCCGCAGCCTCAACAATCTTGATGGTCACAGGGGCCGCCTTTTTCTGAAAAATCTCTACCGCCTCTCGGTCAATAGTCGCCATAACTCGCCTCCTGGCTCGCCGCCGGCAAGGACGGCGCCTGCCGTTATATTGGGTGGATGATTTTTATATTCTATCAAGAATACTGCGAATATCAAGACTTCTTTCGACGAGTCTCACCCCGGCCCGCACCTGGTTTAAATCGCGGATTTTTTTGGATTTCATGAGCACTGCAAGGCGGCGGGCGATAAAATAGCTGCTCTCGCGCGCCCGGATTAAGGCGGTGTTTTTCTCTTCGGCCTTGGAGCGCACCATTTCAATGGGGGCCACGTTGCCGCTCAAAATGACGCAGGCGGCATCGCTGGCAAGCGCCAAAATCTGCAGATCCGGCCGGTCTCCCTCCAGAATGACCGCGCAGTTCGAGCGCCCTTTCATGGAAAGCAGAAAGTTGTCAGGCTGCGTCGCCCCTACAAAAAAACTGGAAACCGCACTGTCCGCCCCCTCATTGCCCGCGACAATCCGGCCTTTCAGCCCGTGTGCCAGATCGATCACCCGGATGGATTCAAGTTCCGGCTCATGCCCCAGTATCCCGAAAACGTGGACCCCGCGCTCTTGCAACCGGGGACGCAGTACCTCGGAAGCGAATTTCATCTCCTCCTCCGGCACGTCGTTCAGCACCACCCCGATCAAATCCGGCCCAAGGCGGTCCTTGAACCAGAGCAGCCGATCACAGTTGATGCCCCTGCGGAAACGCTCCACGAGGAGCAGATTTACGCGCAAGTGTCCGAGCACCGCCAAAGCGTCGGCCCCGATACCGCGCCCCGCCCAGGGAAAAGCGCCTGTCCCGGAGACGATGCAGACGTCCTTGTCCCGGCAGACGCGCTCATACGCTTCCCGGATACGCCGCAACGCCCCGTCCGGCGCTTCCGTCCAGGCGGCGGAGTGAGGGTTGTCCGGCAACATGACCGGGCTTACGACATCCGGGGGCGCGTCCTGGCCCAAAAGCTCCTGCACGACCATGGCGTCAGCGTCCCCCAGAAGATCGTCCTTTTTCTGGTGAATGCTCCCCACAGGCTTTATGTAGCCCACCGAAAGCCCGGTTTTGCGCAAAAGCAGCCCGAGGGAAAAGGCCAGCAGGCTCTTGCCCGCCCGGTTGGCGGTGGAGCCTATATATATGCCCTTGGTCATTGCGGACAGCTCCTTGTTCTAAGGCAAACGACGCTTCCGAAGCTCAGCCCTGCGCCGCCTTGCCGAACAACTCCTCGGCTTTCTGCCTGAGAAGGTATTTCTGTATTTTTTTACTGCCGGTCATGGGGTAGGAGTCGACGAAGGCGATATAGCGAGGCACCTTGTGCCAGGCGATCTTCCCCCGGCAATAATCGCGCACGTCCTGGCGGGTGACGGATTCGCCCTCCCTGGGAATGATGAAGGCGACCACGTCCTCCCCATAGCGGCGGCTTGGCACGCCAACCACCTGCACGTCGAAAACCTTTTCCATGCGCAGGAGAAAATTTTCTATTTCCCTGGGGTAAATGTTTTCCCCGCCTTTGATGATCATGTCCTTGACGCGCCCGTTGATCACAATGTAGCCGTCTTCACCCATGCAGCCCAGGTCTCCGGAACGCAGCCAGCCCTCGGAATTGAGCACCTCCGCCGTGGCTTCGGGCATTTTGTAATATCCCTTCATGATATTGTAGCCCCGGCAGACCAGCTCGCCCTGTTCGCCGCGGGGCACCTCCACAACCCGCTCCGGCAGAAGCTGCGGATCGGCCACAAGCACTTCCACTCCGGGCATGGGCCGGCCCACTGTTTCCGTCTTGCGCTGAAAATCGTCGTCCGCCGTGGTCTGGCTCATCACCGGCGAGGCTTCGGTCAACCCGTAGCAGTTGGTCAGGTCCACAAGATGCATGTCGTCCATTGCCCGTCGCATGAGAGGCACGGGGCAGACGGAGCCGGCCATTATTCCGGTGCGCAGGGAGGATAGGTCGTAACGCGAGAAATTGCGGTGCTCCAGCATGGACAAAAACATGGAAGGAACTCCGTGCAGGGCCGTGCAACGCTCCTGCTGCACGGCGGAGAGCACCTTGAGGGGATTGAAGACCTCGACTACCACCATGGTCACGCAGTGGCACACAGAGGCCATGACCCCCAGCACCGTGCCGAAGCAGTGGAAAAGAGGGACGCACAGGCACAGGCGGTCCTGTTCCGTGAACCTCATGTTCCGCCCTATCCACCAGCCGTTGTTCAGAATGTTCACATGGCTGAGCATGACGCCTTTGGGAAAACCCGTCGTGCCGGAAGTGTACTGCATCTGTGCCACATCGTGCGGGGAAACCAGCGCCTTGCGCGCCTCGTATTCCGCATCGGAAACGCCGGGGGCGTAAGCCGTCACGTCCTTTAAGCAATGCAGCCCGCGCGCCCTTTCCCCGCCCATGATTATCACGCGGCGCAGGCAGGGAAATGAGGCGAGCCTCAGGTCGTCAGGCGGGCACTCATGCAGATCCGGGGCGATGGATTCGAGGATGTTGAGGTAATCGTGATCCTTGTGGACGTCCACCATAAAAAGGACGTCGCAGTCGCTTTGCTTGAGAAAATACTCCAGTTCGTGGTCCCTGTAGCTGGTGTTCACGGTGATCAGGATCACCCCCACCCGGGCGGCGGCAAACATCAGGGTCAGCCAGTGCGGGACATTCGGCGCCCATATTCCGGCCTTGTCCCCACGGGCCAGCCCCATCGCCATCAACCCCCTGGCCAGATCGTCCACGTCCCGGGAAAATTCCCTCCAGGTGCGACGCAGGCCGGCGTCAAAATAAATCACCGCCTCCCGATCAGGAAACAACTCCACCGCTTCATCCAGAAGACCCCCCAAGGTTTTTTCCTGCAAAACAAAAATTTCCGACTGCATTTACCCGCCTTTGCTGTTTTTCCGGATGTCACGCCCGTACTGTCGTAACAGGCGTGAAAATCGCAAAGCGAAAAACACTGTTTTTGCTTTGCCCACGCCGCCCACGGCGGCGCGCATCCCCTTGCGGGGTTGCGACTGTTGTCACTTGACGCGGCACTATATCATTTACGCTTGAAATGCTTGCCTGACGGCGGGCAAAGCCCGCGCGAAACAAAGGACCGCAGAATACATTGATGCAGGGGGAAAGTGAAGAGATATAATTCTTGACATTTTCTAGACTATTGGGAATATAGAAGCATGCCTGCGTCAGTCGCGCGCTTCAGGCGCATTCAATCCGCGTGTTTCCCGGCGCTTTTCCTGCTTTTCCTGTTCGCGCAGGGCTGTTCCCTGCGTCACGGCGGTCCGGAAGCCGATGGTTCGGCCGCTGGCCGGGCCATCAGCAAAACCGCCCTGAGCATGGTCGGCGTTCCTTATAAACCGGGAGGCGCCGACCCGAAAAACGGCTTCGACTGCTCCGGTCTTGTCAGTTGGACCTATGCCCAGAACGGCATCAGCCTGCCCCGCACCACGAAGGGACAAAGCAGTCTGGGGAGCGCGGTGCAGAGAACCGGCCTGAAACCCGGAGACATTCTCGTTTTCCGCATCAAGAACGGGCTGCATACGGGTATTTACACGGGCTACGGGAAATTCGTGCACAGCCCGGGCAGGGGGAAAACCGTGCGCGTGGACAATGTTCACGGCACTTACTGGCAACCCCGCTTCGTCGCAGGGCGAAGGCACAAGCGGATATATTGATTCCCTCGGAAATCAGCAAACATCGGCCCCGCAAGATGGCACATTTTATTTGAAATCCGAATTACGGCGCAACAGTGCCATGTATCGCCTAAGCTACGCCTCCGCTTCGTTTTAAGCGATAAGACCGCACGGCAATAAACGCGGTTTTTTGCCGTGCTCAAGCCGCCTTCGGCGGCGCGCCGGTGACTGAGCCATGTGGCAAACTCAAAGGCGATGTCCCGATGCGCAAAGGTGCCGCCTTATCTGCCGGGCTTTGCGATAATGCCCGTGGCGTTTGTTTTTTCAATCCACTGCTTGGAACTCAAAACAAATCCGTTGCCGCCGCTCTCGTTTCTAATGTTACTGAATTCCGTAACATTAAAATTCGGGTTATTAAACTTTTCCCAAATTCCCATGAATTCAACTGTATAGCGGGTACTCATCCAATGCGAGATGGATTTGCCCGATTCGGAGTTATGACATGAACAACAACTCCAACATTTACTATATTGGTGGCGATTACGAAACGGCATAAATTCATGTTGGCACGCTCGACTGTCTGCTGCCGAGTGGGGGGATATAATGAAGGCATCCTTCGTAAACGTAGATGGCAAACGCGCGGGATAGTCCAAAACGGTGGGCTTGACATTGTTCGATTTATGTTGAATAATTGCACGATGGAAACCAAAACAGCCACCACTATTTTTGAAGTCCTGACTTCCGAGACTCGGCTTGCCGTTTTCCGGTTGTTGGTCAAGTACGCGCCGGACGGCCTGGTTGCCGGGGAGATTGCCCTGATGCTGGACATCCCGAAGACCAACCTTTCTTTTCATCTGAAAAACATTGTCCACAGCGGACTTGCAAGCATGGAACGCGAGGGCCGCCATACTCGGTACAGGGCTAACATCCCTTTGATGCTGGAAACCATTGCCTACCTGACGGCGGAATGCTGCACCGGAAACCCTGACCAGTGCCGGAACTGGCGGGTGGAAAGCGGTGTCGCGCCGGAATTCCCGCCGACATGTTGTGAAGGCGAAAACCGTAACGCGGAGAATACATGAACACGCGGGCCAAAATCGCATCAAACGAACAAGTCAAAGAAACCATCCGCGCCGGTTACGCGGAAATCGCCGTGGGGAAACGCGCATGCTGCTGTGGGAGTCCACGCAGTAGTCAGGCCGACCCTGCCCGGCTAGCGCAAGCTGTGGGCTATGACGCGGAAAGCCTTGCCAATCTGCCGGAAGGCGCGAACATGGGGCTTTCTTGCGGCAACCCCATTGCTATTGCGGCCTTACGGGAAGGACAGACAGTGCTTGACCTGGGTAGCGGCGGCGGTTTTGACGTGTTCCAGGCGGGCGAGAAGGTGAAAGCCTCCGGTAGGGTTATCGGCGTAGACATGACTCCGGAAATGCTTGCCAAGGCCCGCAGGAACATTGAGCACTACCGGCGGCGTACCGGTCTGGACAATGTGGAATTCCGCCTTGGCGAGATTGAATATCTGCCCGTGGCCGACAACAGCGTAGACGTGGTGCTTTCCAACTGCGTTATCAACCTTTCCCCGGACAAGCCCCAAGTTTGGCGCGAAATATTCCGCGTACTCAAGCCGGGCGGTAAAATCTCCGTTTCGGACTTGGCCCTGTTGAAGCCGCTCCCCGACAAAATCCGGGAACCGGCGACGGCTCTGGTGGGCTGTGTGGCCGGAGCTGTGCTGGTGGAAGAAACCAGGGCCATACTGGAAAAAAACGGCTTCAAATCCATCGTCCTGACGCCCAAGCCCGACTATGTGCGGAACATGCAGAACTGGAACGACCCCTTGTACAAGCAAATAGCTGAAACCCTGCCCAAAGACGCGGAAATTGCGGATTACGTTGTCAGCCTATCCATTGAAGCCCGGAAATAAGCGCCCTGATCAAACAACGTGAAGCGAAACCGGGCATGGACACGGCGCGGTTCCAGACCATTCCTGACGACATTGCCGCGCTGTGGGGGGGCGAAAAACCATGAGCAAATCGACATTACAACGGCTTTCCTTCCTTGACCGCTATCTTACCTTGTGGATTTTCCTTGCCATGTTCATAGGCGTGGGACTTGGATGGGCCGCGCCGGGCGTGAAGAACGTCATTAACTTTTTCCAGACGGGCACGACCAATATTCCTATCGCCATCGGGCTGATCCTGATGATGTATCCGCCGTTGGCGAAAGTGAAATATGAACAATTGGGGCAAGTGTTTCGCAACAAAAAAGTGCTCTTGCTATCTCTGGTCCAAAACTGGATTATCGGCCCGATTCTCATGTTCTTGCTGGCGGTTGCCTTTCTTTCCGGCAACAACAGCTACATGGTGGGCCTTATCCTTATCGGCCTTGCCCGCTGTATCGCCATGGTCATTGTCTGGAACGACCTTGCCGGAGGCGACAGGGAGTATTGCGCCGGACTGGTGGCCTTCAATGCCGTGTTCCAGGTACTTTTTTTCCCGGTCTACGCCTATGCGTTCATTACCGTACTACCGGGTTGGCTTGGCCTGTCCGGGGCCGTGGTCAACCTCAGCATGGGCCAGATCGCCGAAAGCGTCTTTATTTATTTGGGCATACCTTTTATCGCCGGGATGGCTTCACGTATTTATGGCCTCAAGGTCAAGAGCCTGGACTGGTATGAAAAGGTCTTTATCCCCCGCATCAGCCCCTGGGCGCTACGAGCGTTGTTGTTCACCATCCTGGTGATGTTCTCCCTCAAAGGTGAATACATCGTGGATCTTCCTCTGGACGTGGCGAAGGTGGCAATTCCTCTGCTGGCGTATTTCCTGATTATGTTCCTGATGTCGTTTTCCCTGGCCAAGCGGTCTGGCGCGAACTACGAGCAGTCGGCAACTTTGTCCTTTACCGCTGCTTCCAACAACTTCGAGCTTGCCATAGCCGTGGCTGTCGCCGTGTTCGGCCTGAATTCCGGCGAGGCGTTTGTGGCCGTCATCGGCCCGTTGGTGGAAGTGCCGGTGTTGATAGGGCTGGTGAATGTGGCTTTGTGGCTGAAACGGCGATGGTGGGGCGTTGCACCCGTCTAAAAAACAAGCGATCTGTGGATTGCTATTGAAAACATCTAGGAGCCTGTCGGACAAAGCGATGTCTATCAGGATAACATGTTGAAATTATTCACTATGGGCTGTGAAACGCGAAATATCCATAATTAGTTATTTCAGTATGTTATCTGTTCGGGATGTCTATTGTCCGACAGGCTCCTAGATGGTGTCGTCATATGGTTGATAATACTGTGAAATTATTCGAAAATTTCTGTCCCGCAACACTATAAAATATTCAAATATTTTCAGCGTGTTATAGACGTAGTGACGACGCCACCTAATCCGCTGTGCCAGGATTTGCCTGCAAATCCTTGCCGCGAGATTGCGTAAGGCGGATTCAC
>JAISZH010000009.1 GCA_031269345.1 Desulfovibrio sp. | reverse complement strand
ATCGCAAACAAGTCCCGCTATTGAGAAAGCCTGGGGCGTGATCAAAGTCCTGAGCGGCGATGAACGGGCCAGAGCCTTGGCTGAAGCCAGAGAGAAAGCCAGGATGGATTTGGACTCCTGGCTTGGTGATGCGCGGTATGAAGGACGGCAGGAAGGACTACAGGAAGGCGAACAAAAAGGACGCCAGGAAGGACGTCAAGAAGAAAAATTTGAAGTCGCCAAAAATTTATTGCGCATGAAAATGCCTGTGGATGACATAGTAAAAGCCACTGGGTTGCCGCTTGACGAAGTGAAGCGGCTTGCCGCCAAGCTCACGGTCTGACCAGGAAGGCAGCATGGGTCTTCATGCCCATGCGTCTTGCGTTTGGGCGGGGTTTGGACCTCAGCTTCCGCCCGTACGGATACCCCGGTCTTCAGAGCGGGGTCGGGCTATCCGATCTGAAGGCCGGGGTATCAAGCCGTAACCGTATGATAATGTCGCACGGCGTTGGGGAGTGGGCGCGTATCTTTCCGAACGCGTCCTTAAATCCTCGCAGAGCAGTGCACTCGTTTCATTCGGGAACTGCTCTAACCCATATGTCAGCAGGCGGGCGGCTACCTCCATGCCTCTTCGTAGGCGGCGCGGAATTCCTGCTCGTTGACCGGCGCGAAGCCCTTGGAGTTGGGGGTGAAAAGGTGCATTTCCTGGGAAGCCGCGCCGTTGTTCCAGCGTATGGGGGCGATGCTCCAGTCGATGGACAGGGATTGCAGGGCGGAGTTCACCGCTGTGGGGGTGAATCCCTGGCCTATGCCGGCCCTGGCGGAGAACCGGGCGAAATCATAGCCCAGTCCGGACCAGAAGTCCGCCCCGGTTTTCCCGTCCGCCAGCATGGCGTTCTGGAGCCTCGCGGCTGAGGGGGAGGCCATGTTCCAGGCGCCCGGGAAGACGGCCAGTCCGTAATATTGCGTGCTGACGAAGCCGCCTCCGGACAATCCTTGCTCCCAGAGGTAGGTGCCGAGCAGAACTTGGCGCGTTTCGTTCTGGTAGAAGAAGTTCGGTACTATGATGTCCATGTTCTTCCAACTGTCCGGCAGGAAGACGGCGCGAAACACGCTGCCTTTTTTGTTGGCCGCGAGAAAATCGGCCGCCGCGCTCATCCAGTTGTTCTGGTCCTGAGGTTGGTAGGATGCCTTGATCACCGTGGACGCTCCGGCGGCCCGGGCTCTTTCCTCAAAGAGAGCGGCCATGCGCTGGCCGAAGTTCTCGTCCGGGTAAAAGACCCCGTAGCCTGTTATGCCCATGCGGGAGGTAAAAGCCAGCAGCGTGTCCACCTGGTCTTTCGGGCTGGAGAAGAAGCGCCAGGCCTTCTGGCCTTCGTCTCCGGCCTCCAGGGAAGGGAGAAAAGCGAAAAAGGCGCGGCGCGCAAGCAGTCCGCCGCCTTTGGCCTTGCTGTAATCGTCGCGGCGCAGGGGACCGCCGACGATCGCCGCTTCCGGGGGCAGAGCCTCAATTTTGGCAATCCAGTCCGGCTGGCCGCTGTCTATGACGATGAGGGACACCTGTTGTCCTCCAGAGCTCATTTGGGCGCAGGCGGCTTTCGCCCCGGCGGCTATTTTCTCGGAAACCGCGGAATATTGTCCGGACAGGGGCAGAAGGAGTACCACCGGCTGACCGCTGATCGGTCCGGTGGAGACAAGTCCTCCGCTGGGCCGGATGGAGATTTCGCTTTCCGTGGGCGGGCCGGAAAGCAGGGAGGGATCGGCGAGTTTCAGTTCTGCCGCGAGCTCGCGCAAGGCTGCCAGGGCTTGCTCGCGTTTGGCGCGATCCAGGCTCTCCCTGCGCAGCTTGTCTATGAGGATGACGTTGTAGGGGAAACGGGAGCGGTTTTCCTTGTTGACCGCGCCCGCGGCCAGAGAGGAGGCGGAGGCGTCCCCAAAGTGCAGTTCAAGGGCCAGGCGCCTTTCCAGGGCGGCTTTTTCCCGGCTGTCCCGGGCCGCGCCGTAGATGTTTTCGAGGGCAGAAAGGCTCCGCCCCAAATCCCCGTCCACCCACTGGCGCACGGCAAGGATCACTCCGGCCGCGCTACGCGCGGACTGTGAGCGCGCGCTGTCCTGATAGATCGCGTTGGCCCTGGTGCGGGCTTCATAGGAGGGCAGGGCGCGCAGGGTCCTGCCCAAAGCGTCCTGCCATTCCGTTTCGCCGTCAACTCCGGGGGCGTTTTTGCTCCAGTCGTCGAGGGCCGTAAGGGCAAGGCTGGGGTGGTTGTTTTTCAGGGCCGCGGCCGCCAGCAGGCGCAGAGCCTGTAGTTTCCGTTCCTTTTGCGTCGCGGGATCGGAGGACAGGCGCAGGGCGAGGTTTTCCGCCTGGCTGAACTTGCCGGATGCATAGGCGTTTTCCGCCTCCTGCAACGGATCGGCGGCCGCCGCGGGCCGGGGGCCTTCTCCTTCGCCTCCTTTTACGGCCGGCTTGGTGCAGCCGGAAAACGCGAGCGTCAGTGATATAAGCAGCGCCGGGATAAGACGGCGGACGCGGGTTGCCATAAGTGCACCCATGGATTCTCCTTTGGCCGGCCTTGTTCGCGCGGCTGTCGCAGGAAACAGCGGTGTCGCGTCAAGCGACAACAGCCGCGGCCCCGCAAGAGGGCGCGCGCCGCCGCAAGCGGCGTAAGCAAGGCAAAAACCACGTTTTTTGCTTTACGATCTTACTGGCATCCGCATTGAAAAGTAACCTTTTCCCTGCGGAAGATCATCAGCCGAAAAGCGGTTTTCGGCTGACTTGCGCCGCTTCGCGGCGACAGCGGCCGCTGGGCAGCCGTTCGGATTTCCATGCGGAAATCTGTAACGCCTGTTACTACAGTACAGGCATGGAACGACAGTAGAGTGGATTGGTTCATATTTCAAGGGAAAAAGCCTCGACAGGGAAAAACCCTCCGCCCGGAAAACGTCCGCGCCCGGCAGGGTCACGGCGTTTCGCGGATGGCGCGGCATTGGCCCACGGAAACTGGCGAATCTACTCTTATGCAGAAAATACGACAAAAAACACTAAAACGTCGTTTTCTCCCGGATTTTTCCCATCCGCCGCCGCAAGAGCCGAGCTTGCGTTTCGCGTTTGTTTGGCCTCGCGCAACGGGCGGCGGAGGGTCTTGCCGCTTTTGCACGCATGTTGCATAATGGATGGGTGTTTTCCGTTTGTTTCAGCACAAGCAGCAACCCATGCCAAGGAGCGTCCCATGCCTTTAACTTTGCGCAACACCGTCCGCGCCTCCATCGCCGCGGACACGGTCAAACCTGTTTCCAAAACCGGCGCGGTGCCTTCGGAAATTTTCGGGTGCAACGTCTTTAGCATGAAGGTAATGCACGAGCGTCTGCCGAAAAATGTTTATTCCCGTCTGGAGCAAAGCGTGGCCGGCGGGGAGAGGCTGCAGGAAAGCGATGCCGATGTCGTGGCCGGGGCGATGCGCGACTGGGCCATTGAGCGCGGCGCGACGCATTATACGCACTGGTTTCAGCCTTTGACCGGGGCCACGGCGGAAAAGCACGACGCTTTTCTCACTCCTTCCCCTTTCGGGGACGAGCGGATTATTTCGGAGTTTTCCGGAAAGATGCTGATCAAGGGCGAGCCGGACGCCTCGTCATTCCCCTCCGGCGGCATCCGTTCCACCTTCGAGGCGCGCGGCTACACCGTGTGGGACCCCACCAGCCCGGCCTTTATCATAGCTACCGGTTCCGGGAAAACCCTGTACATCCCCTGCATTTTCCTCTCCTATACAGGGGAGTCCCTGGACAGCAAAACCCCGCTGTTGCGCGCCCTTGACGCGGTATCCGGGCAGGCTTTGCGCGTGCTGCGCGTCTTCGGCAACGCCACGGCTTACAAGGTGAACGCCATGGTCGGGTCGGAGCAGGAATATTTTCTTATTGATCGGCGTTATTACAATCTGCGCACGGATCTGATGCTTTGCGGGCGCACTGTTTTCGGGGCCAGGCCCTGCAAGGGGCAGGAGTTGGAGGACCAGTATTTCGGCGCCATCAGCCGGCGCGTTATCGCCTTCATGACCGACGTGGAGGAACGCATGTTCGCTCTGGGCATTCCCGCCCGCACCCGGCACAACGAGGTCGCGCCCGGACAGTACGAGATAGCCCCGATGTTTGAAACCGCCAACCTCGCGGTGGATCACAACATGCTCACCATGCAGATCATGTGTGAAACGGCGGCCGAGCACGGCTTCGCCTGCCTTTTGCATGAAAAGCCCTTTGCGGGCATCAATGGTTCGGGTAAACACAACAACTGGTCGCTTTGCGATTCCGACGGCAACAATCTGCTCGATCCCGGCAACACGCCGTTGGACAACGCCCAGTTCCTGGTATTTCTGGCGGCCGTGCTGCGCGCCGTGCACAAGCATTCCGTGGCCCTGCGCCTTGGCGTGGTGGGCGCGGGCAACGACCACCGCCTGGGGGCCAACGAGGCGCCGCCGGCCATTCTTTCGGTGTTTCTGGGGGAACAGCTTACGGAAATAGTCGAGGCCCTGTCCGAAGGGCGGCCGGGGAAAGCCGGCTCCACCGGCGGAATGATCATGGAGGTCGGCGTGTCATCCCTGCCCAAACTGCCCAAGGACAGCACGGATCGCAACCGTACCAGCCCCTTCGCCTTTACCGGCAACAAGTTTGAGTTCCGTGCCGTCGGGGCTTCCCAGTCCATAGCCCCGGCAAACATCGCCCTGAGCGCGGCCGTGGCCAATGCTCTGGACGACATCGCCACGGAACTGGAAACCGAGATCGCCGGGGGAGTTCCGCTTAACAGCGCCGTACAGGCCCTTCTGGCGCGGCTGTTCAAGGAGCATAAGCCGATTATCTTCAACGGCAACGGCTATGCCGAGGAATGGCAGGGCGAGGCGGAAAGGCGCGGGCTGCCCAACCTCAAGGATACGGTCAGCGCCGTTCAGCGATACAGCGATCCGGACGTCATGGATGTGTTCCGGCGCCACGGCATATTGAGCGAACGCGAGTTGCTGGCCCGCCAGGAAGTGCTGCTTGAGAACTATGTCAAGGACGTGCATGTGGAAACCAAGCTTGTCCAGGTCATGGGGCGTTCGGTGATCCTGCCCGCCGCGTTTAAGTTCGCGGCGGAGATTTCGACTTATGCGGCCGGTGGCAAACAGAGCGGCAATCCGGCGCTTTCCCGTTACCTTTCCGACATCAGCGGCAAAATCGAGGGGCTGCTCAAGACCTTGGACGCCATAGACGCCAAGCACACGGAACTGGACGAGATCGAGGAGTTCATGGACAAGGCCGTGGCGGCGCGGGACCAGCTTCTGCCTCTGTTAATCGAATGCCGTGAATATGTTGACGCCCTGGAAGGCATGCTCGATGACGCGGTCTGGCCTTTGCCCAAGTATAACGAAATGCTTTGGCAGCATTGATATCTGTCAGGGCTGATTCCGCGCGGACGGCGGGGCGTTTGTCCCGCCGTCCGCAACGCGGCGCGCATATCCTCGCACAACAGGCTAAATATCTCGCTTTCCCGGTTGACGCCGGGTTTCACGCGCACCCCGCGACCAAGAGTTTCCGTATGCTGAATGATACCCTCATCCGTACCCTGAAACCCGCTGAAAAACCAAAAAATACGCCGATGGCGGCATTTCCCATAATTTCCCATTCCCCATAATTTCCTTGCGGTTCGCTTTTCTATCGTGTAAGTTACCTGCCCTGTGACGTGTTGCGCATGATTTTCCGATTTTGCCGGGATTGATCCCCTTTGTTTCGAGCGGGTGGCACGAAAATGCGGGCGCAAAAAATCATCCGTTATGGGAAAAAATGGATAAGCGAACCAAAACCGCCTGTTCTGGCTTGTTTTTTGCACACACACTCTCTCTCTCGCGCGCGCGCACTCGCTCCCGCTATCATTCAGTGCAGAATGGGCGGGCGCGGCTCTCTCTCTCGCGCGCGCACTCGCTCACTCACAACTCCGTCCCATAACGCGCTTTTCGTCAGAAAGAGCGCTGTTTTGCCATTTCCGCACGGCCTTATTTCTTTCGGGTGACAGGGCCGCTTTGGCGCTTCTTTTTTCCGGCGGACCGCTTTTATAGGGCCGGACTTGCAGCGGGGCGGCAATAAACTATTTAACGCGTAGCGGATAAGGAAATTATCGAAGTTGATCCGGCTGCGGCAAGGGGTAAGATTGATGAGTACCAAGATCAGAATTATCTCCGGGTTCATTCTCATGGCTGCCATTCTGGCTGTTGTTTCAATTATCGGCTACGGCGGGATTAACAAGGCATCGACGCACTTTCTCGACTACGTCCGTTTTGCGCGGCTCAATGTGGATACAAGCGACGTGGAAATTGGAATAAATCAATCCGCTTACTACCTGGAAAAATTTATGCGCCTGTCGGACGCGGAAGATATGCGGCGTTCCATAGCAGCTCAACAGAAAGGACTTGATACTGCAAAAAAGAGCCTGGAATACCTTGTTCTGTCTGAACGCAAAGAGATGATGGGGAAAGTGTCAACGCGCCTGGAAACGTACGTCGAAGAACTCAGGAAGATGGGCGATATGCTTGAGCCCTGGTATCGCGACTATCTGCGGATTATTCGCCCGAACTTCAAAGATTTGGAAAAATATC
>JAISZH010000200.1 GCA_031269345.1 Desulfovibrio sp. | reverse complement strand
AGCGGGTACGGTCAGATAGCGGGAGATACCACGATCAGCGGCGGCGGAAAGCTTTCCGTGGACGGGCAGTTCACTTTCGACAAGGACCTTACCGTTACCATGAATTCGACGGGCGGTCTCGAATTCAACCACGGCGGCTGGCTGGACGTGGGGGAAAACCTGAGTCTGCGTGGCCTGAGCAATACAAACAAGATGCTCATCAATCTTGATTCGTTAGGCGTTTATGTGCTTGCAAGATACGGCGGCACCAATCTTGCCTCCGGCGCGACGGATTTATCCGGCAAGTACACCCTAAAGTATAACAACGACGATATTACCGTCGATCCCCTGTATCGGAATGAACTGGTAAATTACGGAGCGCTGAAAGAGATCCTGCTCATCACCCTGCCTGCCGGGCAGAAGGTCGAATTCTGGAATAAGGATAGCGGCGGCGTCTGGAACACGGACGGCGCGAAAAACTGGAACAGCAAATATGATGCCACAGAATTCGCGGAAACCTGGGCTTCGGACAGCGTACTCGGTCCCGGCAATGGTTCCCGCATAGCGGTGTTCGGAACTTCCGGGGTCACTGCCGGCGAAGTGCGGGTGCAGGGGCCGGTCGCAGCCTCCGGCCTGTTCTTCCTTACGGACGGCTGGACCGTCAGCGGCGGCGCAATCCGGTTGCTGGACCTTGACCCCTATGACACAGGCAAATCTTACGCTGTGATCAGCGCTCAGGAAGGGAATGTTCTCATAAACGCGGTCCTTACGGACGGCATATCCGGCGCCGGGCTGCACAAAAGCGGCGCGGCCACCGTCACCTTGAACGCGGCCAACACCTACACGGGCAAGACTCTGGTCAGCGCCGGAACCCTGGCTCTGGGCAACGTCAATGCCGCCGGCGGTCACTCGGAAATCGAAGTGGAACAAGGCGCGTTTCTCAGGCTGGCGTATGACGGTTTCGCCACGGCCTTCCCTCAGACCGTCACAGGCGCGGGTATCCTTGAAATTACCGGCAATGTTCTTTTGGACAAGGAAAACACGCACAGCGGCGGCACGCGCATTTACAATGGCAGGCTCCGCATGACGCACAACGACGCGCTCGGCTCGGAAACTCTGATCTTCAACAACGGCCTCCTTTCCCTGGCGAACGGCCTTGACGTGAGCAATGGCGTCGCCCTGGACGGCGGCATCAACCTGGTGACGGTCGCGGGCGGGGAATCCGCAACCCTTTCCGGTGTCATTACCGGCGGCCGTCTGAACAAAATCGGCGCGGGGACACTGACCCTGAGCAGAGCCAACGATTTCACGGGCGGTTTGTATCTTGATCAGGGCAGGGTCGTCGCGGGAAACGACACCGCCCTCGGGCACGGGACAGTCAGAATGGCAAACGGCGCTATCCTCGGCTTTTCCGGCAACCACACGCTTAAAAACGATTTCAGTCTGAACGGCGCGAACTTTTTCGAAGCCACACAAACCGATGGCGGGACACTTGACGGCATCCTGTACGGCTCCGGCGATTTGACCAAGATCGGCAACGGCACTCTCACCTTGGGCGGCGTAAACACCTATACCGGCCTGACCGATGTGCGGGAAGGAACTCTGGCTCTCTCCCCCGGCGGTCGCATCTCCGGGCAACTGGCCCTGCACGGCGGCACGACCTTTGACGCGGGCGGCAACGACGTTCGCCTGACGCGGCTTGATGCCCATTGGCAAGCGAATTATACAGGCAACCTGAATACCGCCGGCGGGACGATGACCTTTTTCCTGCCCGCCGATGTCGCGCCCGGAACGCAACCCATCCTGAACGTCACCGGCACGGCGGAGATCGAAGGCAGTTATGTCGCCCTGGACCTTGGGGGCCGGCAGAGGACGGATCTGCTGCCGGGCCACGTCCTTGCTCTTATCGGAACAAACAACGGCATCAGCGGTACGCCGGTCAACTCCGAGGTCACGGGGCATCTGGGCATCACCCGCGTCTGGCGGGCCAACCTGTGGACGGATCAGAACAACCTGTATGCCGGGATCACGCACATCGGCGCGAGCGATGAGAGCAAAGCTCTGCCCGAAGGCTATCTTGCGGGCATGGCCCTGATCAACCAGGGGGCGGACCATGCGGCCGGGAGCGGCATGAGCGAGGCGGCAAACGCCTCCCGCCGCTCGCGGGCGAACGCGGATCGGGGATACGGCTACGCCACCTTCGGGACGATCTCCGGCGGCTGGTCGCGCTACAACACCGGATCGCACGTGGACATGAGCAGCCTGTCCCTTATGACAGGCATAGCCGTGGGCATCGGCGGCGGAGACACCGCGTCGGATCTGCTGACCCTCGGCGTTTTTTTCGAGTACGGCAACGGCTCCTATGACACCCACAACTCCTTCGCCAACGCCGCCGCCGTCCACGGCGACGGCGACATGTACTACATTGGCGGCGGCATTTTGGGCCGCATGGAGTTCGCCGACACTGGCCCCGGCCGTTTCTACGCCGAAGCCTCCGGACGCGTGGGCAGAATCCATAACGAGTACGACAATTCCGATCTGCGCGATCCCCATACCGGCGTCAAGGCGGATTATGATTCCTCCTCCACATACTACGGTCTGCATTTCGGCGCCGGCTATGTCTGGAACATCACTAAGGCCGCTTCTCTCGACCTCTACGGGAAATATTTCTGGACGCATCAGGAAGGGGATAAAGTAACCCTGGCCAACGGCGATCTGGTGCGTTTCAAGGCCGTGGACTCACAGCGTCTGCGCCTGGGAGTACGTTTCACATGCGCGCCTGACGAGCGCGTCACTCCCTACATAGGCGCCGCCTACGAACACGAGTTCGACGGCAAGGCCCGCGCTTCGACCTACGGCTACTCCATAGACGCGCCTTCCTTGCGCGGGGACACAGGCATAGGGGAATTCGGGCTTTCCCTGAAACCCTCCAAAGACCTGCCATTGTCCTTTGATTTGGGCGTACAGGGCTATATGGGGCAACGGGAAGGCGTGACCGGGAGCTTGCAGGCGAGATTGGAGTTTTAGATAGTGTCGTCAATAGGTTGACAACTATCTAATAATTCTTCTCCTTGGACGTGAGGTGGGTATAAGGTAAAAACCGTTGCGCCGCAGTTTTTTGATCTTTCTTCTCTACTGCTCCAGCGGGAAATATTCGCCTTGCTCATCCATGCCCACAGGGTGGGCGCAACGACCAAGCCATTCTTCTGCCGCAAGTTCCGGAATCACCGGTTCACCGCATTTTTCTTCCAGACGCTGGATGCATTCCCCTTTCAAGGTATTTTCGATATTCACCCGGACATGTGGGAAAATCCTCCAGGCATCGCCATCGGGCAGATGCAGCAGCAGGATAAACGTCTTGTCTTTATAAGTATGAGTTTCCACAACTTTGAAGTATGACCCCCCCATCGCTACACATAACCCTCTGTTCTCAAAATCAAAATCTTCAAGCGACTTCATGTGATTGGACAAAATGGCGAAGCGGTGTGTCGTGGCCATGCCTCCTATGCGCCGGCTGGCATCAACTGTGCCCGGCTCCCGGATAATCAGGCCGACAGTGTATTTTTCCTCCAGGCTTTTCGACAGATTCACATCCCGCACGAACACACCCAGTTCGGAATATGTTTCTTCAACCACCTGTCTGATCCATTCATGCTCGTCGCTGCCGGAAAAGGTCTCCGCGTTTTCTTTCTCTTCGCCGCTGTTATTGGGGGAACCCGCTTCGTCTCGGGAGGAAGCGGAGGAAAAGAGACGGGAGAGCAAAGGCAGTTTCATGGGAGTCTCCTCTATCAATGTATATTGGCGAATACGTTCGCGTATCACCGGCGGAGGCCGCACTTGCTCTGACAGCCTGTTTTTTACAGCAAGCCAGATTACCGTGTATAAAAAACAACGACAGCGGCAAGCGCCCAGAGAACAGCATACCACTGCAAAGGAATCCAAAACCTGGAGTGCACCATCTTGATGCCGACGACTTTGCCTGTTTCGGGGTCAATCAAATTTTTTATTTGTTAAACCCTCAATTACCATGATGGTCAGAGAAAAGAATAAAATAGATTGAGGTTATCCACAACAAGAATCTCAACCTATAAAGGAGCTGACCATCATGGCAAGGAAGAGTGTATCACGCTGGGAGGAAATTGTAGAGGCATCAAAAAAAGGGCCTGAAGGCCCATGCCACCTTCTCGGTCAGATTCCACCATTCCCGTCAGCAAAAGCACCTGGCGGACTGGCTGCAGGAGCGGACGCGATCTGATCCCGATATACTTTTAGCTCGTCCACAAGCGTCTCAATACCGTCTTGTATCGGGCGGAACGCCTCCCTCAGCCTTTCGTTCTCCTCCGGCGACGGGTCTTTCCCGCACATGGCTTCAAACGCGACGATGTCCTCATACAATGGACCGATGGTATAGTAGGCGGTGGCGCCTTTGACGGAGTGCACTGTCTGGGCGAGCGCGCCGGTATTTCCCTGTTCGAGGGTTTCCTCAATCTCGCGCAACAGGTTGCCTATGTCGCGCAGGTAGATGGTTATGGCGCTGGTGATTATGTCCGCGTTACTACCCGTGGATTGGCGGATGTGGTCGAGGTCGAGAAAACGATAGTCCGCCGTTACGGCGGCGGGATGTTCTACCGCGCTGACATCCCGGCCGAGAGAGAACCGCGTGGTCACAGTGGCGATGACCTCAAGCAGTTTGGTCAGATTCAGCGGTTTGTCGATGTAGCCGTCCATGCCCTGCTCAAGGTATTTTTCCTTGTCTCCTCTCAGCGCGTTGGCTGTCATGGCGATGATCGGGGTATATTTGGCAAAGACGCCGCTTCGTTCGTGCGCACGGATGCGTCTGACGGCCTCAACGCCGTCCATAACCGGCATCTGTATATCCATGAATACAAGGTCGTAGGGACGTTCCATCAGCGCATCCAGGGCCAGTTTGCCGTTGTCCACGACGCGCGCGTTGTGCCCCAGCTCTTTGAGCATATAAGTCGCGACGACCTGATTCATCTCCAAATCTTCCACGAGAAGAATTTCCAGACAGACGTCCGTGCCGGGGGCCTTATAGTCAGGGCGGCGGCTCTCGCACTCTTTTTTCGCGGCCGACGGGCAGCCGACGCCCAGAACGCCGCTGATGGCGCGCAGCAGGTCTTCCGGCCGCACGGGCTTGACGAGGTGCGCCCGGCACAGGGACTCTTTTTCCCGCTCGACCGCAATGAGACAGGAGGAAAGAAGAATGACGGGGATGTTCTTCAGTTCCTCTTCCTTGCGCATGGCATTGATCAGGTCGATGCCGTCTTTTTCCGGCATCTGCAGGTCGCTGAGAACCAGGTCCAGCGGGTGGCGCGTGTCCATGGCAAAATGCATGTGGCGCAACGCTTCATCCACGCCGGCGCACTCGTAGGCCGACATGCCCCAGGAGCGCAACTGCTCCATGAATATGCGCCGGTTGGCGGCGTTGTCATCCACGACCAGGACGCATTTTCCTCCAAGTTCCCTAATGGAGATGTGCGGCGGCGTCTCGCCCTGAGGCAGGGCAGGCAGTTCCAGTTTGAAAGAAAAGGTGCTGCCTTTACCGGGCACGCTGGCCAGTCCCAAGGAGGAACCCATAAGAACGGCCAGACGATGCGCTATGGCGAGGCCGAGGCCAGTGCCGCCGAAACGGCGCGTCGTGGAGCGGTCAACCTGCTCAAAAGCGTCGAAAATGATCTGTTGCTTGTCCGGGGAAATGCCGATGCCTGTATCGGTGACGCTGATGAGTACGCCGACGTTTTCCCCCGCGCCGGGAGCGTACTGGGCCTGCAGGACAACTTCCCCCTGTTCGGTGAATTTGAGGGCATTGTTGAGCAGATTCATGAGGATCTGGCGGATGCGGTTGTAGTCGCCCAGAAAATGGTCCGGCAGTTTGGAATCGATTTGCACGAGCAGTTCGATGCCTTTTTTGTAGGCGATGGGAGACTCGCTCTTCGCCGCGTCGAACAGGAGGTCGCGCAGTCTGAACGGCACGGGGTCTATGACCAGCTTGCCCGCCTCAATTTTCGAGAAGTCGAGCAGGTCGTTCAGCACGGTCAGCAGACTGTCGCCGCCGTTTTTGACCGTTGCCGCCATGGATGCCTGATCCCGCGTAAGTTCCGATTGCAGCAGCAAATCGGCCATGCCGATGATGCCGTTGAGCGGGGTGCGTAGTTCATGGCTCATATTGGCCAGAAATTCGCTTTTGGCCCTGCTGGCCGCTTCAGCCGCCTCTTTTGCCGCCAGCAGATCCACCGTGCGCTCGGCGACGCGTTGTTCCAGTTCCCGAGTCATGCCGCGCAATTGGCTTTCGGCCCTGTCGCGTTCCTGCATGCGGCGTTTCAGGCTTAGAGTGGTGCAGGCGATGCCCGCCAAGCCTAACAGCCATATCCAGAAACGGTTCATGACGGACTGTCTGGTCACCTGCGCGGCTGACGCCAGAAAAGGGGCCATGGGCACGGAAACGCTGATGCCGCCGCGTACCGAGCCCACGGTATAACCCTGAAACGCATGGCAGGGCATACAGCTTGGTTCGGTAATCAGAGGCCGGATCAGGCGCAACTGGTCTTTGCCCTGATATAGCATACGCTCGTAGACTTCTTCGACTTCCTGCCTTTCAAGCCGGCGCAGGGCTTCCTCTTCCCAGGGATCCGGCTTGTTGGCCGGACGTATGGGGTCGGTGCTGGTGATATGGCCGGAAACGCCGGATTTCAGTTCGCCAAGTTCATGCACCAGACGGGTCATAAAGGCGGGATTGACTTTGGTCATGGTACCCAGAGGAGACTCAATTTCCCTGTTTTCGGGCGGGAGATAGGGGTTTGGCTCAATACCCGTGGACGGTCCGACCGGAACGTAAACGCCGCCCATATTCGAGTTCCACCTGCGGTAGACGACGTCTTTTTCAAAAGCCGTTCCGGCCTGAATCCGGGCGTAACTTTCCGCCCGCTCGTAGATCAGGCTCACCATGTGCAACGCAAGGGCGCCGAGAACGAGCGTCCAGAGCAAGGCTGCAACGACGCCCATGCGGACGACGAATTTCTGATCACGCAAAGGCTGGATGAAAAGCGGAGAAGAACTGTCTTCCATATACAACAACCTTTGGAGATACTTTCACCAAAACTTCGTTACGGTATTTTCGCTCATGCCCGTGCGACGCATATGGTCTTCATGCCGTTGAGCGATTGGCTCCCGCCTTCCGCCCGGTTGGCGCCCATCCCGGTTTCGCTCCGGTCAGCCGCTTTACAGTCATGCCGCCTCGTTATCCCGGCGCCGTTTCGGCCGGGAAGTTCTTTTTTTTCAGATAGGGCGTATTACAAGGCGCGTTCCAGTAACGAAGCAATTCGTCATCCATCCTCGCGAGGAACATCTGAAACCCCGCCTGCTCCTGCACCGTGAGGAGCTCTCCCACGTAATTCGCCGCGATTTCCACGTTCTTCGCTTTCAGAAGCTGTTCACAACGGCGGTAGATGATAAACAGCTCCATCAAAGTAGTTGCGCCCGCTCCATTCAAAATCAGCATCACCCTTTCTCCCGCCCTGATAGAGAGGTCGGCCAGCAGGACGTTCAGCATGATTTCGGCGGTTTCGTCGGCGCCCTTCATGGGCTGCCGCCGTCCGCCGCCGCCCTCGCCGTGTTGCCCCATTCCGACTTCCATCTCGTCTTCTCCCAGATCGGCCAGCGCGATACCCGTGGAGGGATGGGTCGCCCCGCGCACCGCCACGGCCAAAGTCGCCATGTTGTCCGCGAAACGCCGCGCGGCGGCGGCCACCTCTTCAAGGCTCTTACCTTCGGCCGCGGCCGCGGCCGCGATCTTGAAAGTCGGCACGCAACCCACAAGCCCGCGGCGATTGCCGCTGTCCTCACGCGGGGTGTTGGAAACATCCTCCTGCGTGACCACACGGACCACGTGAAGTCCCTCTTTCGCGGCCTGCCTCATGGTCAGGTCTCCGGTCAGCATGTCGCCGGCATGGTTCAAGACGACAAACAGGACGCCTTTGCCCCTGTCCGCGAATTTGATGGCCTCCAGACACGCTTTCGGCCCCGGGGCGGAGAAGATGTCCCCGACCACGCTGACGTCCACCATACCGTCTCCGACAAACCCGGAGAGCGCCGGCTCATGGCCCGCGCCACCCTGAGTGACTATGGTGACGCGATTGGCTTTTTCCAGCCTGTTGTTGACCACCATATTGCCGGGTCTGAGCGTCACGAGGTCGCGATGCGCGGAAGCGAAACCCTCGAGTAGTTCTTTTGTTATGTTTTCCGGGGAATTGATAAACTTTTTCATCTTCATCGCGCTTTCTCCCATTCAATGTCAGCAATCCAGGACATGCTGTTCGATACCGCGTTGGAAACCTTTGAACAGCAGCGCCGTACTCACCGCTCCCACGTCGGGGGTTCCGAGGGTCTTTTCCCCGTAGTTGCGGGCACGTCCGAACTTTGACACCTGGTTCTCGGTCTCCCGGACTCCCTGATATGCGGCGGCCGCGGCCGCACGCAAGATTGACAGAACATCGTCAGGCGCCTTTTCCGCGGCCTCGGTCGCGGGGATCAGGACATCCATCAAGGTTTTATCACCAACCCGCGCTTTGGTTATCTCGAAAAGCGCGCTTCTGGCGGAAGAGAACATCGTTTTCAGCGTTGCGGCGTCAATTTCCGTGTCGCCACAGGGAAGAGGCCCGGCAAACCCTTCCAACAGTACGCCATAAAGAGGCCCGGCACTGCCCCCGGCAATCTCCATGCACCCGGAGCCCAGGCTTTCAATGAACTCCTTCGCGCTTTCGTCCTGCCGCTCATTCAGACGCGACAAAATCATAGCCGCCATTTTTCCGATGGTGACGCCGTGGTCGCCATCTCCGAAACGGGAATCAATTTCGCTGAGATGCACGGTGTTTTCCTGCCAAAGCAGAGCCACGAAACGGAACATGGAAAAAAGGGATTCTTTCGTTAACAACATAGGCGATTCCTCCCCCGTTGTTTCAAGGCGCATCTGAACTTATCGATATGCGTTACTGATATCCGCATTGAAAAATAAACTTTCCCCCCGGAGGATCGTCAGCCGAAGAGCGTGGTTCCCGGCTGACCCACGCCGCTTCATCCGAGCTTCCCTTACGGCTTGAGACCCCGGCCTTCAGGCCGGATAGCCCGACCTCGCCCTGAAGGGCGGGGTATCCGTACGGGCGAAAGCTTGAACGGGATCCAAACCCCGCCCAGGCGCAAGACGCATGGGCCGGCCCATGCCGCCTTCTTGGTCGCGTATCGGCCTTACGGCCGATGGTTGCCGATTTCCGTAGAAATCAGTAATGGTACCCCGGACTCCGGCAGAACTGCATTTATCCGGACAACCATTTCGGAAAAACGCTGGATAAAAGCCCCCAGATGAGTCTCTATCAGTTCGAGATCTCCCTCCATACCCGCTTTTTCCAGAAGCATGGCATCGTTCGACAAGGCTTCCGCACCGATACTGGCAGAGGCGCTTTTGAGCGCATGCACCCGAATAACAAAGGATTGTATCCACGGCATGGGAGCAGCGCCGGAATGCGTCTTTTCCGGCTTCTTTATGTCGGCGGTGGTTTTCAGCGTTTCCCTCAGCGCCGGCAGAAATTTTTCCGCGTCCCGGCAATATTGGGCGAGGACGTTTCTATAATTGGCCTCGACTCCCCCGCACATGACGATCCCCTTCTCCACATCCAAGCCCTCGACGGAACACAGGTATTCCATTACGGTTCGCGGCGTCCTGCCGGATGATGGAGTATTGGACAAGCGGCGTTTATCCCTTGGGAGCCATTTGTTTACGAGCGCGTTCAGCTTATTGAGTTCAATCGGCTTGGCCAGGTAATCGTTGAAGCCCTTGGACAAGAACATTTCCCGCATCCCGGCCAGCGCATTAGCGGTCAGCGCGATTATGGGAACCCGCGCGAAATATTCCCCTCCCAGGGCGCGAACCCTGGCTGTGGCCTCAATGCCGTCCGTTCCGGGCATCATGTGATCCATAAAGACAATATCGTAGCGATTGTTCCTGATCATTTCGACGGAAACATCTCCGCTGTTGCATGTGTCAACCTTCATCTGATAGGGCTCGAGAAACCCCGCGGCAATCTTGATATTGGTATTGATATCGTCCACTATGAGTACCCGGGCGTCGGGGGCGGTGAACCCGGTCCTGAATTTTTTTTCTTTTCGGTTCTGCCTGACGCCGTTCAGGAGATCCGCCACCGTAGTGGCATAAACCGGCATGGAAAGAACCGGAAGGTTGCTGAAAGGCATATGTTCATCCGGAGCGGTCATGAGAACGAGCGTGGTGTTGAGATGTAAACGTTTGGCGAGCGCGGCCGCGCGGTTCAGAATGCCTACATGGATAAACGCGAAGGCATGGCTGTCTGTTTCCAATTCCCTTAAAAAACGATCCGGGCTGTCCGAAACAACTACCGGCACTCCAAGATTTATCAGAGTGTCCGAAACCGAATCGACGAGCACAGGGCTTTCGCTATACAGGATCACTCCTTTTGAATCGGGATTTTCCACCGTCGCGAGTTTGGCGCCTTCAGAATATTTCTGCGGAATAACAACGGTAAATGACGAACCATTTCCATACTCGCTTGATACAGTGATATCACCTCCCATTTCAACGCAGAGTTTTTTGCTGATCGCCAGTCCGAGGCCGGTGCCCTCGATATTTCTGTTGCGTTGAGCATCAAGGCGGGTGAACCCGCTGAAGAGTTTCCGCATATCCTCATTTTTGATGCCGATACCAGTGTCAATGACCATAAACCGCAGTAAAATCGTGTTATTATCTATCAGATCCCCCGTTACGGTAAATCTGACAAAGCCGTTTATGGTGTATTTCACCGCGTTGGTGAGCAGGTTAAACAGAATTTGACGGATCCGCACTTCATCTCCAGTCAGTTCGTTTGGGATATTGGAATCAATATTGACGAAAAACTGGATGGATTTGTCGTAGAACCTCACCCGGATCACATTGATCACGTTGTTGATGAGGGACGATAAACTGTATTGGGCCAGAACGAGTTTAAAGATGCCGGATTCGATCTTCGACATATCCAGAACATCGTTGATGATGGAAAGCAGATTTGATCCGGCCTGACTGATGCTGATAAGAGACTCCGACAGACCCGCCGATGCCGGCGCTTCCCGCAGGGCCAGCTCGCTCATGCCGATGATGGCGTTGAGCGGGGTGCGTATCTCATGGCTCATACTCGCCAGAAAATCCGACTTATATTTGTTTTCTTTCTCTGCCCGCAGTCTTTTCGCGTTTATTCTGATTATAATGGCGCCAAGGAGCATGGCCAGCAAAATCCCGAATAAGCTCAAATTTGTAATAATTTTGTTCATCGTGATGTCTATATTTATCCTCAAGGAGGGATTTTCTACACAGTATTGCCGTAAAAACTCAAGAACTGAGGAATATACCAACGAGATCGTCAAGGCTAAACCGATCATCATGAGCGCAAGATAGGGAGCGGCTGCTTTAATTATCTGTTTATATTCCATACCGTCTCTACTTTTGAAGGGTCTTCGACGTCACTGTGAAATTACTCTTTATAGCTGGCAGGCAATGGGGAATCCGGAACATTTTAATTTTGAGGCTGTAAATCTGACTTTTTCCGATCTGCGCCCGTTACAACATTCAGAGTAATTTCAATTTGAAATTGTTCTGAAGTTGTTGAATCAGGCGCGATCAATACAACTGATTATCCCCACGAACGGCGATTTTGTCAAGAACGGCATGCCCGACAGAACGGCATGCCCGACTTGTCGATAGCAAATGACCGGGAAGGTAGCATGGGCCTGAAGGCCCATGCGTCTTGCGCTTGGGCGGGGTCGGGCTATCCGGCCTGAAGGCCGGGGTCTCAAACCGTAAAGGAAGCTCAGATGATCCTCGGCAGAGAAAAGGACGGCATCAGGCCGAAGAGGAACTTCTGAGCTGCCCGCAGGCGGCTTTGATGTCCAAACCCTTGCTCTTGCGCATCGTGGCGGTGATGTTTTTACTTTGCAGGAACCCGGCGAAGCGCTGCGCCGCCTCCGCATCCGGAGACATGTAAGGCGAGCCGGGCACCGGATTGTAGAAGATGAGATTGAGCTTGCCTTTGAGCCCGGACATAATCCTTGCCAGTTCCCTGGCCTCCGCCAAAGAATCGTTCACCCCGCCAAGGAGCAGATATTCAAAGGTCAGGCGCTCGCGCGCGCGCAGGGGATAGTCGCGCAAGGCGGCAAACATCCGCTCCAGGGGAAAGGCCCTGGCGGCGGCGGGCATGATTTTTTCGCGCAGGGCCTGGGTCGGCGCGTGCAGGGACACGGCCAGATAGCACAGGCCAGCCTCTCCAAGTTCCCTGAGTCCCCTCTCGATCCCGCAGGTGGACACCGTGACGCGCCGGGGAGAAAAGGAAAGTCCGGATTCGCTGTTCAATGTCTCAAGGCTGCGCAGCACTTCCCCAAGGTTCAACAAAGGCTCGCCCATGCCCATGAATACAAGATTGCGCAAGGGGGGCGAACCGGGAATTCCGGCCAGATAGTCTCCAGCCGCCAGCACCTGTCCCAGTATTTCCCCCATATCCATGTTTCGTTTGAAACCCATGCCGCCGGTGCTGCAAAAGGTGCAGCCCATGGCGCAACCAACCTGGCAGGAGAGACAGAGCGTAAAACGCTCCTTGCCCGTGCGGGATTCGGATGGAATAAGAACGCTCTCCACGGTTTCGCCGTCAGAGAGGCGCAAGAGAAATTTTACCGTGCCGTCGGCCGCGATCTGTCGGCAAAGCGTTTCGGGCCGGACCACCTCCGCCCTGTCTTGCAAAACCGCGCGCAAAGACAAAGCCAGATCGCTCATTCGGGAGAAATCGCGTTCCCCTCTGGCCCATATCCATTTCCAAAGCTGACGCGCGCGGAAAGGCGGCTGCCCAAGACCTTCGACATAGTTCTCAAGTTCGCGCGCGCCCAGGTTCAACAGGTTCACCTTCCCGCTCCGCGTGGAAGAAAGGGCGGAACCCGCGCCGGGGAAACCTGGTTCTCCTCTCATATCCCCGCGTGGCGTCTGTCTTCCACGCGCCTGGCCTTGCCTTCCGCGCGGGGCAGGGAATTCTGCTGCACCAGATCCACTTTGGGAGTGACCAGTATCTCGTCGCGCAGGCGGTTGGCGATTTTTCTCTGCAAGGCGGTAAGCACGCGCATGTCGTCCACGAAATATTCGCTGCGCACCTCGACCTGCACGCGCATCCGATCCATGCCGCCCTCGTTTTCCAGGACGATCAGGTAGTTTTCCCCGACTTCCCTGAAACTCATGAGTATCTGCTCCACCTGCATAGGATAGATGTTGCAGCCCTTGATTATGAGCATGTCGTCCACGCGCCCGGCAATGCGGGCCAGTCGGCGGTGTTTGCGCCCGCACGGGCAGTCGCCCTGGAGAAAACTCGTCAGGTCGCGCGTGCGGAAACGGATGATCGGCATCCCCCGGCGGCAGAGCGTGGTCATGACCAGCTCACCCTGTTCCCCGTCCGGCACCGGCTCTCCGCTGCGGGGGTCCACTATTTCCGCTATGTAGGCGTCCTCCCAGACATGCATGCCGCCCTGTTCCCGACACTCAAAAGCCACGCCCGGGCCGTTCATCTCGGACAACCCGTATGAATTGTAAGCCTTAAGCCCCAGCAGATCCTCAATGCGCCGGCGCGCTTCCTCGGTATGCGGTTCCGCGCCCACCAGGGCGATGCGCGGAGGGAGCGCTCGCGGATCCTCGCCTTCCTCCAACAGGGCGTTGCCCAGGTACAGGGCGTAGGAGGGGATGATGTGCAGAGCCGTCACCCGCATGTCGCGCAGCAGTTTCACCTGGCGGCGGGTATTGCCGGTCCCGGCGGGAATGGTCAGGCACCCCAGACGCTCCGCCCCGCTGTGTATGCCCAGCCCCCCGGTAAAAAGACCGTAGCCGGAGATATTCTGAAAGACGTCTCCCCGGCGGATTCCCACCATATACATGCAGCGGGCCATGAGATCCGCCCAGCAGTCAAGATCGTCCTGGGTATGGCAGACTGCCACCGAGGCGCCTGTAGTGCCGCTTGAAGCGTGAAAGCGCACCAGTTCGTCTTTGGCGACGGACACCAGACCGTAAGGATAAGCGGCTCGCAAATGTTCCTTGGAAGTGAAGGGAATTTGCCGCAAATCCGCCAAACTGCGCATGTTTTCCGGAGAAACGCCGGCTTGCCCCAACAATTCTTTGTAGAAAGGAGAACGCAGGGCCTGACGCAACGTATTCTTCAAACGCACCAGTTGGACGCGCTCAATGGTCTCCCTGTCCCAAGTCTCGGCCTGATCGTAATGCTCCATGCGCCACCCCGCGCTTGTGTCTGCTGGCATCCGCGTTATTCCACTTCCTGATCAAAAACGACTTAATTCCAATTACAGCATTTTACTTTTGAGATGATGCGCCTAGCCCTCTCCAGCTTACGCCCGCTTCGGCGTTTAACAGCGCAAATAAATTGCGCTTACGCCCTCGCGGCGGGCGTCCGCTCTCGCGGCCGCCGGCGTTTCCTCAACTTTGAAACTGTGAGCCCGGCCTTCTTCGGCCTACGCCCGCTGCCCGCCTTGCCCGGCGTCGTATTGCATGGCGTACAGCTTGGCATAAAGCTGGTTCAATGACAACAGTTCCTCATGCCGTCCCTCGGCCAGCACCCGGCCCTTGTCAATGACCAGGATACGGTTCGCGTCCAGAACGGTGGACAGGCGGTGCGCGATCACAATGCTGGTACGGTGGGCCATGAGGTTTTCCAAAGCAGCCTGCACGATGCGCTCGGATTCGGAATCCAGGGCGCTGGTGGCCTCGTCCAGGATCAGAAGCGGGGCATCCTTGACCAGAGCATGGGCAATGGCCAGGCGCTGCTTCTGCCCTCCCGAGAGCTTCACTCCCCGCTCCCCGATTATCGTATCATAGCCATCGGGCAGGGCCGAAATGAAAACGTCGGCATAGGCAGCAGCCGCGGCGGCCTTCATTTTCTCCTCGCCAGCATCGGGAACCCCATAGAGGATGTTGTCCCGCACCGACATATTGAAAAGAAATGTTTCCTGGGAAACCATGGCGATCATCTTGCGCAGGGACTCCAGAGAATACTCGCGCAAGGGAACCCCGTTTATGCTGATGTTTCCTTCCTGAGGATCGTAGAAACGCGGGACCAGATTGGCAAAGGTACTTTTCCCGGCCCCGGAGGGGCCGACCAGGGCGACTTTTTCCCCGGCCCTGACGGAAAAGGATACCCCGTCCAAAGCCCTTGTCCCGTCCGGATAACAGAAGACGACATCGGAAAAGACCAGTTCCTCGAACGGCTCTTCCAACACCCTTTCGCCCCCCGTTTCAGCGGCCAGATCAGGGTTGTCCAGAAAGCCGAAGGCACGCTCCGCCCCTGCCAGAGCCGCATTTATGCCGAAGTTCGCCCCGTTGAATTTCCTCACCGGCTCGTACATCAGAACCAGGGCGGTGATGAAGGAAAAAAAGGAGCCGGGGCTTTGTTTGCCGTCTATGACCTGCATGCCGCCGACCAGAAGCACCAGACATACTCCGACGGCAGCCGCAACTTCCGCGCTCACCGAGGCCCATCCGCTGATAAGCGTGCTTTTCATGGACAAACCGGCGGTTTTCTTGTTCTCCACATCAAACCTCTCCATTTCGCGCCGTTCCGCGCCGAAGGCCTTGACCACCCTTATGCCGGAAAGCACCTCCTGGAGCAGAGAGTTGATGTCCCCCGCCAATTCAAGCACTTTCCGGTTCACCCTGCGCATGCGCCGGCCAAAGTGCGCCAAAGGAAACACTACGAGCGGAACCCCTATCCCCGCCCACAGAGCCAGTTCCGCGTTCTGCCAGATAACCACCGCGGCCAGGCTGGTCAGGGTGATTATCTGGCGGATCAGGGTAACTACAGCCGGCAGGCTGGAACGGATCAGGGAGACGTCGGTCATGACCTGGGACATCACGACGCCGATGCGGGAAGCGTCAAAAAATCCGACAGGCAATCTTATGATCTTGTCGTACATCTCGTCACGCAGCACTTCCAGCACCTTAAGCCCGCAGCGCTGCATCAGGTAGTTCTGCAAAAGTTTCATGGCGGCCTTCAGGAAAGTCACTCCCAGGAAGGCCAAGGGCAAAATCAGAAGAACTCCGTGGTCTTTGTTCACGAAGATTTCATCCATGGCCGGTTTGACCAGCCAGGCGGTGAAGGCGTCACAAAGTCCCGCCGCACTCATGAACAAGCAGGCGAAAAAAATATGCGCCTTGTACGGCAGGAAATAACGGAGACAGCGTTTGAAGAGGACAAAATTGCCGCCTCTCTTTCCGGATAAAAGCGCTTTCAGATGAGTTTTCCCCTGTTCGCGGCTGGAGCAACTAACGCTTGAAACAGTTCGCTCTCTAAACGGAAAGCTCAAGGCTCTGGCCGGGCCGCATTTTCAAAATCCGGCAGGCCGGAGCCCTGCGGGCCAGTTCATTCTCGAATTCAAGCGTATCCTGGGCAAGCACCGGGAAAGTCCCCCAGTGCATGGGCACCGCGGCTTTGCATTTCAGCATGGAGGCGGCCAGGGCCGCCTGCCGGCCGTCCATGGTATAGAAACCGCCAGTAGGCAAAAGGGCCAGGTCTATGGCGAACAAATCGCCCCAAACGGCCATGTTGGCGAATATCCCGGTGTCTCCGGCGTGGTATAAGGTGTACCCGTCTTCCAGGCGTATGATGAACCCTACCGGAGCGCCGGACGCGCTGGTGTGAAAGGCTTCGGTCATCGTTACCGCCACGCCTTTGAAGTTTATCGTTCCGCCTATGTTGAAGCCGCCGCCGTTCAGAAGCTGCCGTTGCGGCACTCCCTGCCCGCACAGCCCCTCCACCAGACCGACCACGCCCGCCAGCGCGGCCCCGCTCTGCGTACAGACGGCGATGGTTTCGCCCACATGATCCGCGTGATCATGGCTGACAAGCACAAGATCCGGTCTGTCCTCCCCCCGCAGAACGGAGGCCGGGGCGGCGGCGCCCGCGAAAAACGGATCGATCAGGATGTTGCATCCGGCGGTCCGGATCTGAAAATTCGCGTGCCCGTGCCAAGTAAGCGTGAAAGACATGACTATCCTCCTGTGGCATAATGGAAAAACCTGTTTATTCCAGTGAGGTGGCTTTGCCTCCTCACACTCCCCCGGCGGAGGAATGATATCCCTGCGCCCCCGGTTGATATTTCAGATGGCTACAACTGAGGATTTGCCCGCAAACCCTTACAGAGCAGTTCTCTCGTTTCATTCGTGAACTGCTCTAATCAGCGTTTCCTCATATTCACGTTACACATCAGCAGCCCGCATCCGCGCCCTTGCCTTCGGGACGAAGCCGGGCCTTGATCAGCTTTTTCCAGATAAAAAGCTCAATATCCTCATCTTCCGCCTTCTCGACCGGGATCTCGGCTCTGGCCATGGCCCTGTGCCCGCCGGCAAAGCCCAGGCTGCCGAAAACCTGCCGGGACAGACGACCCAGGTTGCGTGAAATACCGTCCCCACGAAAAATGATCACCAGAGTGTGGTCATGGCGTCCGCACACCGCAACCCAGCGTATCTCATAAACCCGCATGAGAAAATCCGCTATGTTCACAAGAATATCCGGATTGCCGACTTCCCCGACGTAACAATACCGGCCGGCATAACTCAGGTCGTAGAGGCTCGTGCAGGCCCTGGCAAAGGTTTTGAGCCAGGCTTCGTGAAATTCGCTGCGCGCGATGCGCAAGAGCAGGTGCTGATCCGCGAACCGCGCGAGATAGCGGAAAGCGCGCAGATCCACATCCGAACAATGCCGCTCGAAATTGCCGGTATCCGTCTTTATGCCGAACTGCAGGGCCGTGGCAAGGAGTTTGCCGGGGCGGATTTTCAGGTTGTAGAGCAATTCCGTCATCAAGGTGCTGGTCGCCCCGTATTCGGGACGTATTTCCGCAAAAGGCACACCTATCTGACGTTCGGGCAGAGGGTGGTGATCCACGATCAGGGTGAAAGGCAGGGCGTCGAAGGCCGAATGGTGTTCCGGCTGAGAATCCAGGAGGGCGAAATGATCAAATTCCTTTGCCATGTCCGCCCCGAACTCCAGCATGCGCACATGCGTATAGTGCGCCATGGCCAGGTTGTCGGGCCGGGAGAGGACGTTTACCTTGGCGATTTCCGCCGCGTGCACCCGGTGGCTCAAAATGCGCTTCAAGGCCAAGGCCGAGGCCATGGCGTCGGGATCGGCGTTGATCAGGACGAGCCAGCGCTGATCCCGCGCGAGCGTACGCGGGAAATCCTCAAGGCTGTGGACGCGGCGGAAATAGGCCATGCATTCCTCTACTGAATATATGCTCTACATGGACGTCTTCGCTTTGTATATCGCGTTTCAATCCACACCCGGCTCCGTCCGCCGGATGACTCCGTCCCGGCGGATTGGAGCCGGGTGGATTGCCCCCTCCCTGAAGGGATGGGCTACCGGGAAGGTATGCCCGGAAAAACCGGGCGTCAAGCGGAAATCTCCCTGAAGGGAGAGGCTTCAGACCATAAAAAAAGAAAATTTTGGTAAAATCGGGCAAGGCCGCAACAGGGGCATTTGCGCCCTTGCCTGCGGCGGCGCGCACCCCCTTGCGGGGTTGCGACGGTTTTTGCTTTGCTCACGCCGCCTGCGGCGGCGCGCACCCCCTTGCGGGGTTGCGACCAGTGTCGCGTGACGCGACGCTACACTTTATGCGCCATTTATGGTAGACGCGACGCATGCCGAATCAAGAGCGAAAAATGCGCGTCGTTGAAGTCGTCAACGTGCGCTGGTTCAACGCCACAGCCTGGTACGGACTGAACCTCTCGCGCCTTTTGCGCGCCTTTGGCCACGAGACCATAGTCCTGGCCCTGCCCGGCACCGACACCTTTGCCGCCGCGCAAAGGCTCGATCTTTCGCCCCTTCCTCTGAACATTAACAGCCCCAATCCCCGCGAACTGGCCCGCGTCCTTGGCCGTATGCGCCGTTTACTTGAAGAATTCCGCCCGCATCTCGTCAACTGCCACCGGGGTGAAGGGTTGATCCTCTGGGGGCTGCTCAAAAAATTCCATCCTTTCGCTCTGGTGCGCACCAGAGGAGATCAACGTCCCCCAAAGGGCAGTTTTCCAAATCGCCTCCTGCACGGCAAAACAATCGACGCCGTAATCGCCACCAATTCCCGCACTCTGGAACAGTGCCGGCGCATCCTGCATACCCCGGATGCTCGCCTGCACCTGATCCCCGGCGGAGTGGACACGAAACGCTTTTTCCCCGATGCCGCGGCCAGAGCCGAAACACGCCGGAACTTCGGCTTCGCTCCTGGTGACTTCGTAATCGGTCTGGTCGGCCGTTTCGACCCGGTCAAAGGACACGCCCAACTCATAGAAGCCCTGGCGCGCATCATCCACAGGGGAGACGCGCCGGCCGCCCGCCTGTTTTTCATCGGCCTGCCGGCCGCCTTTACCAAAGAAAACCTCATGGACACGGCCCGCGCCCACGGCCTGGAAGCCGTCACGGTCATCGCCCCCGAGAAGGCGGACGTGCCGGCCTGCATCAACGCCTTGGATCTGGGCGTATGCGCCTCCCAAGGGTCGGAGGCCATCGCCCGGGCGGCTTTGGAAATCATGGCCTGCGCCGTGCCTTTAATCAGCACGGACGTAGGTGTGATGCCGGATCTGCTGGCCCCGGAGTCCCTTGTCCCGGCCGGGGACTGCGCGGCCTTGGCCGCCCTGATCCGACGGACGTCGACTGAGGATGATTTTCGCGCGCATCTTATGCTGGCGCAGAAAAAACACCTGAGCTTCCTCACTGACGAAGCTTTTCTCCAAAACACACTGGCAGTATACCACGCGGCCGTAGAGCGGGCGAACGGCAAAGAGGCAAATGAAATTTTCCGCCCCTGAGGCCGCGCATGACGCGCAAACGCGGTTTTGACAGGTCTTTCACGGCAATAACGGGGTATGGCCGGACAAAGCATACACGCGACGGACCAGACCAAGGGCTGACTTTCGCAATCCGTCCGCATGGACAGACCGGAGAATACCCTGGACTGACGTAGAGTCAGCCTTCCTGGCGATTCAGGCCAAAGGCGCGATAGAGACGCTCATAGACACTGGATATCCGGATGGCGGTCCGGGTGGAAAAACCGCAACTCTTCAGACGACAGTATATATGCAGCGGATTCAGGCAATGTTGTAAACGGAATCTGATGCAGCGCATGGAAACCTCCTGTCTTCACGGCAAATCCCTCCGGAAGACGGCACATTTGCTTACGTGCATGCAAAAAACCTGCCAACTGTATCTGCTACAATCCACCAAGTTGAGTCACAATACCGCGTAAAAATTGTTATTTCGGTAAAAGATCCGGCAAGGGAATGTTTCCTCATATCCAGCTATTCTTGTGAGTCCGCTTTGTTGCGTGGTGAATTAAAGTCTATCCACACCCCTTGCTTTTTTATCAGATGCAGGCTATCAGGCGATCAAAATACAATTCCTCAGTGCGGACCCCGGCGGTTGTGAAGAATCTATCGCTACGCAGAGTGGGCAACTGTATCGCAGGGGCAGAAAATTTATGTCCCTGAGGGTAAAAATGAAAGTGACCAACCGCTGTTACTTGCTCTTTCCCGCACACGCGACACCAACTTGTACCGCGCCCTTCACTGGAAGCCACGCAGTTTCCCCCGGTAAAAAACCGTCCCTTTTCCGTATGGACAGCGGCTCCGTTTCGACGTTTATTGTCGATTCGGCGGTTGCGACTCTTCCTTGTTTCCACGAAAATAATTTCGCGACAGATGTTGATTCCGGTTCCGGACGACATTTGTCATACTGATATATGCGTTAAAAAGTATACTTTTTAACGCTGGATCGTCGCCGCAAACCGCGCCTTTCGGCTGAATTACCCCGCTTCGCGGCGTATCGGCCGTGAGGCCGATGTTTACTGATTTCGCAGAAATCAGTAATTTCTATCCGGAAATGGAATTGCGTGACGGGCAGCCGCGCCTGCATACAAAGCCCGGCGGTACGGAAAAACTGTGTTCCAGCCGCAAGCGCCGCATCAAACCTGAATGAGCGCCGTGCGACGCGGAAATGGAAGAAAACCCACGGCAGACAACTACAAACCATTGTCAGGGGGAGAGTATGACTACCAAGATCAAAATTATCGTGTCTTTCGTCGTGATAACCGCCATTATGACGGGTATCGCCGTGCTGGGCTGGACCAGCCTGGAATCGGCGTCCTCTTCCTTCCAGAACTACCAGCGTCTGTCCCGCCTGGACGTCATGACTTCCGATATGGTGGCGGCGCTGCAACGTTCCGTCGCGGCCGTGCGCCAGTTTCGCATTCAATACGATAGGCCGGAATATATGGAAGAGGCGCTCAAGGCCGTGGCGAGCACCCAGAAGCTGGCCGGAGAAGCCCGAACACTGATGCATCTGGCCGAATCGGTCACGCTTGAGGAGAGCGTCAGAAAAGGTACGGAAGATCAGAACAGGCTGATCAACGCTTACAAAAGCCTGCAAACGGACTTCATGGCCCAATACATTCAAACCGTGTATCCGAGCAACCAACAAGTCGGCGAAGAGCTGCTGGAAGTGGCCACCATATCGGCCGAGGGCGGCAACGTGAATGCCACACTTGACGCTGCTGAGGCCTTGCACGCACTGTCCGCATACCGCGCCGCCGTCAGCCGCTTCGCCTTTACACGCACCCCGGACGATGGAACGCGCGCCATTGAAACCCTGGACGCCCTGGACAAGGGCGTAGCCGCCCTGCGCACATCCGTTGTTTCCGAAAAAGGAAAGGCCGTTGTGAAAGAGCTGAACGCCGCCATAGACGCGGCGGACAAAGCCACCCGCACCATGGTGGACAAAGGCAAGGAAATGGACACGGCCATCTCCGCCCTCATTATCATCAACCAGCAAATCGCCAAAAACTGCGATGATCTCAGCGCCATGATCACCGTCGTCACAGACCGCACAGGGACAGAAAACAGACAGTCCAACGCGCGGGGCCAGACCATCATGCTCGCCGGTTCCATCGCGGGGGTAGTGCTTGCCGTACTGATGGCCCTGTTCATCATTATCGGCCTGGTACGCGTGCTCAGAGAACTCGGCGGATTTGCCGGCGCCATTGCAGCGGGCGACTTTAATTACCAGGTCAAGACGCGTGAAAAAGGCGAAATCGGCGGCATGGTCGAAGCCATGCGCAAAATTCCGGATGTGCTGAATGCCATTGTGGAGGGTTATCAGGCACTGGAGGTGAAAATCAAGGCCGGCCTTATCGACACCCTGGGCAACGTCGAAAAGTACAGCGGCGGTTTTTCCACCATAGTCAAAGGCACCAACGGAATCATGAGCAGTTACCTGAAGATCATCGACAACATCCCCTCCCCGGTGCTCATGATGTCCCCGGACACCAAAGCGCAATACCTGAACAACAAGGCCAGGGAAGTGGCGGGTTCAGACGGCAGGGGCAAACTTTGCAAGCAGATTTTCAACCGCGATGACGATGGCACTCCTACGGACGCCCTGAGAAACTCGATACATTCCAAGCGCGCGGTCAGCGGCGAAACGCGCGCCCACCCGCAGGGCAAGACTATGGACATCAGCTATACCGCCATTCCCATGCTGAACGAGGACGGTTCAGTCGCCTCCGTCCTGCAACTGATTACCGATCTGACCTCTATCAAGGAAACCCAGCGCACCATCCAGCACGTGGCGACTGATGCCGCGGCCATCTCCGACCGTGTGGCCGCCGCTTCCGAAGAACTTTCCGCTCAGGTGGAAGAGGTATCGCGCGGGGCGGAAATGCAGCGCGCCCGGGTGGAATCAACGGCCGCTGCCATGACCGAAATGAATTCCACCGTGCTGGAAGTGGCCAAAAACGCCGGCCAAGCTTCGGAACAGAGCGAATTGACCAGGAACAAGGCGGAGGGCGGGGCCGCACTGGTCAACAAGGTGGTGCAGTCAATCAATCTGGTGAACAAGGTGGCCGATACCCTGCAGGTGAACATGAAAGACCTGGGCAGCCAGGCGGAGAGCATCGGCGGGGTGATGAACGTAATCTCCGACATTGCCGACCAGACCAACCTGCTGGCGCTGAACGCGGCCATTGAGGCGGCCCGCGCCGGCGAGGCCGGAAGAGGATTCGCCGTAGTGGCCGACGAAGTGCGCAAACTGGCGGAAAAGACCATGTCCGCCACTCAGGAAGTGGGCACAAGCATCAGGGCCATTCAGCAGTCCGCCCGCACCAATATCGGCGAGGTGGCCGCCGCCGCCACCGCCGTGACCGAAGCAACCGAGCTGGCCAATTCCTCCGGGCAGGCGCTGGAGGAAATCGTCAAGCTGGCGGCGGCCAACTCGCAAGTCGTGACTTCCATCGCCACCGCGGCGGAAGAACAAAGCGCCACCTCGGAAGAGATCAACCGGGCCATTGAAGAGATCAATCAGGTGGTCGGCGAGACAACGGACGGGATGGTCCAGGCGTCCAATGCCGTGCAGGAACTCTCGCACATGGCGCATGAGCTGAACAAGGTGATGGATGAACTGAAGTGAAAAAATTCTGAGCAACCAAGAAGGTAGCATGGGCCTTCAGGCCGGGGTCTCAAACCGTTAGGGACGCTCAGATCAATGCGGTCCGGTCAGAGCAATTTCACTTTGAAATTGCTCTGACCGGACCGAGAGCGGACGCCCGCCGCAAAACAGCAATCTCAAGCGCAAAATGCTCTAGATGGCGTTGTCACTACGTCTATAACACGCTGAAAATATTTGAATATTGTGTAGTGTTGCGAGACAGAAATTTTCAAATAATTTCACGGTATTATCAATCGTATGACGACGCCATCTAGTACGCTGTAACGTTTAAAAATGTGCATTAAACAGCGTACTATCCGCCGGGCTTGTCAGCCCGGCGCGCCGCCGCAGGCGGCGTGAGCACGGCAAAAATCGCGTTTATTGCCGTGCGATCTTATCGCTTAAAACGAAGCGCATGCGTAGTTTTAAGCGATACATGACACTAGGAAGGCTGAGCTTTTGATACCAAGCCGCATTCACACGAGTTTGAATGCAAGACGCCCGCAAGTTTTTGAAAAACAGGCGAAGCCTGATTTTCAAAAACTTGCGGGCGGAGGCTTCGCCTCCTCCGTGATTACCAGTTGACGCCCAGAAGCTCGAAATAGGCTTGAGGATGTCCGCAGGCCGGGCACAACGTGGGGGCGCCGCTGCCATCATGCACATAGCCGCAGTTGCGACAGCGCCATTTTGTCGGGTTGGGCCGGGTAAATACGCGCCCTTCTTTGATGTTGGCGGCGAAATCCAGGAAACGCCTTTCATGGAAGGCCTCGGCCACGGCTATGGCCAGCATGCAGGCGGATATTTCGGGAAAACCCTCTTTGGCGGCAATTTCCGCGAATTGCGGATACATCGTCGTGTACTCGTGGTGTTCGCCGGCCGCCGCATTGACCAGATTGGTGCGCGTGTCGGCTATGACCCCCGCCGGGAAAGCGGCCGCTATCTCCACGTCTCCGCCTTCCAAAAACTTGAAGAGACGCTTGGCGTGTTCTTTTTCCTGGTTGGCCGTTTCCTCGAAGATGTCGGCAATCTGAACGAAGCCGTCGTTTCTGGCCGCGCCGACGAAAAAGCTGTAGCGGTTCCGGGCCTGGGATTCCCCTGCGAAGGCGGTGAGAATGTTCTTTTCGGTCTGTGTTCCTTTAAGGGATTTCATTTTTTTCCTCCAGAGCGTTGGTTGAGATTTTCTCCGGCGGGCGCGGTCCGCGGCAGCCCCGCACCGGAGCGGATTTGTGCTTCAAACATCATACGCCGTTCGCTGATCCGGTCAAGAGAGATGACCCATGGCGGACCCGTATCCCCCTCACTGTTTGTCCGGACCCAGGCCGAGACGGCCGCGCAATATCTCCTGAAATTCATCCGCGTAGATATCCAGCATCACGGCTACAAGGCCGAGGATCATCGGCCCGTAGAGCAGTCCGAACACCCCGAAAACGTTGATCCCGCCCAATATGGACATGAAGATGAAAATTACCGGCAGCTTGGCGCTTCCACGCAAAAGCATCGGACGCAGAATGCTGTCGATGCTTGTGACCAGTATGCCGCACCACAAGGCAAGAAAAAGGGCGCTCTTCCACTCCCCCATGATCGAAAGCACGATGACCGCCGGCCCCCAGACCAGGCCGGTGCCGACAACAGGCACAAAGGCCGCGAAGACCATGACCGCGCCCCAGAAAAGGGCGGGGATGCCTACAATGGCAAAGCCTATCCCCCCGGCTATCCCCTGCAGGACGGCCACGGAAAACCCGCCCACCAGGACCGAACGCGACATCTTGCGCATACTCTCTATGACCACCTCGGTCTGGGCGGACTTCAGGGGAACAAGATAGGCCATGCGCCGGACCAGGGATTCTCCGTCAATGAATAAAAAGAACATGATGAGAAGCACCAGCAGCAGATTCCCGAAAAACAACAGCGTGTTGCCGACCAGTGACGTGGCGTGGCGCAGGAGAAACTGGCCCGCCTGGCTGGACAGGCTGGTGATGTTCTGCCTGATGTCCTCGGCGGTGATGGTGAATTCCGGGACGTACTCCTGCACACGCAACAGAAGCGGCTCGATATGCGTTTTCAAAACCTCGCTCCAGTGCGCCCCGCCCAGCCATTGGTTCATGGCGCCGACGCTGCTCTTGGCCTGGGGAACGAACCCGGCCACAAACAGCCAGATCAGGACGGCGATAAGCAAGGTTATGCAGGACAAGACAATCAGAGCCGCCGGAACCCGCCTGCCCCGGGTCAGGGAAAGACAGCGACGGTAGATGGGGAAACTGATGGCCGTAAACACGCAGGCCAGGATGATGCTGTGCAGAAAAGGCCGCATCAGGCAAAAGAGAAGATAGAAGGAAAATAAAAGAAGGATAAGGAAAAAGCGGAAAAAAATATTGTTCCCTTCCGGGCGCATGCCCTGGCCGGAAGGAGGAACGCCCGGACTCACCGCCCTTCTCCTTTTTTCTCGTCGCGCTTGGCCATATCCCAGAGCGCGTTTTTTTCTTCCATGCAAAGCGTGGCGAATTCTTTGCCGTCTTTGCCGGCGGCCCGCTCCATGAAGGAAAAACGCCTGAGAAAGCGCCGCGCGGAAGCGTCCAAGGCGGCGCCGGCCTTGATCCCCTTGCGCCTGCCCAACTCCACCAAGGTAAAAATAATGTCCCCAAGCTCGCGCTCCTGGGCGGCTTTGTCCTCTGAGGCAAAAGCGTCCAGAAGCTCCAGCCACTCGGCCTCGACCTGCTGCTCCACGTCAGAATCGCTCTCCCAGGTGAACCCCGCGCCGGCCGCCCTGGAGTGGATGCGGTAGGCTTTGAGCAAGGGAGGGAGGCTCTCTGGAAGACCGGCGAACACGCCGACAGGTTTTTCATGTTCCCCGGCCTTTTCGGAACGCTTTATCGCCTCCCAGGCCGCGAGCAGTTCTTCCCGCGAGCCGAACGAGGCGGCGGAAAAGACATGGGGGTGGCGGCGGATCATTTTCAGCCTGCTGCCTTCCAGCACCCCGGAGAGGGCGAACTCGCCCTTCTCTTCATAGAGAGCGCTGATGAAGAGGAGCAAAAAAAGCACATCACCCATCTCATCCGCTACGGCAGCGCTTTCCCCGCGCCTGATCGCCGCCGCAAGCTCGTGGGATTCCTCGATAACGTATTCGCAAAGGCTCTCAGGACTCTGTTCCCGATCCCAGGGGCAGCCCTCCGGAGACAAAAGTTTATCTATAACATCCCGCAATGCGGATAATTTTTCAACAGCGGCGTTCACGGCATGTCCCCCCCCGAAGTGGGAAGCGGCTGGAGCAATTAACGTTTGAAACAGTTCGCTTACGGCTGGCAAAGCCCGCCTGCTCCTGTTTCGCGGCAGGGATTTGCACGCAAATCCCTGCAGAGCGGTTCACTCGTTTCATTCGTGAACTGCTCTAACCTCCGAAGCAGGCACGCTCTGGAAGCAACTTGGTATTACTACGGGAAAGGGGAGTAGGGAAAGCTTTTTTCCTTATGTCCCGGAGGGTTTGCCGGACGGCTTTCCGGGTAAAGCCGCGAGCCGGGCGTTGTCGCCCGATTGTCTTTCCCCCCGCTCCGGGCTTATATAGCATTTGCGCTTGATGCCAATTCGGTTTCGACAGAAAGCGAATTGGAATGG
>JAISZH010000188.1 GCA_031269345.1 Desulfovibrio sp. | reverse complement strand
TCAGGAAATCGCGACGCTTACCGCTACCTTGCCGAAAGCATACGCGACCATCCTTCCGCTGATGAACTGGCCGGGGAAATGCGCGCGGCGGGTTTTGTAAACGTGGGCTATCAAAAGTTCACAGGCGGCGTCGTCTGTCTGCATCGCGCGGAGAAACCGGACTGAGAAGGCGTAAGCGCAATTTATTCGCGCTTACGCCTTCGCGGCGGGCGTCCGCTCTCGCGGCCGCCGGAGCAATTTCAAAGTGAAATTGCTCTAAATGCCCGAAAGCCGTTTGGATGCGAACCGGAATTGCAAATGGAACAAGGGAGAGCCGATGGGAGTTGAGCGGGATATTCCGGAAGCGGGAGAGGCATTTCAGGGCGGGTTTCCTTTTTTCCCGGACTTTGAGCGGCGGCTTGAAAAAATCGCCGTGGTTGGTCTGGGCTATGTGGGTCTTCCCCTGGCCGTGGCCTTATCCGGAAAATTTTCCGTGCTGGGCTTTGATATTTCCGAGCGCCGCATAGAAGATTTGCATCGGGGACAGGATCGCACGGGGGAAGTGGAATCCGAAGCGCTTGCCGCCTCGGGACTGGAATTCTCCAGCGATCCGGGGGAGCTTGCGAAGGCGCGTTTCATCGTCGTAGCCGTGCCCACGCCCATTGACGCGCACCATAGCCCGGACCTTGAGCCTTTGCGCCGGGCAACGGCCCTGGTCGGGCGGCATATGCGCAGGGGTACGCTGGTGGCCTTTGAATCCACGGTTTATCCGGGGGTGAGCGAGGAGATCTGCGCCCCCATCCTGACGGCCGAGTCCGGCCTGGAATACGGACCGGACTTCGCTCTGGTCTACTCGCCGGAGCGCATCAATCCGGGCGACAAAGTCCATACCCTGGAGAAGGTCGTCAAGGTGGTGTCGGCCAGCAGCCCGCAGGCTCTGGAAGTGGCCGCCGGCATCTACGGAAGCGTTGTCGGGGCGGGCATCCACCTCGCCCCTTCAATCAGGGTGGCGGAAAGCGCCAAGGTGATCGAGAACACCCAGAGGGACCTGAACATCGCCCTGATGAACGAACTTTCTCTTATCTTCGATCGCCTGGGCATAGACACCATGGATGTGCTGGAAGCCGCCGGCAGCAAATGGAATTTTCTCCCTTTCCGCCCCGGCCTCGTGGGAGGGCACTGCATAGGCGTGGACCCCTATTATCTGACCTTCAAGGCTGAAGATGCGGGGTATCACCCGCAGGTCATCCTTGCGGGCCGGCGCATCAATGACAGCATGGGCAAATATGTCGCGGAAAAGACAATCAAGCTGCTCATATCCGGCGGGCGCAGGGTGGACGGGGCGCGAGTGGGGATATTCGGCCTTACGTTTAAGGAAAACGTGCCGGATCTGCGCAACAGCCGCGTCCCGGATATCAGGACGGAGCTTGAGGAATACGGAGTCAGCGTTCTGGTCCATGACCCCCTTGCGGACGCCGGGGAGGCCGTTCTGGAGTACGGCATAAAACTCTCGCCCTTTTCGGAAATGCGCGATCTTGACGCCGCCCTGTTTACAGTGTCCCACGAGGATTATCTTGCTCTAGCTCCGGGGGATTTGTCCCCGCTTTTCTCCCCGCGCGGCAAGGCCGTGCTTTTGGACGTGAAGGGTATCTGGAAACCGAAGGAAGCGCAGGAGGCGGGCTTCATCTATTGGCGTCTTTGAGAATGTTACAGCGTACCAGGGCATATATGGCCCACCGGCCGACTGATCCGAACCATAAAAAAAATTCCTGATGAAACGGCCCTTCATCCTTATACCCTGGGAGCGCAATTTTCTGCGCGACCTGCTGGACTTCGCCCTTGAGGACTGTCGCGGAGACTTGAGTCGCGCCTTTTTCGTTTTCCCCCACGTAAGGCCCGCCCGCTATCTGACCTTGCTCATACGCGAAGACCGGCGGGTGCGCAAACCCCTGATCATGCCGCGTACGCTCGCGGTGCGGGACCTGTGCGCGGAGCTTTTTGATCTGATTGAGCCGGGCATGCCGCGCGAAGCCGCTTTGCCGGACCTCATCGCCTTGCTGCTGAACATCGCAAGAGAGCGGCCGGACGGGGAAAGACCCGGCTTTTCTCCGGATGCCTCCGCATTTTTCCCTTGGGGGGTGCGCCTTGCCGGGCTTTTTGAGGAATGCTTCAGCCAGTGCGCCGCGCCGGAAAACTTTTTCTCCTTCGCAACCGGAGAAGACCATGAAGATGGACTTTTCACACAGCCCTCGAGCTTTCCCGCCTCCCTGCTCGCGCGCCTGGGGCACATCTTCTCCGGCTACCGTGCCGCCTTGCGGAAGGAAGGCTTTTGCACCACCGGTTACATGGCCGGCGCCTGCGCCGAATACGTACAGAAGCACAAGGCTTTGCCCAAACATTTCCCGTCCGGGTTCATCCTGAGCGACAGCAACCGCTCCTCCCGTCTCTACCTGGCCGGTTTTCACACGCTTACCCGCGCGGAAAACATTATTTTCCGCCGTCTGGCCGAAGACCTTGAGGCCAGAGTGGTCATCCAGGCGGATGCGGCCATAGCCGGCGCGACAAACGCCTCCGGGGCGCACTGGAGCTGTCTGCCTTTCCTTGACTGGGCAAAGGACTGGGCCTGCCGCGTGGATCTTTTCCCGGGCCGGGGCGATACAAAGCACAGGCCGGAGATCCGCTATATTGCAGGCTATGACCTGCACTCCCAACTCCGGATTTTAAAAGAGGAACTCGCCCACAACCGGGACGCTTGTCCGGGAAAGGACGAAGAACCGTCCACGAATACCGAAACGACGGGGAAAACCGGGGACGACCCTGGCGCGTATCAGGCCGCCGCGATGGAACCGGCGCGCCCCGGAAGCTTTCCGGCAGACGGGACAAAACGCCATCTGGACGAATACACAGATCCATCTGTTTTTCCGGAAGAAATTTTGGAAGATTTGCCCGCCGACACGGCCGTGATCCTGCCGTCCGGGGATATGCTGCCGGCGGTTTTACATCATCTCCCCAACACGGACGTAAATATTTCCCTGGGCTATCCTCTCGCCCGTTCCCCTCTTTTCCGTCTGTTGGACACCGTGGCCCGCCTCAGGGAAAAAGCGCGCGACGGCCTCTACTACTGGCGGGATCTGGTGGACCTGCTCCGCCACCCTTATGTAAAAATGCTCTCCACCGGGGGACCCGATCCGGATGACGACGAAGATTTCTCGCGGATGCTGCGCCGCCTTGACCAGGGCATCCGCAACCAGAGGCGCAAATTTGCGGACCCCTGCGCTCTTCTGGAGGAAACGCGCCAGCTTCTCGCCCCGGAGGAAACACCTTCCAAGGCCGTTTTCTCCCTGCTTGACGAGCTTTTCGCGGTCACTCTCGACTCCTTCCGGGGCTTGGCCTGCCCGGACGATCTGGCGCAGGCGCTTGAAGGGCTGTACCGGCTCATGGACAAGCGCGGGGCCGAGGTAAAACGGCGCTTCCCCATCGACGCCGAATGCCTCTACCGGCTACGATTCTCCCTCCTGCCCTCCTTGAGAAATTCCGGACTGTCCCGGGAAAAATTCACCGAACCGGCCCTTTTCGCCCTGCTGCGTTCTCTGCTGGACGCGGAGCGCGTTCCCTTCGAAGCCGAACCCCTGGTCGGCCTCCAGGTCATCGGTCTGCTGGAAAGCCGCCTGCTTTCCTTCCGACGCGTAATCATTCTGGACGCGGTGGAGCAAAGCCTGCCCGGCTCTCCGGTCGGAGACCCCCTCCTGCCGGACTCTTTGCGCCCCGAGCTTGGTCTGCCGTCCCCGCACAGCCGCGAAACAATCTCCGCCTATAATTTTTTCCGCCTGATCCAGGGGGCGGAAAAGGTGGTACTGCTCTGGCAGGAAGGGGAAGAAGCCGGTCTGCAGGGCGGCCGGAAAAAAAAGAGCCGTTTCATTGAGGAACTCCTGTGGGCGGAAGAGCAAAAACTCGGGCGCCTGCTGACGGACGGAGAGGACTCCGGCGCCTTGCGCGTGCTCACCGCGAAAATTCAGCCGCCGTCCGTGCGGTCCAGGAGCATTGAGGTCGACGAACCCGTGCGATCCCTGATGCAAAGTCTCTTCCTCCGTTCGATCTCCGCCACGCTTCTGGATGACTACATGCGCTGTCCCGCGGGCTTTTTTTATACCCGCCTGGCGCGTATCACCCCGCCGACGCAAGCCGTGGAGGACGACGACCCCCAAGCCATAGGCGTTCTATGGCACAACGTCCTGCGCGATTTCTACTCCGGGCGCCTGAACCGTTTTCTGGACGCCGGACGCGCATGGAGCAGGAAAGACCGCGCTCTGCTGAGAAAGGCCTTTTTCTCCTCCCCTGTCTACGCCGACCTGTCTCAAAGCCTGCCGGCGGATTCCGCGGCCATGCTCATAGCCGCGGCGAAAACCCGCATGGACGCCTACGTGGACGGGCAGCCTCCAACAAAGGTTCTGGCCGTGGAATGCCCTCTCTTTGCCTCCTTGGAAGCCCCGGGCGCGACCTTGCCTATGAATGGGGTCTTCTCCCTGGCGGGTCGGGTGGATCGCCTGGATCAGCGTGCTGAAACGGGACAGGAAGACGCCGTGTTTATTCTGGATTACAAGACCGGCAGGCTGCCGGCCTTGTCGGAGGAGATCTGGGCGGACGATCCCCTGTGGAAGCGCCTGGACGACTGGGAACCGGGCGAGGAAGAGGGAAAAGCCTCTCTGCTTGCCGAAGTCGCGCAAAAGCTGCAAAGCATTCAGCTGCCCTTTTATCTCCTGCTCTACTTTCTGGCGAGGCGGCAGGAAACGCTGCCCGCCGCGCTTTCCGCCACGCGGCTTCCCGCCCTGAACGCGGCCTGGGTGGGACTGGCGGACACGGGCAAGGAACAATTTCTTTTTCCGGAAAATTTTTCTCGAGAGGAAATCTGCGGAATAATCGAAAACCGTCTGCCGAAACTACTTGATTTTCTTCTGCGCCACATGTTAACCAACAGGCGAATTATGCCGTTTCCCGGCCGGCACTGCGACTGGTGCTCCGCGCAAAAATTATGCAGAATTACTTTGATATCCTGTTGACGCCTTTGTATGCAAAGGAGTGAAACATGGCCTTCCCCCCTCTGGCAATAGGCAATATAATCGCCCGGACGCCAATTGTGCAGGGCGGCATGGGCGTGGGTATTTCTCTGCACCGCCTGGCTTCGGCAGTGGCGGCGGAAGGCGGCATAGGGGTCATTGCCGGGGCCATGATCGGCATGAAGGAAGCGGATGTGGCAAAAGACCCGGTAGGCGCCAACCGCCGCGCCCTGGCCGACGAGATCCGCAAGGCGAAGGCGCTGACCGACGGCATAATAGGGGTGAACATCATGGTCGCCCTGACGGACTTCGCCTCCTTGGTGCGCGCCGCCATAGCCGAGCGGGCCGACATCATTTTTTCCGGCGCGGGACTGCCTATGGACATGCCTAAAATCCTGCGCGAGATGCGCGACGAAAAAAAAGAGGAATTCCGCACCTGCCTCGTGCCTATTGTCTCCTCCGCCCGCGCCGCCACTCTCATCTGCAAGAAATGGATTTCGCGCTATACTTACCTGCCGGACGCCTTTGTGGTCGAAGGCCCCAAGGCCGGCGGCCATCTGGGCTACAAGCCGGAGGAGATAGACAACCCCGCGAATGCCTTGGAAAAAGTCGTCCCTGAGGTCATCGAGGCGGTCAAACCTTTTGAGGACGCGGCCGCAAAGCCCGTTCCGGTGATTGCGGCCGGAGGGGTGTACAGCGGCGAGGACATCCACCGCTTTCTGAACATGGGGGCCGCCGGGGTGCAGATGGGCACGCGCTTTGTGGCCACCGAGGAATGCGATGCGGATATCCGCTTTAAACAGGCCTATATCGAAGCCGGGGAAAAAGACATAGCGATCATTAAAAGTCCGGTGGGCATGCCGGGCCGGGCGATCAAGGGCCGGTTCCTGGAGGCCCTGGAGGAAGGCAGGAAAAATTTCCACTGCCTTTTCCACTGCATCACCACCTGCAACCCGGATAAATCGCCTTACTGCATCGCCGCCGCGCTCTTGAACGCCATGCGCGGCAACATGGAACGCGGTTTCGCCTTCAGCGGCGCCAATGTTTTCCGCGTGGACGGGATCACCACGGTCAAAGAACTCATGTCATCGCTGCAAAGGGAATTTGACGCCACAGTGGCCCTATTCAAGCCCCAGTTTCAATCCAGCAAGTGAGACGGGTCATGTCCCGGTGCCAGGGGCAGCCCAAATCCCGGAAATATTCGCCGCGTCCGTAGAACAGGGTTCCAACCCGTTTTGCCGCGGCCAAATCCGTTTCCGCGTCCCCCACCATAAGACAACGCCCTGGGCTTACTCCCCTTTCCTCCACAATGGCCCGCAATATCTCCTCCTTTCCCGGAGGGGAGCCGCAAATGCGGGCAAAATAACCGGCAAGACCGCGTTTTTCCAGAATAAAACGCAACTCATCCTCCGGCGTGCCCGAAGCCACATAAAGGGGCAGCCGCCCGGACAGACTGTCCAGAGCCTCCTGAATGCCCGGCACAAGCGGGCAGACCAGCACTTCCTCCATGGCGGCGCTCACAAATTTCGCATTCATGGCTTCCTCGTCGGCAACGGTGATCTCACGGCCCAGCACTTCCCGGAAAAACCATGCGAATTTCCTGTACCGGCTCACTCCTCCATGCAGGCGGTGATAGCTTTCAAGCCGCCCGGCCGCGTCCAACCCGTATTCCTCCCCCACCCGCCGGAAAGCCAGGCTTTTTATGTCCAT
>JAISZH010000166.1 GCA_031269345.1 Desulfovibrio sp. | reverse complement strand
TTGGCCATAAGGATGTAAGTGAAAACCGTGGCCGTCATGAAGGTCGCGGGCAGGGAGATGAGCCAGTGCAGGCCGCCCCTGCGCACCACATACGCGGCCGCCGCCCAGAGAACAATGGTGGCGAGCGTCTGGTTGGACCAACCGAAATAGCGCCAGATCACATTGAAGTCCACCTGGGAGAGTACCACGCCGATGACGAAAAGGGGCACGGCGATCATCAGGCGGCTTACGGGTTTGGACTGGGAAATGCCGGTAAAGTCGGCAATAACCAGGCGGGCGGCGCGAAAGGCCGTGTCCCCTGAGGTCACGGGCAGGGCGACAACGCCGAGGATGGCCAGAATGCCGCCGATCGGACCCATGAGATGCTTGCAGACATAGTCCACCACGACAGCCGGGCCGCCGGCCTTCATAAGCGCCGGAGCGCTGTCGTAGAGGGTCATGCCGGCCGTGGCCCAGACCAGGGCTATGGCCCCTTCGGCGATCATGGCCCCGTAGAAGACGCCGCGACCGCACTTTTCATCGGGCAGGCAGCGGGACATGAGCGGGGACTGGGTGGCGTGAAAGCCGCTGAGCGCGCCGCAGGCTATGGTGATGAACATCATCGGCCACATAGGCAGCCCGTTGGGATGCTGGTTGCCGAAGATGCTGGTTCCTTCCAGCGGGGTCCAGTTGTAGAAGTGGTAGCCGTCTATGACCATCATGCCGCCCACGCCGAAGGCCATGATCAGCAGGACTATGGCGAAAAGCGGGTAGATGCGGGCGATGATCATGTCAATGGGGCATATGGTGGCCAGGAAATAGTAACAGAAGATGGCCACGACCCAGAAGTTGACGGTCATCCAATCCGGGGTGATCTTGGCCAGCAGACCGGCGGGGGCGGTGACGAAAACCACGCCCACCAGCACCAGCAGCACTATGGAAAAAGCGCGCATGAACTGTTTGAAAAAATTGCCCAGAGTGTGGCCGACGACGTCCGGCAGGGAGGTGCCGTTATAGCGCACGCTCATCATGCCGGAAAAATAGTCATGCACACCGCCGGCAACAATGGAGCCTATGACGATCCAGAACAGGGCGCTCGGACCGTAAAGCGCCCCCAGTATCGGCCCGAAGACCGGCCCGACGCCCGCAATGTTAAGCAGTTGAATCATGAATATTTTCCAGCGAGGCAAAACCACATAGTCCACTCCGTCCGCCATGTAGTTTGCCGGGGTCGCCCGGCCCCAGTTGGCGCCGAAGAGACTTTCAATCACCCGGCTGTAGATGAAAAATCCACCGAGCAAGGTCGCGATGGCCAGAAAGAAATAGATGTAGTTCGGCATATCATTCCCCTGTATTGATAAATGTGGATGAGCGAATGTGCGCCATATGCTCCATACTGATATGTCAAGCCGGTTGCTTGGTCAAGCATAAACCCCGGCCGAAACCCTCCGACGCCTCCCTCCCGTTTTCAAGCGGCCAGCGCGCTTTCCCGCCGGGCGAGAAAATTCTGGATCACAAGCAGGGCTATGAGGACCCCCAGGCCGATCAGATCCGTCCGGATGCCGCTGTCGATCAGGCATAAGGCGCCCCCGAAGCTAACGACGCGCAAAGGCCAGACGATCCTGGTGAACAGGTACCCCTCAACGCTCGTGCCAATCAGGAAGACCCCAAGACAGGCTCCGACGGACACGCGGACGCCCTCAAGCAGGGAGGTGTCTATAAGCAGAAGCTGCGGCGAATAGATGAACATATAGGGAACGATGAACCCTGCGAGCGCCAGCTTCACCGCCGCGAAACCCGTTTTCACCGGGTCTCCTCCGGACAGCCCGGCCGCGGCGAAGGCCGCCAGGGCCACCGGCGGGGTGAGGTTCGCGAACATGGCGTAATAGAAGGCGAACATGTGCGCGGCCACTACCGGAATCCCCAGTTTGGCCAGGGCCGGAGCGGCTATGGTGGCGGTTATGATATAGGCCGGGATGGAGGGAACGCCCATGCCCAGAATCATACAGGTGATCATCGTGAAAAAGAGGGTGAAGAGCATGCTCCGGCTGCCGAGGTTGATGATGGCGTTGGCCATGGTCAGCCCGAAGCCCGTCTTGGAGATGGTCCCGATTATGATGCCCACGCAGGCGCAGGCCATGGCCACGGAAACCGTCTGTTTCGCCCCGTCGGCAAAGGCGTCGCAGATGTCCTTGAAACTCATGCGCGTGGATTTCCTGAAGCCGGCCACGACAACCGTCGCCGCTATGGTTATGACGGCGGAATAGATCACGGTCGTGCCGGAAAAAAGGAGCAGGTAGAGCAAAATGACGATGGGCAGCAGCAGGTGCCCGCGGTCGCGCAGGACCACCCCCACGCGAGGCAGGCGATCTTTGGGCAGGCCGAGCAGCCCTTCCTTGCCGGCGCGCAACTGCACCTGGATGATGACCCCGAGATAATAAAGAAGCGCAGGGATTGCGGCGTGCACGATGATTTCCGAATAAGGCATGCTCAGGATCTCGGCCATGATGAACGCGGCCGCGCCCATGACCGGAGGCAGAACCTGACCGCCCACGGAGGACGTCGCCTCCACCGCCCCGGCAAAGTTCTTGGAATAGCCGGTCCTTTTCATCAGGGGAATGGTGAAGGCTCCGGTGGTCACCACGTTGGCGATGGCGGAACCGTTGATTGAGCCGAGCAGGCCGGAGGAAATGACCGAAACCTTTGCCGGGCCACCTTTGGTGTGCCCGGCGAGCGCCATGGCGAAATCGTTGAAAAAGGCCCCCATTCCTGACTTGGACATGACCGCGCCGAAGAGGATGAAGAGAAAGATATAACTCGCCGCCACACTGACCGAGGTGCCGTAGATGCCTTCGGTGTTGGCGAAGAAGTGGTTTGAAAGCTGCATCCAGGTGTAGCCCCGGTGCCAGAATATGCCGGGCATCTCCCGCCCGAAAAGCCCGTACAGAATAAAAACCAGGCTGAGAATGGGCAAAGCCCAGCCCGCCATGCGCCGCGACCCTTCAAGCACCAGAAGCACTAAAAGCGTCGCCATGAACAAATCCGGGATGTCGGGATTGCCCGCCCTCTCAACGACGCCCAGATAATCGAGCCAGATGTAAGCCGGAACCGCCAGGGAGAGAAGAATTAACAGCCAATCCCACCATTCCACCTTTTTATAGCTGCTCCGCCTGCTGAACGGATACATGACGAAGCCCAGGCAGAGCACCATGCCCACATGCAGGGAACGGTGCACCAGCACGACCGGAGTGCCGATCAGGGCGGTGACGAAATGATACATGGACACGGCGATGCAGAGCAGCGTGAAACACTTGGAGAGCAGGGGATCGGACAGCCTGCGCGTACTCGCTTCCTTGTCCAGGTCCTCTATAAGCTTCTGCTGCTCCTCGGTGAGAACGCCTTCCATGGCCCGGCTTATGTTCTCATCGAAAACTTCCGAATCCGGGGATTCCCCGCCCTTGTCGCGCAAGGAATCACCTTCATTTTCGGTATGTTTCATCGCCGTTTCCTTTTTCTACGGCCAAGCGCAGACGGACGTGGTCCGGAAGGTCCGCCCCCCTGGCCACCAGCGCCCCGTCAAGAAGGATGCAGCGGGTGGCGTAGTGCGAATTGAGCCAGATCAACTCGGCAAACGCCTGTTCGATCTCCCCCATGCGGATCAACCCGTTTTCTATGCGGCAGGTCTTCCCCCTGTTCTCGGGAACCCCGGCCCCGAAGGCGGGAAAACTGATCTCGTCCAGCACCAGTTTGCGGTCTTCGTCCACATTGTAATGCTCATTCCAAGGAAATTTTTCCAGGGAATGCATCCAGCGGAAGGAGAGGCGGCTGCCGGTTCGCGCGGGAACCTCCACATAGACCCTGCCGCTTTTCCAGTCGGAGATGCGCAAAACCGCCTCCTCGGCCCAAAGGGGCGCAAGGGGCAGGAAAAGCAGGCGGCAGACAAAGATCGCCGCAAGCGCGGCAGCGAACGCCGCGCCTATTTAAGCATCCCCTTGTCCTTGTAGTACTTCACGGCGCCGTTATGGAAGGGGACGGAAGTTCCGACTATGCCGCGCAGGGCCGTTTCCGGCTTGATATGCGTCTTGGCCGCGGAGTGCGACGCCTGGATCGCCTCCAGTCCCGCGGGCGAATAGATGTTTTCCAGCAGGTCGTAGACCACATCGTCCGGCAGTTTGATGTCCACCAGCATGATGTTCATGACCGCCGCCGTGGTTGTGTCTTTTTCCGCCCCATAGACTGCGGCGGGGATGCGGGACTCGATGTAGAAGGGATACTTGGCGATCAGTTTTTTCAAGGCTTCGCCTTCAACCGGAACGAAGGCGATCTTTTTGCTTGTGCCCAGTTCGCGGATGGTCGCGTTGCCAAGCCCGGATGTGACGAAGGCCGCGTCGCAGAGGCCGTTTTTCATCTGGTCTATGGCCTCGCCGTAGTTCAGATAGTCGATCCGGCAATCCTTGTAGCTCATTCCGTGCGCCTCGAACATCATGCGCGCGTTGATCTCCACCCCGGAATTGGGGGCGCCGACGCCGACGCGTTTGCCTTTAAGGTCGGCAAAGCTTTTGATGCCCGAATCGGCGGTGGTGACGATCTGGCATACGTTCGGCCACAACCCCATAAGGGCGCGGAGGTTCTTTGCCGGGGCTTTGCCCTCGTATGCGCCGAAGGCTTCGACCGCCTGGATGACCGAATCCGACATGGCGATGGCCATTTCCCCCTGTCCGGTCAGCAGCGCGTTGATGTTCTCGGCTGTGGCCCCGGTGGCGGTGGCCGAGGTTTTATAACCCAGGCTGCCGATAAAGGTGGCGAACGCCCCGCCGATCGGGAAATAAATCCCGCTCGTCGGTCCGGTCAGCACAGTGACCACATACTTGTCCCGTTTGACGGCCGGAGCGGCCGACCCCGCCGCGGAACACAGGACAAGGGACAACATGACGGCCGCAACACACGCAAGGCGTAAATTCTTCATAATTGATCTCCTTTTGACCTTGAAGGGAGGGTCTACCGGAAAAATATACCCGGCGATGCCGGGCGTCAAGTGGGAATCTCCCCGAAGGGAGAGGCTTCAGACTATCTGTCGAAAGCGAATTGGCATGAACGCGAATCGGCGTCAGTTCCGGCGAAGGGTGGCTATGTCCGCCAGTTTCGCCTTGGCCGCGCCCGGATCAATGCCGAGTGAGGCCGCGACCGTGGACAGGTTTTCCTCGGCGTCGGAGGGGCGGGCGTAGAAGGGTTCTATGTCCGCCGCGCCGTATTCCAGGGAGGCCGCTACGGCAAGCAGGGCCTCGGGCACGGGTTTTGCGTATTCGGGGGGCAGCAGCGCGGAATTTTCCCCGCCTCCATCCAAAAGACGGCTGAATTCTTCCCGGTTTTTTTCCAGGCCGCTCCCCAGAACCATGTGGCGCTGCCCGGACCCGGCAAGGCTCGCGGCATCGGCGCGGATCAGGGAGGCCAGTTGCGCGGGCGGGCAAATCAGCATCCCCTCCACGGAGGTTCTCTGGCCGGAAAAAATCGCGCCCGGTCCGACAGGCCCGGGGGGGTCACCCGATCCGGAAGACCCCGCGGGTGCGGAGTTTCCCGCCTCCAGCGCCTTTCCGGACGCCCGGAAGGTGAAGGATTGGGCATAGACCAGATTGCGGCGGGCATGGACAACGGCCCAAAGGCGGATGCCGCCGGGGCCGCAAGGGACGCGAAGTTCCGGAGCAAGGCGTTGTATGGCGCTTTGGGCGAGCAGAGGCAGGTAGTCCATGCCGGCCTGAAGGGCGCCGCAGGCCCTGGCAAGCCCGGCGGCGCTCACCGGGCCGAGGCGCAGGCCGGTAAACCCGCCCGGGCCGCGCACCGCGGCTATGCGCCTTAACTCGCCCGGCCCAAGGCCGGCGCGGGCGAGCGTATCCCGGATGAGCAGGGCCAGGGTTTCCGCGCCCTGCCTTTGAGCCTCAATCTCGGCGAAACCGGCCAAAATCCAGCCCTTTCCTCCGGTCGGCAGGCCAAGGACAGTCTGCAACAGCCCTTCGGCCGTATTGAGGACCAGAATGGCCCCGGGAGAACCGGCGCGTTCGGAATCGTCCGCCGGCACGCGGATCGCAGGCCGTCCGCGCGGCGGGTCAGCGCGTGATGTCATTAAAGGTGGCTGCGGCGATCAGGCAAAGGAGCGCGGCCAGTCCGGCCAGCATGGCTTTTTCCTGGAGCTTCTCTGGCACGCGGCGACGGGTGAGCATTTCCGCAAGCAGAAAGAGCATCTGCCCCCCGTCCAGCACAGGGATGGGCAACAGGTTCAGGATGCCCAGGTTCACGCTGATCAGAGCGGCCAGCATAAGAACGCTCGCCGCTCCGTAATCGACCTGCTTGTAAATGGTTTTGGCGATCAGCACAGGGCCGCCGACATTGTCGAAGGACACGCGGTTCGTGATGATATCCAGGAGGGAATCCCAGGTATAGGCAACCATGCGGACGGCCTCGAGCAGCCCTTCCCGGGCGGAGGACAGTGGACCGTATTCCTCGTGTTCGCTTTCCCCTGACGCGGTGATGCCCATACCCCAGGTCTCGACTGTTTTTCCTTCGCCGGTCTGCCGTTTCAGGAGGGCCGGGGTCAGGGAGAAAACCAGCGTGGTTCCATCGGAACGCCGCACGCTGACCACCATGTCCCTGTCTTTGGCCCTGTTCACCAGGGGCGGCATATCCAGCCAGCGGCGCACGCTAACGCCGTCAAGACTCAGGATGCGATCTCCGGCGCGCAAAGGAGAGGAAGCGGCCGGGCTGTCCTCAAGGATCGCTCCCACTACCGGGGGGATGAAGCTGCGCCCGTTCGAGAAAATCAGGCCCCAGCAGACGATCCAGGCCAGGATCAGGTTGAAGGCCGGCCCCAGAGCTATGACGAAAAAACGTTGCGCTGCAGGGCGCAGGGCGAAACTTTCCTTTTCGCTGAAGCCCTCGGGGATGTCCGCGGAGTTGGTTTCTCCCACCAGAGAGACGAAGCCGCCCAAAGGAACGGCCGCGATCTGATAGACGGTCTTTGCGCCGCGGAAGGAAAAAAGCGCCGGACCAAATCCCAGAGAGAAGGTTTTCACCCCCATGCCCAGCATTCTGGCGGCGAGGAAGTGCCCGAGCTCATGGAAAAAAATGAGACCGCCGAAGACCAGGATGACCGCAAGCGTTCCGAAAATGCCGTTCATGCCCGCGATCATATGCAAGTTTTCCGAAAAAGCCAATCCCTTTCGCAATACCCCTTTCGCAACATCTCTTTCGCACATCCCTTTCGCACGGCGGGGACTCGTGCCAAGTTGCGTTCAGGCGAGTTTGGATGCAAGACGCCAAAGTTTTTGAAAAACAGGCGAGGCCTGATTTTTCACAGAGGTGGTCCCCGTTGTTCGGACAGGCGACAGCGATTTCGCCTCCGCCATTCCGATTCGCTCTCTATCGAAAGCAAATTGGTATCAGCGCTCCCTGTCCAGGGTATGTGAGGGATCGACGTAGCCGGATGTGTCGCGCACCCTGAAAAAGATCAGGGCGGTCAGCCCCGTGAACAGGCCGAGCAGGAGGAAGGTGTGCTGGAAAGCCGAAAGGACGTCTCCCGTCGTATTTTTGAAGACATCCAGAAAAGCGGCGGCGGCCGCCACCCCCATGCTCATGGCGAGCTGCATCACCGCTGAAAGCAGGCTGTTGCCCGCTCCGGCCCGGTTGTCAGGCAAATCGATTAGTGTGATGCTGTTCATGCTCGTGAACTGCATGGAACTGGCTGCCCCGGAGATGATGAAGAGCAGGATTATGAAGGGCATGGGCGCGGAAACCCCAAGCAGGGAATGGGCGGCAAGCGCCGCGCCCAGAAGCGCGGTGTTGGCCGTCAGCACAAAGCGGAAGCCCAGGCGTTTGAGGAGCGGACTGATCACCGCCTTGGCCGCTACGGCGCCGAAGCTGATGGGGAGCATGGCCAGACCGGTGGCGAGCGGCGAATACCCGAGCCCAACCTGCAAGAGCAGGGGAACCAGAAAGGGTAGGGCGCCGAAGCCCAGGCGGGCGAAAATGTTACCCAGTATCCCGATGCGGAAATTGGCTATTTTGAAGAGGACCGGACTGATCAAAGGGTCCGCGGCGCGCATGGAATGGAAGGCGTAGGCCGCGAGACAAAGCAGGCTCACTGTGCCGGGAATCAGAAATCCTCCGGGCAAAAGCGCGTATTCGCCGAACCCCTCGGCGGAGACGCTCACGCTTACCATAAACAAGGCGAGCAGAAGAAATCCGGGGTAGTCAAAGGGGACGGAATCGTTTTCCGCCGCCTGCTCCGGCATGTGGCGCAGGGCCAGGATGAAACCCAGAAGACCCACGGGAATGTTGATGAGAAAGATCCATTCCCAGGAAGCCCAGGAAACCAGCAGGCCCCCCAGAAACGGACCCAGAAGCGGGCCGAGCAGACCGGGCAGGGTCACGAAACTCAGCGCCTCGGCCAGTTCTGAACGGGGAAAGGCGCGCAACACGGCAAGTCTGCCCACGGGCACCATAAGCGCTCCGCCGAGGCCCTGAGCCGCGCGCGCCGCCACCAGCGCGCCCAGGCTAGGAGAAGCGGCGCAGGCCGCCGACCCGGCGGTGAACACCAGGACGGAGAGCAAAAAGACCCGGCGGATGCCGAACCTGTCGGCGATAAAGCCCGAGGCCGGAATAAAAACAGCTGTCGTCAGCATATAGGCGATTACCACGGAATGCATGCGCAGGGGGTCGGCGCGCAGGGCGGCGGCCATGGAGGGCAGGGCCGTGTTCAGGATGCTCCCGTCCAGCATCTGCATGAAAAAGGCGATACTGATGACCCAAAGCAGGACGCGCGGACTTCCGCCGCCAGGGAGTCTTTTTCGCATGCCCCGCTTATGGCATGCCCCAGGGCTTTGCACAAGCTCCGGACCACCTCTTGATTCACTACGCAAAAAAGCAAATTCGCATGGATAGTTGGGTATGGAGGAACATTCCTTCACAGAGCTTTTTAGAGCAGTTCACGAATTAAACGAGTGAACCGCCCTGCAAGGATTTGCAGTGTAAATCCTTGCCGTGAAACAGGAGCAGGCGGGCTTTGCCCGCCGTAAGCGAGCTGTTTCAAGCGTTAATTGCTCTACTAAAATAACAATCTTTACACGATGTCGCGCCTCACCGTGGGGATTGGTCGCCAGAGGGGTTATTGCCAATTAGGGTGGGTAGATGTATTGAGTTGCCATGATTCATCGACAATGCATCTGTCAATGCAACGCACGCTCTTTGTATGGAAGAGAATGTGACACTCTCGGAGGTGAATTGATGGCTCGCTTGATGTCCGATGATTTATGCTCTGAGTAATAGCAGGGCGGCATAATGTGAGAATCATAAAATATCTGGCAGTTGCGCTGGCCGTCGTCATACCTCTATCCGGGATTATGTCTATGGATGGATGCGCTTTTTTCAAACAATTCGGCGAAACTCCGAAAGGTCTTGACCTGGAGAGGGTTCAAGCATCGGAGCACTATGTTGAAGGCAGTTTTGTGAACCTGGAAGACACTCCCATGTTTACGGACGGCAGCGGTTACTTTGGCGTGTTTGTGGAGATGCTTTTCACCTCTGTTGAACGTGCCGTTCCTACCGCCGCGCTTCCTGTTGTAAAAACGGACATCAAGGCGTTGCCGCCGGAAAAGGAACTCGTCGTCTGGCTGGGGCATTCCGCATACTATATCCAGCTTGGCGGATACAGAATTCTGGTTGACCCGGTGTTCAGCCGCTATGCCTCGCCATTGCCGTTTGTCAACAAGGCCTTCAATGGCACAACTGTTTATTCGGCTTCGGATTTTCCCGAGATAGATTACCTGCTGATTACGCATGATCACTGGGATCACTTGGATTACAGCACCGTGCTTGCTTTGAAGCCCTACGTAAAAAAGGTTATCTGCGGTCTGGGCGTTGGCTCGCATTTCCGTTACTGGGGTTATCCGGCAACAGCGGTACAAGAGGCTGATTGGGACACAACCCTACATGTTGCCGACAATTTTTTAATCCATGTGCTGACCGCGCGGCACCGCTCCGGGCGATTCATTGCACGCAGTCCGACTCTCTGGGTGGCTTTCGCTCTGCAAAGCCCGGAACGCAAACTGTTTATCAGCGGCGACAGCGGATACGGCAAACATTTTGCCGAAATAGGGGAACGGTTTGGCGGTTTTGATCTGGCCATACTGGACAGCGGGCAATACAACGACAAATGGCGCCACGCTCACATGAATCCCGAAGATGCCGCGCAAGCCGCTGAAGATTTGCGGGCCTTGGCATTGCTTCCCGCGCATGTGGCCCGGTTCAGCCTCGCCAGGCATAGCTGGGATGAACCGCTTATACGTACTAATGCGATCTGCCGGGACAAGCCGTACCGCTTGCTCACCCCGGTCATTGGCGAGGTGGTCAGTCTGAACGATCCGGACCAACACTTTTCCCGCTGGTGGGAAGGCATCGAATGACGTCCGGCTCCACTTCGTCCCCCATGACGGCGCCGCTTGATGTCCAGACGCTCATCCGCGAACAACGCGCCTTTTTTCGCAGCGGCGCGACATTGGACTATGCCTTCCGCCGCCGGGCACTGGATACTCTTTACGATGTATTGGCGGCGTCGGAGGCGGACATCGCCGCATCTTTATCCGGAGATCTCGGCAAAAGCGAGGGTGAAAGTTATCTTACGGAAACCGGCATCGTATTTTCCGAACTATTCAACGCCCGCAAACACCTTAAAGCCTGGATGCGCCCGCGGCGGGTTTCCACGCCCCTGTTCCTGTTCCCAGCCGCGAGCCGGATATATGCCGAACCTCTGGGACTTGCCCTGATTATATCACCTTGGAACTATCCGTTTCTTTTGTCCTTGGCCCCACTCATTAACGCGGTATCGGCAGGCAACTGCGTCATCCTCAAGCCGTCGTCACGCGCCCCGGCAACGGGCGCTTTGCTGGAGCGTCTTGTTGCTTCGGCATTCGAGCCTGCCCATGTCCGCTTGGTTCAGGGGGGGCCGGATACAGGGAATGCACTGCTGGCCGGGAATTTCGATTTTTTCTTTTATACCGGCAGCGCCAGGGTGGGGAAAAACGTCATGCGCGCGGCTGCCGAGCGGCTTGTGCCGGTATGCCTTGAACTTGGCGGTAAAAGTCCGTCAATAGTCTGCGAAGATGCTGACCTGACCCTGGCAGCCCGGCGTATCGCCTGGGGCAAGACGGTAAACGCCGGACAGACCTGTGTGGCCCCGGACTATGTGCTGGCGCATGAGCGCGTTAAAGATCGGCTCCTTACCCTGCTTGAAGCGGAATTTGCACGCTTTCCCGGTCCAGATGCCCTGCATAACAAGGCCTATGCCAGAATCATCAGCCATGAAGCCCTTGAGCGCCTGAATATCCTTGCGCGAGGACAGGCCGCTTTTGACGTAGCTTCCCGCCGCATGGCCCCGCTCATCCTGTCTGACCCCGACCCGGATTCTCCGCTGATGCGAGAGGAAATCTTCGGCCCGCTCCTGCCCGTGCCCGGCTTTTCCGCTCTTGAGGAAGCCCTGGCCTTCATTCAAGACCGGGATACGCCCCTGTCTTGTTATATCTTCACCCGCTCCCGGCAAACCGCCCGTGCTTTGCTGCAACGTCTGCCGTTCGGCGGCGGCTGCGTCAACGATGTGCTGGTGCATGCCGGTTCACATGCACTGCCTTTCGGCGGGATGGGCGCGAGCGGCATGGGCCGCTACCACGGCAGGGCCGGATTTGACCTGTTCAGCAACCTGAAGAGCGTCATTCACGGCAGCCAATTGCTGGATATTCCTCTGCGTTATTCGCCTCACGGTAATTGCGCTCTCTCCTTGCTGAAACGGTTATTGAAGTGATTGGAGCATACCCTGTCACGCTTTCCATTTCCGGATCAAAAACGCTCCCGTTTTTGATCCGGAAATGTCCTAACAGACCGGCTACCAAAGTTCACGACGTTCCTTGTATCGCTGCTCGAAGCGTTCGAGGGCCTGTTTTTCCTGCGGGGTTTGCGCGAGCCCCTTCGATTTTTCGTGAAACTGCTTGACGCGGTTTTTGTTGTTGGCGTAGAGGGCGCTATAGGCCATGTGCAGGTTGGCCTCAAACATCTTTTTCCCGTCGCCGTATAGGTGGGCCAGCAGTTCGTGCAGTTCCTGGTCTTCCGGCTCTTTGCGCAGCAGGCGCAGGGCGTAATCCGTGGCCTCCCCGGCGCGGCCCTGTTCCCGCAGATTGCGGGCGTGGTAATAAAGAGCGTAAGTGTCGTTCGGGTTCATCCCGACGGCCTTGCGCAGCAGGTTACCTCCCTGCGTTTTGTTGCCCTTGAGGTAGTGGAAGCTCCCGGCCTCGCGCACGATCAACTCGTCGCCAGGGTCGCAGGACAAGGCGGATTCGAAATACCCGGCGGCGTCTTTTACCCGGTTTTGGCGGGAGCAGAGGATTCCCATGCCCATCAGGGCCATGCAGCGGGTAGCGCCCCGCATCTGCCCGTCGAAAACGTGCCGCGCCGGTTCAATGTCGCTGTAACGCGCCCGGATCAGGGCCTGGACGCGCAAAAAACGGGTGTCGTCGTTTTTGCGGTTCCGAACCTGCTCCGGCATAAGCGAAACGCGCACCTGCATATCCTTGACCCGCTCCGTCAGCGCCGGGTGCGTGGAGAGGTAGGAGGGGATGTTCCCACCCAGCAGCCATTGTCTGCGGCTCAAAATTTGGAAGGCTCCGACCATCCCCGAAGGGGGATAGCCAGCCTTGCTCAGGTAATTCATCCCCACCTGATCCGCTTCCCGCTCATCGGCCCGGCTGTAGTTGAGCATGGCCGCCTGCCCCGCGGCCAGGGAGCCGACCATGGCCGCAGACTGGGCCGAGCCCCCCATAAGCGCCCCGGCGAGCATGCCGAGTACGGACAAAATGGATATGACCTGGCTGTTTTCAATGCGCGAGGCGATATGGCGCTGGGTCACATGGGCCATTTCATGGGCGATGACCCCGGCGGCTTCCGCTTCATGGTTCATGGCCAGGATAAGGCCGGTAAAAACGAAAATGTAGCCGCCCGGAGAGGCAAACGCGTTGATCGCGTTGTGCCGGATTACGCTGACGGTGAAGGGGAAAGGCTGTTTCGGCATTGTCCTGGACAGGCGGTTCACCACCTCCTGAACATAGCCGACTATTTCCGTATCCTGCACTAACGGAAGGCGCGAACGGATCAGCACGTTGAATTTTTCGCCCAGTTCTTTTTCGTCTTTGATCGTGAACTCGCCCCAGGCCAGGGCCGGCCGGGGGAAGGCCACCGCAAGGATGAGCAGGGCCAAAGCCGGCATACGGGCGGCAGCGCACAGTATCCGCAGCATATCGCTTAATCCGTTCTGATGTCCCAGGAAGTTCCGTCAGCCAAATCCCGCAGCTCCACCCCGAGTTCGGAGAGTTTGCCCCGCAGATCGTCAGAAGCTGCGAAATCTTTGTTTTTCCTCGCCAAGGCGCGCTGGCGCACAAGCGCTTCCACTTCTTCCGGATTGACGCCCCGGCGTTTGGCCCGCAGTTCCCTGAGTTCGGCCAGGAATTCGTCCGGCGGCATGAGCAGCAGGCCGGTGATCTCCCCCCAGACGAGGCGCTGTTCATAAATGCGGCGCAGAAGGTCCCTGACGCCAGCGTTTTTGCGCAAGCCCCCATCGTCCAGAACGCGGTTGGTCAGATGCATGAGATTGTTCACTTGTCCCAGGGCGGCGGCCGTGTTCAGGTCGTCGTCCAAGGCCGCGTCAAAACCTTGGACGCATTTGGCGAAGGCGGCCTCCAGGTCTTTGGGAAGCTCTCCGCTTTTGGGCTTGGGCGCGGCAAGCGCATGCCGCAGGAGATTTAAGGTTTCGTAGATGCGTTTTAAGTTCTTTTCCGCCTCATCCATGGCCTCGGAAGTGAAATCCACGGGGCTGCGATAGTGGCGGGCCAAAAGAAAGAAACGCAATGTCTCGGGCTGAAAGTGCCGGAGAATGTCTCGTATTGTTTTAAAATTGTTCTTGGATTTTGACATTTTCTCTGAATCGATCTGGACGAAGCCGTTGTGTACCCAGAACCGCGCGAAGCGTTTGCCGGTAGCCGCCTCTGTCTGGGCGATCTCGTTTTCGTGGTGGGGAAAGATCAGGTCCTGGCCGCCACCGTGGATGTCCAGAGGCAGAGGCAGATGTCTGCCGCTCATGGCCGAACATTCGATATGCCAGCCCGGCCGGCCCGGTCCCCATGGGCTTTCCCAGGACGGCTCGCCCGGTTTTGAACTTTTCCAGAGGGCGAAGTCTAAAGGGTCTTCTTTCTCTTCTCCGGGCATGATCCGCGCCCCGGCGCGCAATTCGTCCAGGTTGCGTCCGGAGAGTTTTCCGTAGTCGGGGAAAGAGCGCACCCGGAAGTAAACGTCCCCGGAGCGTGTGGGATAAGCGTGCCCCTTCTTGATGAGCGTTTCGCAGATATCGGCCATTTCCGTGATATAGCCGGTCGCCCTGGGTTCGACATCAGCCTTGCGGACATTTAAGCGGTCCATGTCCTCATGGAAAGCTTTGATGAAGCGTTCGGACAATTCCCCGCAGCTCGCGCCTTCGCGTTGCGCCGCGGCTATGATTTTGTCGTCAATGTCCGTAAAGTTGCGGACAAAGGTGACTTTAAGGCCGAGATGTCCAAGATAGCGCGCCAGCACGTCAAAGACAACGGCTGAGCGGGCGTGTCCGATGTGACAGTAATCGTAAGCGGTGATGCCGCAGGCGTACATGCCCGCCTGACCCGGCGTCGCCGGGATGAAGGGTTCTTTTTTGCGGGACAGGGTATTATATAGATACATGCGTTCTCCATAATTCAGCCGCGGCCGGGGATCAGCGTCTTGTCGGCCTTGGAGCGGGCGCATCAGATTTCGATGAGTTCCACCCGCCGGATATGTCTGCCACCTTCAAATTCCTGCTCGAGGAACAATTCGCACATGACCAGCGCCAGGGGCGGAGAGGTCACGCGTCCGGCCAGGCAAAGCACGTTGGCGTCGTTGTGCGCGCGGGCGATTTTCGCCTGGAACTCGTGCGTGCAAAGCGCCGCCCTGATGCCGGGGTGCCTGTTCGCGGCCATGCACATTCCCGTGCCGGTCCCGCAGATCAGGATGCCCTTGTGCCCGTTTTCAAGCACTTCCGCGCAGAGCTTGTGCGCAAAGTCCGGATAGGCGCAGCTTTCTTCCGAGTGGGTTCCAAGATCCTCCACCTCCCATCCCCGTTCTTTGAGTTCCCGGCAAAGCCGCTGCTTGAGTTGGTAGCCCGCGTGATCGGAGGCGATGAATATGGTTTTGTCCGACATTTGTCCCTTCCTGTCAGCGCGGCGCAAGCGCCCGGTTTTCCGTGTCCTCCGGGAGCAGAAGGGCCAGTTGTCCGGGTTCATAGGGTGGCGACACCCTCTCCATGTCCCTGATTATGACAAGGGCGGAATAGCCCTGTGGATGGGCAACCCGCAAGCGTGCCGGTGTCCGCGCATCTTTGGCGTATTCCAGGGCTATGCTCCAGCCTTGGGCGTTTTCTCTCCAGGAAAGCGGCAGTCCGGCTTCCGAGAGTTCCAGTATCCCTCCGAGTCCGGCCTGTTCCAGCGAGTACTCCATGCCCATCCCGGTTACGGCATAGGCGCGCGGCATGCGGACGGTCCCCGGCGCGAACAGTTCCCCGTAACAGCCGGTCAGCAACAGGGCCAAATCGCTCAAGGACAAGGGCAGAGGCACTCCGAAGGAGGAGATGGTCCGGCTTTCCCCGTCGTAGGTATAGGAAGTTTTTTTATCGGGCACGAAGGCGACGAAGTTTTTGGCGTCTTCCCTGATTTGGGCGGCGATGATGCCGATCCCGGCCAGCAGGTCCAGGCGCAAGGGGCGGGGGGATTTGGGGTTTCCGTTGCCCCAGAAGAGGACGGAGACCCTGTTGTTCGTACCGTCCTCGCCTTTGTAGCGCATGGTGGCCGAAATACGGAAAGGGCCGCTTGTGGAGGCGGCTTTGTCGGAAGTTTCCATGAACTGTTTCCATATCTGCCCGGCCTTGATCTCGGCGGCGACATCCGGCGCCTTGGGCGTGTCGGGCGGTAAACTTGCGTCCTGCCTCGCGGCGCAGGCGTTAAGCGTCAGGAGGACGAAGACGGTCAGGCAGAGGCATTTTATTTTGGGCATGGTGGGTTTTGTTGAAGTGTGAGTGATGGGCATATTTGGTACCAATTCGCTTTCCATCGAAAGCGAATTGGTAAGGCGGAGGCGAAGCCGCCGCCCGCAAGTTTTTGAAAAACAGGCTTCGCCTGTTTTTCAAAAACTTTGGCGTCTTTCATTCAAACTCGTTTGAATGCAGCTTGGTATGAAAAGTTGGGCCTTTATGTGCTCGTCACAAATAATTCGAATAAAATGCGTATCGAACAGCGTGCTATCCGCCGGGCGGTCATGCCCGGCGCTCCGCCGCAGGCGGCGTGAACACGGCAAAAAACCGCGTTTTTTGCCGTGCGGTCTTATCGCTTGAAACGAAGCGGATGCGTAGTTTTAAGCGATACATTGTACCAGTGACGGCGTCATCCAGCCTATTTCCCGGCTTGCGAGTAAGCCACAACTTCGATTTCGATGGCCGCTCCGGCCGGCAGGGCGCTTATCTGCACAAAGGAACGCGCGGGCGGGTTCTTGGGGAAAAAGGTGGCGTAAAGTTTGTTCACTGCCGGAAATTCCTTGATGTCCATGCCGAAGACCGTCACTTTCACGATGTCCTGGAAACCCAGTTTCTGAGATTCCAAAATTGCCTTGATGTTTTTGAAAATCTGCTCCGCCTGGGCCAAAGTTCCGCCTTCAGCCAGCTTTCCGGTGGCCGGGTTAAGACCAATCTGCCCGGAAAGAAAAAGTAGATTTCCGGCCCATACCGCCTGGCTGTACGGTCCGATGGCAGCCGGAGCCTTGTCGGTGCTTACCGGAACTCCGACCGCGCCGGCCAATGAACCCAGACAAAAAAGACTCATGACCACAAGCAATGCTGTAAGCTTTTTCATCGCGCGCTCCATGTGTTGATAGTTGACGACGCCCTGCAAATAAATTGCGCTTACGTCTTCGCGGCGGGCGTCCGCTCTCGCGGCCGCCAGAGCAATTCCAAAGTGAAATTGCTCTGATACCCGCACTGAAAAGTAAACTGTCCCCAAGTGAATCAGTGTATCTCTAGTTCGTATTCTAGGCAATTTTCCGTTCGCTGTCCATGCCGGCAGATCGCGGTATTTGCTGAACTTGACGCACACAACTCATATATCAGCAGACGGTCTTTCAGGGCCGGCTATTTTAGTCGGCCCTGAAAAAAACATTAAACACGCTGATATTACAGTATAATCTTTGTAAAAATACACGGTTTTTCGACCAGAAAAACACTACAGGGCCGACTAACCCGGTCGCGTGCCGCGACCAAACGCGGCGCAAGGCGAGCCGCAATTTATTTGCGGCGTCCGCGAAGCGGCGCCTGGAGCCGGCGTGCCTTGCTGAAAAAGTCGTTTTCGACTTTTTCAGCGTCGACTATTTTATGATGCGGAAATAGTCGGCCTTGCGGGACGCGGGTTCTTTCCTTTCACCGGCCACATAGCCCAGGCTGCACGCGGCAACTCCCAGGTAATCGCCGCTGACTCCCCATTTCCTGAGCATGGCCTTGCCTTCCTCGCTGTCGAACATCTGCCGCTCGCGGTTGATCCAGCAGGCGCCGAGCCCGACGGCCTCGGCGGCCAGCAGGAGATAAGTCGTCACGGCGCTGCCGTCCTCGACCGGAGTGGCGGCGGAGCGATCGGCCAGAATCAGCAGGATGGTGGGCGCGCCGTAGTAAGGATCGGTGTTCGCCCCCAGTATGGCGGCGTTCATGCGGGTCAAGGCGGCCACGTCTTCCTTGTTCTGCACGGCGATGATGATGCAGGATTGCGCGCCTTTTCCGCTTGGCGCGTAGGTGCCTGCTTCCAGAACGGTCCGCAGATCCGCCTCGCTAACCTGCTTGTCCTGAAACTGGCGGATGCTCCTGCGTTTTTTAAGCGTTTGCAGAATTTCGTTCACAAAATTCTCCTTAAGTTTTGCTGAAGGTGCTTCAATGAAAAGACCCGTTGCCGCAAGTTTTGCTGAAGATGTTTCAATGAAAAGACCCGTTGCCGCTCAATCAGGTCGCATTGAAACGCGTTTGAACGCAGGACGCCAAAGCTTTTGGAAAACGGGCAAAGCCTGATTTTTCAAAAAGTCGCGGGTGTCGCCGCGCTTCACACTGCCGCCGCGCTTCACACTGCCGGGGCGTTTCACACTGCCGCCGCGCTTCACACTGCCGGGGTGTTTCATCCATTATTGGCCTTTTTCAATGCATCCGCGGCCCTGGCAATCACTTTCCCATCCACGCAGTACGCCAGACGGAAATGGCCCGGACCGGCGAAGCCGGATCCGGGCACGACCAAAACCAGCAATTTGCGCAGTTTTTCCGTGAAGGCCAGATCGTCCCCTCCGGGGGCTTTGGGGAAAAAGTAGAAAGCCCCCTTTGGCATTAAAAATTCATATCCGGCATCCGTCAAAATTTTGGCCATCAGATCCCGACGGCTTTTGTAGATATCCGGGTCCACGGAGAGGCCCATTGCCTTGGTCGCCAATACCTGCCCCAGGACCGGCGCGTTCACGAACCCGAGAATCCGGTTGCTTAAGGTCAGCCCGTCCATAAGCCGCGCCCTCTCCTCCAGAAGCGGGGAAAGGGCGAGATAGCCGATGCGCTCTCCCGGCAGGGAAAGGTTTTTGGAAAACGAACTGGCGACAACCGCATAGGGATAAAGAGCGAGCAGAGAAGGCGCCTCCACCCCGTCATAGGTCAAAAACCGATACGGCTCGTCGGAAATCAAATAAATCGGACGCCCGTGCGCGGCGGATTTTTTCTCCAGCAGGGCCGACAGCGCCGCCAGCTCTTCTTTGCCGTAAACCTGCCCGGTAGGGTTGTTGGGCGAATTAAGGATGATTGCCCTGGTTTGCGGACCGATTGCCGCATCGAATGCATTGATGTCCAGAGAAAAGGTGTCCGGCACAGTGGGCACCGTGTGAAACGACGCCCCGTGGTTGGCCGCATAAAAGCCGTATTCCACAAAACATGGCGCGGGCGCCAGCACCTCGTCGCCGGGGTTGATGACGGCGCGCAGTAAAACATTGATTCCTCCCGCGGCCCCGCAGGTGAAAATCACGTCCCCGGCTTCCAGGGCCACCCCCTGCTCGGCCGACAGATGCCGGGCAAGAGCGGCGCGCGCCCGAGGATGGCCGGCGTTAGGCATGTAACCCAAGGAAAAGGGCTGCCCCGCCCTGTCCGCGAAATCGCGCAGAGTTCGCGCCACAACGTCCGGCGGAGGCAGGTCCGGGTTGCCCAGGCTGAAATCGCAGACCGCGTCCTCACCATGCTCTTTCTTCAAGGCCGCGCCTGCCTCGAACATGGCGCGGATCATCGAGCCTTTGCCGACATTTTCCGAGATGAAACCAGAGAGCAGGCCCATGTCTTTTCCTTGTGGTTGCGGTTGCAAAACACCCCGCGCGTTTTTGGCGCCGGTTTGTATCCAGGCGGACACTAGCGGTTCACTCGTTTCATTCGTGAACTGCCATAGAGCAATCAGCGCTTGAAACAGTTCGCTTACGGCGGGCAATGCCCGCCTGCTCCTGTTTCGCGGCAAGGATTTGCCCGCAAATCCTTGCAGAGCAGTTCACTCGTTTCATTCGTGAACTGCTCTAACCGTGGGGTTTCCGGTTTGACGCCGCTCTTGCCTGCGCCGCGCACTTGCGCTACTCTCCCTCCATGTTCTCTCTCGTTTTCTCCTTCCCGGT
>JAISZH010000122.1 GCA_031269345.1 Desulfovibrio sp. | reverse complement strand
TAATGATATCCGCAGGGCAAGGCGGATTTGCATTCATCAAAGAGTTTTCGTAAAAATTTGGTTCAATATGGTCGAAAGAGGAGAGAGAAACAAGACCGCATGACAAACATTCATACAGTTCCAAGGTTTCATTGTCACGAACTTTTCCGGGGCGGACTGTGTAGGTTGTGCCACCGCACAAATAACAAACGAAAGACATGGTGTACTTCCTCACTCATTCATTCTGCCAGCCGATATACGCATTCGCTGCTCATATTCAGGCAAGACATCTACAGGGGAACCTTCTTTTTTTACCTGTCCGTTCTCAATCCAGTATATATAGTCACAGTTTTCCACAGTCGTTAAACGATGCGCGATGACAACCACGGTCATATTTTCACGCAAAGAGTCGATAGTCTGCTGTATAGCCTGTTCCGCCGCGCCGTCAAGAGCGCTGGTAGCTTCGTCGAACAGCAGCATTTGCGGGTCGCTGTAGAGCGCTCTGGCAATGGCGACTCGCTGCGCTTGACCGCCGGAAAGCAACGCCCCTCTCTCGCCGATAACCGTATCCATGCCTTTGGGCAGATCATCAAGATAATCCATGGCGGCCCTGCGGCAGCAGGCGAGGACAAGATCTCTGTCGATTTTTTTCCCCCAGTGGCAGAAGGCGACATTCTCCAGGATACTCGCGTTCAAAAGAAAAGGCGATTGCGGCACATAGCCTATCCGTCCGCGCCAGGCATTGAGGCTTGCCTCGGTCATAGGCTTTCCGTCAAGGAAAATACCTCCCGCGGAAGGAAAAAACAGGCCGGCGAGCAGCCCCACGATCGTCGTTTTCCCGGCGCCCGAAGGTCCTATAAGCCCCACCATGCTCCCCCGGGGGATTTTCAGGGATATGTGCCGCAAGGTATCGGGCCTCTCCCCGGAGATTCCCGGATACCGGAAAGAAACATCCTCAAGACGCAGCATGTCCCGAAATTCGGGAATTTCAGCGGCCGGTTCCGTTCTTGCGAACGCCTCCGCTTCCTCCAGAACCTCCAGGGCCGGTTTGAGGTAGGCCATGGTTCCCTGCATCCCCATGAGAGCGCTCATCAGCCGACCGGCGGTGGGCATCAGACGCCAAGCCACTCCGGCAAGCAGCGCCAGAGTTCCGGTGAAAACAGCCAGGGAAACTCCGGCCCAGTTCATATAGCAGACAGCCCCAAAAAGCGTCGTAACGCCGAAAAATTCCAAAATCCCCCCCGGCAGGGGGGCCATGACTTGCAGCCAGGCCCGCGTGCGGGTCTTCTCCCATAGCTCCGCGTTCGCGGTCGATTCCAGCGCGGTTTGTTGGCGGTATATGTGAACTTCGCGCATTCCGAGCAACGACATGTGGAGAAAGCGGGCTATCCGGGCGTCGACATTGGAAAGCGCCACGTTGAGTTCCGTCACTTTCCGCCGGAGATGGGGGTAACTAAGCGCCACGGCGAGTCCGAGCGAACCGAAAATGATCAACTCCACGACCGGCGACACAAGGAAAACGGCAGTCAGCAAAATCACGCCGATGCTGACCTGCGTTATGAATAACAGGCTGAACCCCAGGAATGTCCCCGCCTGGGCTGTCCAGCCGAGGCGAGTGCTGAGCCGGGGGATTTCCTGCATGGCGAACCACAGGTAAGGCGCATGCAGATAACCGCTGAACACCTGTTCGAAAAACACCATGCTGACCCGCTGGGCCACATACTCCTGGCACCAGACCAGAAGGGCGTTAAGCGCCTGCTTGGCAATGACGGCGACAATGATCATGCCCGCAAGGCAGGTAACTAAAAAACGCTGATCCTGCAGGGAGGGGATAAACGTCAAAAGAGCCTGGGCGGGCCTTGTGGCAAGCAAACTTGCGGGGACGGCCAGCGCGACGCCCAAAAGGGAGATGACGGACGCCAGCAAAAGTTCCGCGAACCCCATGCACAGGGAGGCTGCGACGGAATACCAGAAAGCCCGGCGCAGACGCTTCGGAATCCGGGAGAAAATTTTTCGGAACGCGCCGAATGACGAGAATGAGGAAGAGGAATTCATGTTTCAATCCGCATCCTGCACCGTCCGCCGGAGGACGCCGCCCCGGTGGTTGGGAGCCGGGTGGATTGCCTCCTCCCTGAAGGTAGAGGTTTCAAACCATAAAGGAAATTTTGATGAACGCCCTGTTCCTGGAAAATAGACGGGGAATCGGCCGCATGCGGGCGCGGGGAAGGCCTCAGGCATGGCCCGGCTCCGGATTATCCCACATGCGCCGGAAAAACGCCCGGAGACGCTCCTTATAAACTTCATGCCCATACAAGGCCATGGCGCGTTCATAACTTGAACGTGTTTCATCCGCCAACATTTCGGGCCTGGCTGTGAGCAGGCGGCGAAAAATCCCGGGAAGGTCTTCATCATCGTCAAAAGTCCGTAAGCCAAGCTCGTCCGCGATATCCGTCTGGGCGCCCACCCGGCGCACTATCATCAGGCAGGACAAGGCGACCATCTGCAAGGGGACCAAAGGGGCGGCCTCCGAGCAGCGCGAGGGCGCAAGGCAAATTTGCAGGCCGAATTCCTTGGCCTGGGCGGGAATGTTTTCCACCCATCCATGAAACCGCACATTGGATGGCGCCGTTTGGCGCAAGCCGGCGTAATACGCGCCATCGGCAAAGCCTGCATCGCCGAAAACGTGGAAGGTCATTTCAGGAAACGCGCGGGCCAGGGGCAGCAGCGCATCCTGTCCCTTTTCCGGCGATACCCGGCTGATGCACCCTACATGCCGCAAGGGGCGACGGGAAAAAACATCAGTGTAGGAGATTGCGGCAAAACGCGCGTCCAGTCCGTTTTCCAGCGTCACAACGCGCGGATCCTCGAATCGACCGGAATAGCGCCGCAACCGTTGCGCGATGAACCTCGAAGGCACGGCGATGAAGCGGGTCAGGCGGCATTGCAGCGCCAGCAGGAAAAGAAGCCGTTCAAAGCCCGCATGGTCAAGATGGATATGATAGATCGCCTGCTTGCGGAACAGCAGAGACGCAAGCAGCGCGGCCGGCAGAAGGCGCTCTCCGTTCACATAGAGCATATCCGCCCGGCGCAGGGCGGGCCAATGCTTCAGCAGCACGGCGCAGGCATATGCGCCAAGCTTCAGGACATCCCAAACGCCCTTTTTGCCCATACGCAACAAAAGGGGCGGGATGGCGCCCACCGTTGCTCCGGCCGTAGCGCATTGCCTGGCGCATGTTCCGGGTGGAATAAGCGCTGTGGCGGCATAACCGCAATGCGTCGCCGCACGGATCAGTTCCACCAGCACTTGTTGACCGCCGCCGAGCGATCCGTACTGCTCAAAAAAAACGATAGATTTCATGCAGTTTATTTCTCGAGTGTGTGCATCAAAATATAGGTACACGTCATAAAAAATAAATTAAATCAATATGTTATATGTAAAATTTTTTCTTTCCGAATCTGTGATGGGAAAATCTTAATATTTCACCAACCCTTCCTTTATGGTCTGAAACCTCTCCCTTCAGGGAGATAGCTTGACGCCCGGCTATGCCGGGCATACCATCCTGGTAACCCCTCCCTTCAGGGAGGGGGCAATCCACCCGGCTCCTATCAGCCGGGGCTGAGTCATCCGGCGAATGGTGCCGGATGTGGATTGAAACATTGAACATCAAATTTGTCGCAGATAGCGGATAATCCGGAAAGAAAAAATCTTGACGGCAGTTCGGCAATGATTTACAGACTCAACGGATCATGTCCGCGTTTTCGGACATGGAGCTGTTATTCCCCGGTAGCTCAGCCGGCAGAGCGGGTGACTGTTAATCACTAGGTCGGCGGTTCGATCCCGTCCCGGGGAGCCAGAAAAATTAAGGGTTTACAGCAAACACTGTAAACCCTTTTTCTTTCCGGGGGGACACCGGGGGGACACCAGAAAAAATCGTGTTGCCCGGCATCAGCGTTCGGACGTCGACCGCGCCGGAATCTGAACGCCTTGGGCGAAGAGGGAAGTCCCGGCAAAGGGAAGTCTTGCCCCTGCCGGGAAACAGGAAATGGTAATCATTTCCGAACCCGGCCTACCGGCGAACCGTTGACTCAAGTTTTGACTTTTGCCTGACCGCGACGGCCAACCCAACCGCCGCAACGAATTGCACCGTCAACGGTGTTGACTTCAGCGACCGCGCCGTTGACTTTTGCTGGGAATGCCCGGAGCATACCGCAAGCATAGCTCCAAGCAATGCCCGACGACCGTCCGACGTGACGTCAACGCGACGAAACGCCGATGAAACGCCATGTAACGCCATGAAACGCCATGTAACGCCATGTAACGCCAGTGAAACGCCATGTAACGACCGAACAACGACCGCCTGACGTACGTTCGACGTGTAGTCGACGTGACGTCAACGTGACGTCGACTCCTGCTCCTGCTCCTCCTGCTCAATATCAGGGATCCGCTTCGTATCGATTTGTGGGAAGGCCTGCCCCCGCCGGGAAAAACGTGCCTGCCGGCCTCATCAATAATATAGGGGGAGTTTGTCGGGACATTGTCCCGACATTGTCCCGACATTGTCCCGATTTTTTCTGCTTCTTGTCCCGGAATTTCTATATGTTAGGCGACTGGACTCGGCAGGTTCCTTGCGACTTTTTCCTTACCCTTCCGGGGTTTCGTCCGCCGCGGCAAGGATGTAGCCGCCGGTGCGCCGGATAGCGGGAAGGACTTCGTGCGTGACCCACCGCTTGAAGGCTTTGGCCTCTGGTTTGCGGGAACGGAAGACTAGGGCATACAGGCCCGGTTCAGAAATGATATT
>JAISZH010000118.1 GCA_031269345.1 Desulfovibrio sp. | reverse complement strand
CACTATAAAATATTCAAATATTTTCAGCGTGTTATAGACGTAGTGACGACGCCACCTAATCCGCTGTGCCAGGATTTGCCTGCAAATCCTTGCCGCGAGATTGCGTAAGGCGGATTCACTCCGCCGTAAAACGGCAATCTCAAGCGCAAAATGCTCTAAGCGTTACAGCGTACCAGTCTTCTCCCGCGCCTCCAGCAATTTGATCCCCAACTCCCGCAACTGCCCGCCTTCCACTCCGGCCGGCGCCCCGGTAAGCAGGCAGGTGGCTTTCTGGGTTTTTGGGAAGGCGATCACGTCCCGGATGGAATCCGCTCCGGCCAGAAGCATTACCAGGCGATCCAGCCCGAAGGCTATGCCTCCGTGCGGCGGCGCGCCCATCTCCAGGGCCTGCATGAGAAAGCCGAACTGTTCCTCGGCCGCTTCCCGGCTGAAACCCAGGGCATCGAACATCTCCCTCTGCATCGCGGCCCGGTGGTTGCGGATGGAACCGCCGCCGAGCTCCGTGCCGTTCAAAACCATGTCGTAAGCCCTGGCGAATGTCCTGTCGGGCTGTCTCAGGTCCGAACCGGGAGCCGGTGAGGTAAAGGGATGATGGCAGGCCACATAGCGCTTTTCCTCCCCGTCATATTCAAAAAGAGGAAAATCTGTCACCCAGAGGAGGTTCAGGGCGTTTTTGTCGATCAGCCCCAGATGTTCTCCCAGTTTTATCCGCAAGTTCCCCAGCGCGGCGTTGACCATGTCCGGCTCGCCCGCCTGGAAGAAGGCGATGTCTCCGCTTTGCAGTTCCAGCCTGTCCTGCAGGGCGCTTTTTTCATCAGCGGAGAAAAACTTGGTTATGGGCGACTGCCACTGCCCGTCCGATCCGGATGCCCCGGCCTGACGCAGCTTGACCCAGGCCAGCCCCTGGGCTCCGTATATTTTCACAAATTCTGTAAAATCGTCTATTTCCTTGCGCGTAAGGTTTTCTCCGCCCGGAACGCGCAACCCTTTGACCACGGACGCAGCGGAAAAAAGCCTGAAAGAAGAAGCGCGGACGATATCCGTGACATCCTTGAGAAGAAGCCCGAAGCGCGTATCCGGCTTGTCCGAGCCGTAGTCGGCCATAGCCTGCGCATAGCTTACGCGCGGCAGGGGCAGGGCAAGGTCCTTCCCGCGCACGTCCTTCAAAACCCTGGCCACCATGCCCTCGGCAAGACGCATTACCTGTGCCTCATCCGCAAAGGACATCTCGATATCGATCTGAGTGAACTCGGGCTGGCGGTCGGAGCGCAAATCCTCGTCCCGAAAACAGCGGACGATCTGAAAATAACGCTCCAGCCCGCTGATCATGAGCAACTGCTTGAAAATTTGCGGGCTTTGAGGCAGGGCGTAAAAATCGCCCCGGTTCACCCGGCTGGGGACAAGAAAATCCCGTGCCCCTTCCGGGGTGGAACGCGTCAGAAAAGGCGTTTCGATTTCCAGAAACCCGGCCTCATCCAGATAACGGCGCACGCTCTGCGCAACCCGGTGCCGCAGAACAAGATTGGCGGCCATGCGCGGCCGGCGAAGATCCAGGTAACGGTATTGCAGACGCAGGCTCTCGCCCGGATCAATGCGATCCTCAATCGGGAAAGGAGGGGTCTTCGACGTGTTCAAAAGCTTCCATTCGCGCACCAAAACCTCTATCTCCCCGGTGGAAAGGGCGGGGTTGGTCATGCCTTCCGGCCGCGCCCGCACCAGCCCGCGCAAGGCGATGACGTACTCGGCGCGCAAAATGCCGGCGCGCCGGTGCTCTTCCTCCGCTTCCTCCGGGCTGAACACCGCCTGGGTCAACCCGGCCCGGTCGCGCAAATCAACGAAAATCAGCCCGCCGTGATCCCTGCGGAACTGCACCCAGCCCTCAAGTCTCACCTCAAGCCCTATATGCGAAACGTCAAGCTCCCCGCAGGAATGCGTCCGGGTGAAATCCCCCAGATCTTCAATATATTTCTGATGCTCGTCCTGCAAATCCCTGGCTTCGGCGCCCATAAACCCTTCCCGGAAAAAATGTTCAAATCAAAGCGCCCAGGGCCACAAGAGCCGTCACTCTGCGCGCAATCGGCCTGCATCTTTATGATCCCGATTCGCTTTCCATCGAAAGCAAATTGGGATGGAGGAGGCGAAACCTCCGCCCGCGCTTTTTGAAAAATCAGGCTTCGCCTGTTTTTCAAAAACTTTGACATCTTGCATTCAAACTCGTTCGAATGCAACCCGATATAAGATGCCGGAGGGCAAAGCCTGCCGGCCGGGCGTCTCGCGGCAAACCCTTGTAGAGCGTGTTAACGCCTCAAGTCAACAGCGCCGGACTCTTGTACCCGGCCAACCGCCGCTCCCGTCCCGTAAGTATGCATGAAGCGGGTCAGGAGGGAGATTCAAGAAAGCGCGGGAAAAGGGAATAGAATTCGCCGAGCAGATAGAGCGAACCGCAAATCAGCAGAGGATTTTTTTCCGCTTTGCCATGCGCGGCTTCCGGCAGTCTGCGCAGGATCAGGGAGGAGGCTTCGCGCAAAGCTTCGGACAGAGAAGGGACGGCGCAGGCGTTGATGCCGATGCGGGCGGCTGTTTCTTCCGGGTTTGCCGCCCGTGGATTGCCGCGGATCGGAGGGACGAAGACCGGTCCGGTGGCCAGAGCCCGCAGATGCGGCAGCATCCGCTCCAGGTCCTTGTCCAGCAGACAGGAGAAGATCACGGCGGCCGGGGCTGTGCCCTCTGCCGCGAGGCTCGCCCCGAGCGCGGCCAGACCGTGCGCGTTGTGCGCCCCATCCAGAAGCAGACAGGGACGGCCCAGAGGAAATAAACGCGCCCCGGCCGAACCCTCATCCGCAGCGTCCTCCCCGACGGTTTGCCCCGCCGGCGCGGCCTTTACGCGCTGCATGCGCCCGGGCAGGAAGGCCGCGCAAAGCGCCGCGGCCTCAAGAGAACCGGAGTTTTCGCCCTTGGCGGCAAGGCGCGCCAAAACGGGCGGGGGAAAAATCCCCCGATCCCTCAAGACGCGGAAGGCGGCAAGGGCCAGGCGGGCGTTGTCGAGCTGATGCCGCCCGGACAAGGCCGGACGCTCCTTGCCGGGGATGAAAGGCAAGGGTTGGGAAGCGTCGACGGACAACAAAGGACAGCCGTGCCTTTGCGCGCCCTTCCTAATCTCCTCCAGGGCTTCCCCGCTCTGGGGGCCGGTGAGGGCCGGCTTTCCCGGACGCATCGCCCCGGCCTTGTCCGCGGCGATATCCGCGATGTCCGGCCCGAGAATTGCTTCGTGGTCCAGGTCGATGGGGGTGAAGACCACCAGGTCCGCGGGAGTTGCCGTCACCGCGTCCCAGGTTCCGCCCAGGCCGCTTTCCATGACGGCCAGGTCCACCCCGGCCTCCGCAAAGGCCAAAACGCACAGACAGGTGGTGAACTCGAACCAGCTGAGCGTCTCCGCCCCCGCGCGCAACAGCCTGTTGCCTAGCTCAGTCCAGGCCGCTTCGGAGAGCATGGCCCGGTTCACGCGCACCCGTTCGCGCATGGAGACGAAATGCGGGGAGGTGTAAAGCCCTGTCTTCAGGCCGTGCTCCTCGGCCAGACGCGCCAGCATGACGCTGGTGGACCCCTTGCCGTTGGTGCCGACTACCTGGACCGCCGTATAGGGCGCGCGCTCAAGGCCGAGCCTTTGCAGCACGGCGCGCGTTCTCTCCAGTCCGGGGCGCATGCGGAAAAGGCAGAGTCCTTCCAGATAGGCGGCCAGAGCCGCGAAATCCGAAAAAAAATCCGGGGCCATGAAGGTCAGGACAAAGAGGCGAAGGCCGCGCTCACAAGTTCGCCCGCATCCTCCTGAATCCGGCGCAGATGAGCGCCGTCCACAAAGCTTTCCGCGTATATCTTGCACATGTCCTCGGTTCCCGACGGCCTCGCGGCGAACCAGCCCCTGGCGGTTTCCACCTTGATCCCTCCTATGGGGACGTCATTGCCCGGCGCCCTGATCAGGACGCGGCTTATGGGGTCTCCGGCCAGTTCCTTGCGGGTCACCGACCGCGGGTCCAGTTCCTTGAGGATTTTTTTCTCGGCCTTGGAAGCGGCGACATCCTGCCTGGCGAAAAAGGTTTCGCCAAAGCGTCCGGTGATGTCGGCATAGATTTCCGCGGGGTTTTTCCCGTGTTTGGCGGTCATCTCCGCCGCCAGCAGGTTCAGGATGATGCCGTCTTTGTCCGTGCTCCAGGGTTTGCCGTCTTTGCGCAGAAAAGAGGCCCCGGCGCTTTCTTCGCCCCCGAAGAACAGCTTCCCGTTCAAAAGACCGTCCACAAACCATTTGAACCCGACCGGGGTTTCATAGAGCGCGGCGCCGTACCCGGCGCAGATGCGGTCAATGAGGCTGGTGCTTACGCAGGTCTTGCCGACCCCCGCTCCTTTCCGGCGTTCTCCGCCTTCCTGCAGGAGATGCCAGACGGCGGCGCAGAGATAATGGTTGGAGTTCATCAGACCCCCGGGGGTGACTATGCCGTGGCGATCCGCGTCCGGATCGTTGCCGAAGGCCAGATCGAAGCCGGAGGAAAGGCTGATCAGGCCGGCCATGGCAAAGGGCGAGGAGCAGTCCATGCGTATTTTCCCGTCGTGATCCGGGGGCATGAAGGAGAAAAGCGGGTCCAGAACGGTGTTGACCACCTTCAGATTAAGCCCGTAAGTCTCGGCTATGGGCTCCCAGAAAGGCAGGGAGGCACCGCCCAGGGGATCGACCCCCAGGCGCAGCCCCGAGGCGGCCACGGCTTTGAGATCCGCTATGTTCTCCAAATCCCGGACATAGGGCCGGATATAGTCCATTTCGGAGACGCAGGACTGTTTGCGCGCCGGTTTTTCGCCCAGACGGGAAACGCCCCGGTTGCCAAGGACCAGGTATTCGTTGGCGCGTTTTTCGATCCGGGCCGTGACCTCGGCGCCCGCCGGGCCGCCGTGCGGCTCGTTGTACTTGAAGCCCCCGTCTTCGGGCGGATTGTGCGAAGGGGTGATGACGATGCCGTCGGCCTGGTCGTTGCCGGATGAGTTATGCTTCAAAATCGCGTGCGAGATGACCGGGGTGGGCGTGGGCAGGTCGCCCGCCTGGATGCGCGTGTCCACTCCGTTGGCGGCAAGCACGGACAAGGCCGTTTCCATGGCCGGAACGGAAAGGGCGTGGGTGTCCCTGCCCATGAACAGAGGGCCGGTTATGCCCTGGGCTTTGCGGTAATCGCACAGCGCCTGGGTGATGGCCAGAACGTGCCCTTCCGTGAAACTGCCGTCCAGGGACGATCCCCTGTGCCCGGAAGTGCCGAAGCTCACGCGCTGGGCCGGATTTTCCGCATCCGGCCTGAGGTCGTAATAAGCGGCTGTGATGTCGTCCAGGGTAAGCTTGCGCATCAAAAACTCCTTGAGTGTCGCGTCACGCGACAATAGTCGCAACCCCGCATGGGGGTGCGCGGCGACAGCGGCCTGACGGCTGCTTTATTCAAATTCCAGATAAAAATTGCTCCAATTTTTATCTGGAATTCGAATTGCGCAGGCCCGTGGAGGCGCCAAAACCGTAGGTTTTGCAAGGAGCAGGCGGGCTTTGCCCGCCTGCGGCTCTCCAAATAAAATGGCACGTTTTATTTGGAATCCGAATTACAGATTTCCATGCGGAGATCCGTAATCCCCGTTCTTGGCCATGGCGCGCACAAAGGCCACCGCCTCCTCGCGGCCGGTCACCTCGCCCGCGACCTGGGCGGTCAGCAGGGCGTTGCGGATATGCCCGACCTCCGGCCCTGGCTTTAATCCGATGTACTCCATGATCTCGTTGCCGTTAAGCAGGGGTTCCAGCATCTGTTCGGGCGTCTCCGCGCGTTCCAGATACTTGTTGTTATGATTGAAGGCCGTGTAATTGTCTTCTCTGGCCCTGATGTCGGCGCGGGACATGGCGATAAGCCGCTGGGTTTCGCCCTGGGCCTTGAACCGGCGGATGCCCTTGTCGGTCAGCATGAATTTGAAACGCATGTGGTTGCGCACCAGATGACAGATCAGATCAATGTCTTCCGGAAGCACGTTCAGGCGGCGCAGAAGCTTGCGCGCGACTTCCGCCCCCACGCGGTGGTGTTCATAGAAGTTCCAGCGTCCGTTATAGAATTCGGCGGTGTAGAGTTTGCCGACGTCATGGAAAAGCATGGCAAAGGTCCCGTACCAGTCGTAGTGGAACTCCCCCTCGGGATAGCGGCGCACGCATTCGATGGAGTGATCCAGGACGTTTTCTTCCGCCCCGCTGTCGTTCCTGGTCTGGCGCACGTGCGAGAGGGCGGATATTTCCGGCAGAAGTCCGTTCATAATCTGGCTGTCAAAGAGCATGCGCAGGAATTTCCACATGTTCGGGGCCTCGACCTTGCGCCATTCCTCCATGATGCTGCGCGCGGGGACATAATTCAGGATGCGCTGGGCGGAGCGCACGATGCTCATCCAGGTATTGGGATCGATGGGGAGATCGTGGTTGGCGGCGTAACGGAAGGCGCGGATGCCGAGAAGATAGTCCGTATTCAGGGTCTGGTCCGGAAGTCCTTTAAGGCGTATGCGCCCGCCGGAAAAGTCCTCGAAGGCGTTTTCGCTTTCGTCCGCCGAGAGTGTGGACATTCCGCTGATCAGACAGCGCGGCACCGGCCCCAGTTTTCTCATGCCCTCAATCAGAGTGGGAGTAAGGCGCGTCAGGGAACTTTCCGGGCGCGTGGCCTCGGCTATGTTCATAAGATAAAAACGGTAGGTGTAGTCGTTTTCTTCCAGCAGCCCGAGCAGGGCGTCGGGGGGGGACGCGGATTCGCGGTTGAAGTTCGGAAATATTTTCTTCAGTTCTTCCGCCGGCGCGTCCGTAGCTATGTCCACGGCGCGTTCGCCGAGTTTTTCGATAAGGTTGTGCTGCAAGGGGGTGTTGACTATGTGGGCGTCAAAACCGTTGCGCATGACGGATTTGCATATGGTTACGGCTTCCTTGAACGAGGGTTGCGGCATGAATTTACCTCCGGTAGCGGCCATGTCACGAATTTGCCGGGTTGCGGATCAGACTATCCGGTGGCCTCCGAGCCAGTGCGCCAGCACCCTGCCTTTGAGGCGCGCGCCCAGAAAGGGGGTGTTCAGGCTTTTGGAATGAATGGTTTCGCGCGTGACTTCCCATTCACTGTCCGGGTCGAAAAGGAAGAAGTCGGCCGGGTCTCCGACGGCGAAATTGTTTACCGGAATGGAAAAAATGGCGGCCGGGGCGTCGTGCCACATGCGGATAAAGGCCTTTTCCGCGAGCAATCCCTCGCGCACCAGACCATAAGTAAGAGGCAGGGCGGTTTCCAGGCCGATGCAGCCGCTCGGGGCCTGGTCCAGGGGCACTTCCTTCTCGTGCGCGGCATGCGGGGCATGGTCGGTCACGAAGATGTCCATGATGCCGTCTTGCACGGCGCGGCGCAGGGCTTGCACGTCCCGCGCGCCGCGCAGGGGCGGGTTTACCTTGGCCGCCGTATCGTAATTTTCCAGGCGCGTGTCGTCCAGGCACAGGTAATGCGGGCAGGTCTCGGCCGTGACCTTTACGCCGCGTTCCTTGGCGAACGAGATGAGTTCCAGGGACTGGCGGCAGCTTATATGGGCAAGATGCACCGGCAGGTCCAGATATTCGGAAAGAAGGACGTCTCTGGCCACATGCAGGGCCTCGGCCACCGTCGGCTGCCCGGCCACGCCGATGCGCCCGGAAACCGCGCCTTCGTTCATATGCGTGTCTTTGGCCAGGAATTCATCCTCGCAGTGGTCGATGACCAGACGGCCCCATTGCGCGGCGTATTCCATGCCCCGGCGGAAGATCTCGGTGCTGGTGACCCAGCGTCCGTCATTGGAAAAGGCCGCGCAACCCGCTTCGCTCAGCTCGCCCATGCGGGCCAGTTCCCTGCCTTCCAGTCCGACGGTCAGCGCCCCTACCGGATACAGGCGCGGGCCGAAGGGGTGGCGCAGGCGCGCCCGGTCCAGCATAAAGGCCGTGACCGCCGCCTGATCGTTGACCGGGCTGGTGTTGGGCATGGCGAAAACCGCGCCGAAGCCGCCGTATGCCGCGGCGCGCAGTCCGGATTCGATGTCCTCCTTGTATTCAAAGCCCGGCTCGCGCAAGTGGGCGTGCGCGTCAACAAAACTCGGGAAAAGGCGCAGGCCTTTTCCGGGTATGGACGCAACCCCGGCCGGAGCCTCAAATTCTCCGGCCGGGGCGCAGGCGGCGATTTTTCCTTCACAGGCCAGGACATTGTACGGTCCCGGCGCGTGAAGGCTCGGGATCAGCACCTGCTCCAGAAAAACAGCGTCATGTCGATCGGCTGACTGCATCGGATACCTTATTGCACCTCATTGCGCATTGCTAGGGTGAAAAGAAGTGCCATGCGCACAGCCACGCCCGCCGCCACCTGATCCAGGATGCGGCTTTGCGCGGAATCCGCGATTTCAGAGGCGATTTCCATGCCCCGGTTTATGGGGCCCGGATGCAGCACAACGGCGCCGGCAGCGGCGCGGTTCAGGTGCCGCCGCCCTATGCAGAAGCGGCGCGCGTATTCCGCGAGGTCCGGAAGCAGCCCGGCCTGCTGGCGCTCAAGTTGCAGACGCAGGCCCATGATGGCGTCCACCCCGCTTACGGCTTCGTCCAGATTGTCGTAAACCTCGGCCGGCCAGGCGGCGACTCCGGGGGGCAGGAGGGTGCGCGGCCCGAAGATGCGCACGGACACGCCGAGCTTCGCCCAGAGCAGCACGTTGGAACGGGCCACGCGGCTGTGGGCGATATCTCCGGCTATGAGCAGGGTCTTGCCGGCCATGTCCGGGCCCCAGAGTTCGCGCAAGGTGAACGCGTCCAGCAGGGCTTGGGTGGGATGGGCGTGGCGTCCGTCCCCGGCGTTCACCACCGAACAATCAAGGCGTTCGGCCAGAAAATGCGCCGCCCCGCTTGAAGAGTGGCGGATGACTATGATGTCCGGGGCCATGGCTTGCAGGGTAAGGGCCGTGTCCTTGAGGGATTCCCCCTTGGTGATGCTGCTGCCGCTTACCCCCAGGGAGAAGGTGTCGGCGGAAAGACGCTTGCCCGCCACGTCAAAGGAAGTTTTGGTGCGGGTGCTGGGTTCGGCGAAAAAAAGCACGATGCTGCGGCCGCGCAAGGTGGGAACTTTTTTTACCGGCCGCGCGTTTATTTCCATGAAACGAGCCGCCGTGTCCAGCAGACGGGTTATTTCGGAAAAGGAAAGGGCCTCCACGTCCAGAAGGTCTTTATGACGCCAGTGGGCTTCACTCATGGCAGTTCCCGCGCGGGCAAAAAAGGCGGATGCGCCCGGGCGCTTCCGGCCCTTACCCGTCCGCGGCAGTATAACCGCTTCGCGCGGCAATTCAAGGGAAAAATGACCTCCGCGCGTCAGGCCTGTCGATAGCGCGGTAAGGTGATCGAAAAAAAGAGGCGGCCTCTATTCGAATTTTTTAGTTGCCAATGAAATATCAGATACTCCTCCAGTAACTCGCAGCAAATCCATTTTCGATTCAGGCATTCGGCAACTTCACCTGTTACGCAACTCCCACCAAAAGGGTCAAAGACCGTATCCCCCTCATCCGTCAGCAGGCGAATGAAATATTCGGGTAAATCCGCTGGATACCGCGCAAGGTGTGACCTCCTTGCGGCAACGTGATTTTGGAGAACTCAACGACGAAAGCGCTCCGCGGTGACGGCACCGCGCCGTTCACGCCACAAAACTGCAAGGAGACAAAAGAGGAAGTCACGGCCACGGCAGTGTTGTTGCCCTTCCGCCTTAAAGCGGTTATTCTCCTCATGGAGGCAAGCCATGAACACCCTTCAGCAAACCGTCCATATCCCGGCTGACCGCCGCTTGCGCCTTGATTTGACCCTACCGGAGGATATTCCGGAGGGACAGGCGGAAATGACGATCATCCTTTCTCCAACAGCCGGTGTCATGCCTGGGGGCGTAGAGAACGGGGAACCCGTTTCCTCAGAGTCAAAACGCCTTGGGTGCATGAGGGGGCTTGGTATTCTCGGCAGGGATACCGACATCAAGGCCATAGGCCGAGAAGAAATTATAGCCATGTTTGAAGGGCGGGAATGAAGCTGCTTTTGGACACGCAGATGTTGCTTTGGGCGGTATTTTGGCCGGATTTATTGCCGCAGAAAGCATGGCAAGCAATCGCCGATGCTGATAACTGTCTTCATTTCAATTCTGCCAGTCTGTGGGAAATAAGCATAAAGAGCGCCCAAAACAGGCCTGATTTTCAGGTGAGCGCCCGAATTATGAGGAGGCAACTTCTGGCCAATGGATATGAGGAAATAGCCATCACCAGCCTCCATACGGTCGCCATAGGCGATTTACCATTGTTGCACAAAGACCCCTTTGACAGAATTCTCATCGCACAGGCCAGAACAGAAGACATCTGCCTGCTGACGAGTGACGCAAAAATTGCGGAATATTCAGCGCCGATTGCTTTTATGCCCAAGGGGACATAGGCGATGCCATCTTCCTCTGCAAAGTACAGTCTGTGCGTACTCCCGTGCATACTTTGCCAGCTTCGGCGAGTGTCCAAGGGGT
>JAISZH010000104.1 GCA_031269345.1 Desulfovibrio sp. | reverse complement strand
GCCTTTCCGGGCGGCACAGCGGCTTTGCGGTTGCGCCCTGCCCCGCCTTTCCGGGCGGCACAGCGGCTTTGCGGTTGCGCCCTGCCCCGCCTTTCCGGGCGGCACAGCGGCTTTGCGGATGATGTTTACCGGTTTACGCGGTAATCAGTCAATTTTTCCGGAACAGCCGAGCACGTTGCGGATCTTGTGCCGGACCATGTTTTTCACCGCTTCGCGGGCCGGCTTCAAGTAGGCGCGCGGGTCGAAGTCGGCGGGGTTTTCCGCGAAATGTCTGCGGATGCACGCGGTCATGGCCAAACGGATGTCCGTATCTATATTGATTTTACAAACGCCCAAGGTTCCGGCCCTGCGCAGCAGGTCCTCCGGAACGCCTTTCGCCCCTCCCACCTGTCCGCCGTATTTGTTGCACATTTCCACAAACTCCTGAGGCACGCTTGAAGAACCGTGCAGCACCAGCGGATAGCCAGGCATTATGCTGGTGATTTTTTCCAGACGCGGGAAGTCGAGCTTGGCGTCACCCTTGAATTTATAGGCGCCGTGGCTGGTGCCTATGGCTATGGCCAAAGAGTCGCATCCGGTGCGTTCGACGAATTCCTTGGCCTGATCCGGATCCGTGTATATGGTTTTCTCCGCCTTCACGTCATCTTCCACGCCTTCTATGCGCCCAAGCTCGGCCTCGACCCATACCCCGCGCTGATGCGCGTATTCGACAACTTTTTTGGTGACGGCTATGTTTTCCTCAAAAGGCAGGTGCGAGCCGTCGATCATCACCGAAGTGAAGCCTCCGTCTATGCAGGACTTGCACAATTCAAAGTCCGGACCGTGGTCCAGGTGGAGCACGACCGGCAGATCCGTTTCCAGCAGCGCCGCCTCCATGAGCTTTACTATGTAGTTCTGCCCCGCGTACTTGCGCGCCCCGGCGGAAACCTGGAGGATAAGCGGCGCTTTTTCTTCCGCCCCGGCCTGCATTATGCCTTGGATAATCTCCATGTTGTTGACGTTGAACGCGCCTACGGCATAGCCTTCCTTGTATGCCCTATCGAACATGCTTTTGGGATCGGTCAGTGGCATGGTGTCCTCCTGGGTTCGTCCGGCGCACGGGTTTTTTCATCCGGACTTTGATGTTGAGCCGTTACACCAGGTGCATTTTTGGTGCTTGCGTTTATACTATCGCGAGCGAATTTTGTCAAAAGGCGAAATAATAATACGTCCCGGCCGCCAGGGCCAGACTTGTCGCCCGGCAGACCTGGTTGGTCAGCACAAGCGTCAGGGCGAAGCGGGGGGAGAACATGCCGGCGTAGGAGGGGAGTTGATGGCGCAAGGCCCGCAGAGGCGAAGACAGGATGTTGCCGACGAGCAATGCCATGATTATTTCCCGCGTGGGCAGGGCGGAGCTTTCGGACAGGCAGGCGGCGGCGGACAGGGCGGCGCCGGATTCGCTCACCAGGTAAAGGACTGTTATGCCGGCGGCTTCCGGCTGCAAAAAGGAGAAAACGCCGGATTCGGCCAGGAAGTTTTCGGCCGCCGCGAACCAGCCGGCGTTTTGCGCGGCAAAGAACAGGCAGTATACCGGGACTGTGAAGAGCACAAGCTTCGAGGCGCGGCTTTTAAAACGTCGCAGGGCGACTTTAAGAGTGGCGCGCAAGGGGAGGTTCTCCTCTTTTTCTTCCGGGACGGGCGGCGGGGGAGAGAGAAAGGCGCGTCCGGCCAGGGCGGTGGCGAGGGTGCGCAGGATTGCGGCGCTTAAAACGAGGCCCACGTAAATCAGGGCGCGCGCTCCGAGAAAGGCCAGGGTCAGGGAAAGCAGTGTGGGCAGATGCACGAGGACGCTGGGTGTGCTGTTGAAGAGATTGGCGAAAATTGTCTCCGCGCGGCTGATTTCACCCCTGGAATGGGCTTGGGCCAACAGGGAATTCGCGGCCGCGGGCGAAAAAAAGGCAAGGGCGAAGGATGCGGCCGAAGGCGCGCGCAGCCGGCCCAATCTGGCCAGGGGCAAGGCGGCTTTCGCTATGGCGCGCGTCCAGTGCAGGCTCTCGATAAGGCTTGCCGCCAGAAGCCCCAGGCACATCGTGGCGCAAAGGCGCGCAAGCGGCAGGAAGAGCTTGTCCCAAATCAGGGCGGGGTCCATTTTTCACCTGGTTCTTTTGTCCCGGCGTAGCCCGGGTCCGGGGGGAGGTTTGGACGCGCGGCCGCAACCTTTGCCAGGGCGTCCATTTCCTCGTTTTCGTCTTGTCCGGAGTGTCCCTCCACCCAGTGCAGGCGCACCTGATGCCTTGCCAGGGCAAGGCTCAGGCGTTCCCAAAGATCGCGATTGAGCACGGCTTTGCCGTCCGCCTTGCGCCAGTTTTTCCGCCGCCACCCGGAGAGCCATCCTTTTTCCACCGCGTCGCGCAGATAGCGCGAATCTGTAAAAAGCTCAACCCGGCAGGGTCTGGTCAAGGTTTCCAGGGCCGCCACGGCCGCGTAAATTTCCATGCGGTTGTTGGTGGTTAAGGCGAAGCCGCCGCTTATCACACTGACCGCGTCTTTGAAGGACAGGCGCGCGGCCCACCCCCCCGGACCAGGGTTGCCGAGACAGGAACCGTCTGTATAAACACGCACCGTCGCGTCCGTGTTTTCAGTTTTCTTCATAGCGCACTCATATTTTATATATATTGCATTGATATGTAATAATAACCAACTCGCGCGCCCATGTTAAAACCCCGGCGTTTGATGCGTATGTTCTCATATTTTTTGAAAAGATGATGTGGGGTAGCTAGCGGCAATTTCGTCAGGATACATTGAACGTATAGCTTTTGCAAAAAAAACTAACATGTCTGTTGCGTCTCCGGAATTATAAAAATCCCGCAATGTGGAGTGGAACTGCTCAGAGTCCCGATTCATGACAGCTATGGGGAAAAGGCTATTTTGCAGCATAACGCCGTTCATCATCAACGACGCTGTTCTTTTGTTCGCATCGTGGAAAAATTGGTTTCTAGCCATGAACAAAAAAGTAGCGACAGCCCGTTCGACGGGTTGTTCAATTTCATTATCCAGGAAGGCAAATCCCTTTTCGGCAATTTCTGAAAGAAAGCGACTCTCTGGAGGCGTATACTGATTAACATCACGAATGGTTACAAGCCTGTCCCTGAATTTTCCCCAAGTCAGCGCTTCCTCCTTGCCAACATATTCGTGCAGGGCGCAGGCCGTTTTTTCATCCAAACGAAATGACCCGTCAGTCAAGAGTTTAACAAGCATTTTCGCGCCATCACCAAAATGTTTGACCTGCATCAAATCGTCAATGCTGATGCCGGAAACGGATTGCCCTTTCAGAATCGTTTCCGTCTGGGGCAGACTCGCTGGATTCCGTTCCAACGCAGACAGGCAATTCCAAGTGATATCCACAAGATTTTTTTTGAAAATTTTAACTGCGTCTTCCGCTGATCCGGCTGACGGCACGTGGAATTTTGATTTGACTTCCCAAAACATGCCAAGATGTTGTTTAAGGATCTCTTTCACAGGTGTTCTCGATGCCATGGGGGATCTCCTGCGGGAAGGCAAGACTGCCGGTTATCCAGAGCGCC
>JAISZH010000051.1 GCA_031269345.1 Desulfovibrio sp. | reverse complement strand
GGCGCGGCGGCGGATTTGCCGGGCAGGATCAGGCGTTGCCCGATCCGGATAATCGCCCGTTTCGGGTTCAGGTTGTTGAGTCTCGCCAGTTCGGCCACAGTGGTCCCGTTGCGCAGGGCGATGCCGGAGAGGGTGTCTCCGGGGCCGACCGTGCAGGCGGATTGGGCGGTTGTGTCTGTACGGGTTTTTTTCCCCGCATCTTTTGCCGCGGCGGTTTCAGGGGCTTCATGGGCGGCCACCCGTACGGGCGGGGCGGAGGCGCGCGGAGACGGAGCGGGTTTTGAGGCAAGCGCCTCGTACATCGCGCTTTTGCCGGAAGCCGGAATGACGAGCGTCTCTCCTTTTGGGGGCAGAGAGTTTACGCCGTTGGCCGTTTTAAGCGCATCCACGGAGATTTTATGGCGCTTGGCTATGGAGGCCAGGGAATCGCCCTTGCGCACGGTGTATTCCGTCCAGCCGGCGAAGCTGCGCGCGCCCGGAGTGGATACCCAGCCAACGGCCGCGGTCAGTTTGTCAGGCGGCACATAGGCGGTGGCCGCCCCGGCGGGAGGGCTCGCCGCCCTGCGCAGGGCGGGGTTCATGCCGGTGAACTCGCTCCATGGGATGTCCAGATGCTTGGCCAGTCCCGCGAGGTTGGTGCCGGGAGGAAGGTTCAGGGGCGCGAGATCCCAGGCCATGTCCGGAGAAGGCTCGTCAAAACCCAGTTTTTTCAGGTTGCGCATGATCTTGGCCACGGCGATCAGGCGGGGCACATAGTCGCGGGTTTCGGGCCTGAGACGCGCGCGTTCCTCAAGGCGCTCGTCCAGACGGCAGAGTTCAAAAAAGTTTTTCGCCCCAGTGCCGCCCATGGCTCTGCCGATTTTTCCTTCGCCCGCGTTGTAGGCGGCTGCGGCCAAAGGCCAGTCTTCGAAGTCGTTGTAGAGTTTGAGCAGGTAATCCGTGGCCGCGTAAGTGGATTTATATGGGTCCCTGCGCTCGTCGAGCCAGGCGTTCTGGGTCAGGCCGTATTTGCGCCCGGTTCTGGGGATGAACTGCCAAAGGCCAGCGGCCCCCGCCCGCGAATAGGCGTTGGGGTTGCCCGCGCTCTCAACCAGAAAAAGGTAGGCCAGATCCTCGGGGATGCCGCGGGAGGCGAAAATTTTGCGCGCATAGGGCAGAAAACGGGCGCCGCGGGTGATGTATCGTTCCACAAGTCTGCGGTTTTCATGGACGAAAAATTTGAAGTGCAACTCCACCACCTGGGCGTCCTCGGGGCTTATCTTGCGGTCCAGATCGCTGATTGTCTTGAAGGCTTCGAGTTCGGAAGGGGAGAGCGGGCGTCCGTCGTCGCGCGGCGTGTATGAATCCATCATTTCCGGGAGGTCCGCCCGGTATTTGTCCGGGCTGTCACCCTTGTGCAGGGCGCAGGCCGAGAGCAACAACGCCGCCGCCAGAAACGGAAGTGGCGGAAAGATCTTCATGCTCCGGGACGCCTCCGGATCGGAGACCTTGGAGTTGGGGCCATGCTGCGCACCTCGCGATGGATTATGAGGCGGGTATGCCAATGCGGCGTTTTGCCTCGTATTCTGTTTCATATCAATTCGCTTTCAATAGAAAGCGAATTGATATGGCGGAGGCGAAGCCGCCGCCCGCAAGTTTTTGAAAAATCAGGCTTCACCTGTTTTTCGAAAACTTTGGCGTCTTGCATTCAAACTCGTTTGAACGCGACTTGGTATCAGAGCGGCCGCAGGGCTCGTTTCGCGCGAAGCGATAATCGTGCGGTAAGCATGTTATGCCGGTGCCTTCAAGCGGGATATAATCCCGAGGTAACCCGGCATGGAAGCAATCCCTCCGCGCCTGCGATTTTTTGCGAAACTGCACGGATGCAGTTTTGATTTGAAAGTTGATGGCGCATCCTTAACACAGGATCGGCTGCGGTGCAAAAGTGGTTGCGCCTTGCCCCGCGACGCCTTCGGCGGCCCGGGCCTTGCGGCCGATGTGCGCTGATTTCTATGGAAACCAGTAATACCCTGTCTTTCGCCTTCAGGCAAGAGGGGATTTGCCCATAATCCACCACACTCTTACGCGTAAGCGGGCAAGACTCGCGGAAGTCAGGTGTTCCCCATCGTTCGGACAGGTTTCAGCGGTTTCGTAGCTTGTCTTTTCCCCTATCAGGCTGCCTTTATCCCGTTCTGTTCATAACACATATCCGGGGTTATGCCGCCCATACTGTTGTGGGTCCGAATATGGTTGTAGAACTCGATCCATCTGCCGATACCCGTAAGGAGGGAACTGGCAGGGCGTTTTTATCGGGGAAAGCCAGCGGCAAGGCGCTTCACTTCATCCAGGGAAAATCCGGTCAGCTTCACGACAGTTTCCACAGGCAAATTTTCCCGCAGGGCATTCCGGGCGACCTCAATAATCCCTTCCTGACGTCCTTCCTGCAATCCTTGCTTATACGCGCCTTTCTGCCGGTCCGCCTCGTCTCTGCGGGCCATTTCCTCATATTCGGCCAGACGCCGGGCTTCCTCATCACCGCTAAGATATTGGACAACTCCCCATGCCTCGGCTATTGCGGGTCGTGTTTGAGCTACCATTGCATATTCCTCCGCAGTTTCGGCGGCGAAGAAGCGGAGCCAGTTCACCAACGGCGAATCTTCCGCGTCTTTCGCCTTTTGCACCTCTAGCACATGGATCTCTGATGAATCAGGATACGTGACATTTGTCTTTTTATCGTGCTTCACGAAGTTGTGATGAAATTCCTTGTTTTCTTTAATCAATATCGGATATGAAATCAGGATGCTAATAGCGCGATTGATTTTGGCATAGTCATCGCCGGAATCCGCCTGATCGGTCAGGAGCCTTGCATTATAATACTCCATGCGTTTCCAAATGGACGGTTGGGGGGCAACCTGAAGTTCCACCGCAACAGAGTTGCCGTTTTTGGTAACAATCCTCAAGTCGAGGATACCGAGCTTGCCGTTTTTGTGCCTTCGCAACAGATGTGGGTCGATCACGCGGATCTCCTGGTACTCATCCGCGGGCAAGTCGAGAACGGCCTTCAGGAAATCCGCCAGAACCGCAATGTTCTTTTCCCCGAAGACCTTTTTGAAAACCACGTCGTAGCGGGGCGAAAGCGGCTTTAGCTCCATTTCGTGTAGTTCTCCCTGGTTAGACAAAATATACGGTTTTTTTGCTTAAAATTCAAGTAACCGCAAGGAAAAAAAACTGACGCGGCCTCATGCCCGCAGCTGCCTGTTCCGCTCTGGTGAGATGTTACGCCTGTACTGTCGTAACAGGCGTAAGCAAAGCAAAAAACGCGGTTTTTGCTTTGCTCACGCCGCCTGCGGCGGCGCGCCGGGCTTGTCCGCCCGGCGCGCCGGCTGGTGCGCTTGTTCGATACGCATTCTAACCGGGCGCCTGAGCCGCGAGATCCCGCTTATAGTTCACGATGCCGTTGGCCAGACCCTCACAGAGTTTTTGCAGGTAGCTGTCCTTCTTGAGGTTGGCCGCTTCCTCCTTGTTGCTTATGTAGCCGAATTCCACCAGAATGGCCGGCATGCGCGCCCCCATCAGGACGCGGAAAGGGGCGCCGCGCACCCCGTTGTCCGGGGTGGACATTCCGGCCTTGCGCAGGGCGATTAGCATCCCGCTCTGTACACACTCGGCCAGATGCCGCGATTCCTTGACTTTTGAACTGAGCACCAGATCCGTGAGAATAAACTGGAGGTCGCTGATCTCATGCGGAGCCACGCCGCTTTCCCTGGCCGCGACGGTCAGGGCGTCGTGGCTTTTGGTCTCGGCGAGGTAATAGGTTTCAAGCCCCTTGTGGGCCGGGTTGGGATTGGAGTTGGCGTGAACCGAGACGAAAATGTCGGCCTTTTTGGCGTTGGCCGCGTCCGGGCGTTCCTGCAGACCCACGTATTTGTTGGCCGTGCGCGTGTAGAGGACGCGGAAGCCTTTTTTGCGCAACGTTTCCCCGAGCCGTCCGGCCAGCGCCAGGGTAAAGTCCTTTTCCGTGATGCCGAAGGACTGCGCGCCCGGATCCCTGCCGCCGTGCCCGGCGTCGATCATGATCGTCTTTACGGTAAGTCCCAGTTGTTCCAGAAGGGCATCGGCGTTTGCGGAGGATTTGCTCTTTTCCCCTTGCGGGGGTTTTTGCTCGCTCCGTTTTCCGGTTGTCCCGGCTTTGCCGGGGCTTTTTTGCGCCGCCGGAGCGGATTTTTTCCGCTCCGGGGTTTTCTTTGCGCTTTGCTTTGTTTGCCGGGAGGATGCTTTTTGCGCGGCCGGCGCGGGCGCGGCGACGCAAAGCGCCAGGGCCGTGGCGAGAAGAAAAAGCGAAAGGGAGCGCATAATCCCCTGGCTCTTCGTTTTTGTCAGAATATCTGCCCCATGGAAAATTCAAAGCGTCCGCTGTTTTTATGTCCGTGCCGGTCCTCGTCAAAGGGAATGCCGTAGGAAAAGCGCAGATCGCCCATGGGGGAGCGCCAGCGCAGTTCAAGGCCCGCGGATTTCAGCAGTTCGTCGTTTAACTTGTACGAGCGGTCCGCATCCAGGTTGAAGCCCATGTCATAGAAGGGAACCAGATAGAGGCCGATCTCGTTGCTCAGCGTATAGATGTATTCCAGGTTCATGAAGGCCATGCGCGTGCCGCCGATGCGGTCGTCGGTCTGCGCGTCGCGCGGGACTATGTCTTCGCTGTCGTAACCGCGCACGCTGTTCATGCCGCCCATCCAGAAACGCTCGAAGACCGGCACCTCGCTTTTGCCGTTGTTGAATATGGCCGCGCCTTTTATGCGGCCGTGCAGGACGTGGTCCTTCCAGAGTTCATAGTAGGTCTGGTGCTCGGCCGTGACTGTGACAAAGGCGTCGCTGCCGCCCAGCATTCCGCCCCCGTAGTCAACGGCGATCAGGTCAATGTTGCCGGAGGTCGGGTGTTCCCGGTTGGTGGTGTCGCGGATCAGGCGGGCTGTGGCCACGCTGGTGTAGCGCGTTCCGTCCGCGTACTTCCTGATGATCTGGGCGGCGTAGTCGTTCGTGTCATAGATCTCGTACTGGTCAAGGCGGTATCCCAAGCCCACGGAGGTGTATTCTCCGATCGGGTAGGAGAAGCGCACGACCCCGCCCGTGGTGCGTTTGAGAAAGTCTATGTAGTCGTCGCGCCAATGGTAGAGGTCCACGGCCACGCTAAGTTTGGTGTCGTAAAGGCGCGGATTGGTGAAATTGAAGGTGTAGGCGCTGCGCCGCGCTGAAAAGGCCGACTGCAGCGAAATGTTGTAGCCTTTTCCCCAGAGGTTGCGTTCCATGATTGTGCCGACCACGCCGACCCTGGAAAAGGTGGAATAGCCCACACCGGCCATAAGCGCCCCGGTCGGCTTTTCCTTGACCTTGACCTTGACGTCCACCTCGTCCTCGTTCTCCGTGCGGACGAGTTCGGTCTCAGCCATCTCGAAATAGCCGAGCTTGTTTAACCGCTCGACGCTGCGGCGCATCCTGTCGCCTCTGAATTGCTCGCCGTCCGTAAGGCGCATTTCGCGCAGGATGACGTTGTCGCGGGTCTTGATGTTGCCTTCCGTCGTGACTTGACGGATATGGAACTTCTGTTTTTTGCCTATGTTGAAAGTGATGTCCACGATCTCTGAGCCGTCGCTGCGTTTTTGCGGGGCCGGCGTGATTTCCGCGAAGGCGTACCCGTAGTCCGAGTAGAAATCGGTCAGCTTTTTCGCGTCCTGCTGCATGAGGGACAGGTTGAAGTGTCCCCCGGAGGCGGCCAGCTCGTCCAGTTCCACTTCCTGCTTCAGACGCTCCTCCGTGTCGATCAGGTCCCCGACAAAGGATATGTTCCCCAGGGCGTAGCGGGAACCTTCGTGAATGGGGAAGGTAATGACTATGCCGTTTTCCGTGTAGTCGATCTTCGGCGCCGCCACGGTCACGTCCATGAAGCCGTTATCCAGATAATAGGCGGCGATGGCCGCGGAATCGCGTTCGATGAGTTCCTCTTTCAGCACTCCGGTGCCCGTTATCCAGGAAATTATGGAGCGCTCGGAGAGCAGGAGCTGGTCCTTGACGTCGCTTGCGGATATCTGGGAGCATCCCTCCAGGAGCACGTCGCTTATGTAGAGTTTTTTCCCTTCGTTGATGGTGAGGGTAAGGACGACCCCTCCGGTGGGGCGCGTCTCCGTGCGCTGTTCCACGGTAGCCAGATAGTAGCCGTCTTTGCGGTATGCCTCAAGTATTTTCTGGATATCGTCCGCGAGCATCCGTTCATTGAGGACTGACCCGGTTTTGCTGCCCATCACGGCTATCAGGTCGTCGTCGTCCAGTTCCTTGTTCCCTTCGAAATTTATGATTTCCAGACGGGGTTTTTCCGTGACCACATAAACGAGCCATAGGCCGTCGGCGCGCGGTTCGAGCTTGATCTGCACGTCGTTGAAATAACCCATATCCCAGATCTGTTTGACTTCCTGGTCGAGAAGCGCGGGGTCGGGTCTGTCTCCTTTGCGGGTGGACACGCGCATCAGGATCACGTCCGGGTCAAGCAGTTTAAGTCCCTGCACTTCCACCCCGGCGATGGCGGAACCGGAGGCCGGCACGCCGCTTACCCGGTCTGGGGAGCCGGACTTGGGAAATTCCGCGATCAAATCGGAAACCAGTTGGTCGAGCGCGGGGGCGAGGTTTCCGCGTCCGCTACGCTCCACGAACACCGGAACGGGCTGGGAGGCGGGCGCGGCGCCGACCAGACGCGCATCGATGCTTAAGGCGGCGTCCGAGCGGTTGACGGTTCCGTAGACGGCGTAGGAGGCGCCGGCGGCGGAGGCCAGGGAGCGCACGGTGGGAAGGTCCAGAGAGCTTGCGCGCCGGGAGCGTAAAAGCGCGGTCATGCGCTCGTGCGGCACCACGGCGATGCCGGCGGCTGCGAGGCGTTCCGACAGCATACGCGGAAAATTCGCCTCGGTTGCGGCGTCTTCGCCCTGCTGGTGGAAGTTGAAGGGCAGCACCAGGACGTTTCGCGCGCCGCGTCCGCTTCTCTGCGCCCCGGCCGGCGCGGCCAGGGCTTCGGGGATGAGCATGAGACAAACAAGAAACGCCGCCAGAACCGTCCCGGCCGCAAGCGGCGGATTGTTCCTCGCCTTATTGTTCATACAGTTCTCCGGACTTTAGTTCGAAGCGTCTGGCCATGCGGCCCGCCAGCTCCGGATTATGCGTAACTACAATCATGGACATTTCCTGATCGGCATTAAGTTGCATCAGCAGATCCGCCACCATTCGCCCGTTTTTTTCATCAAGATCGCCTGTGGGCTCGTCGGCCAGGAGCACCATGGGCTTTTGCACCAAAGCCCGCGCTATGGCCGTTCTCTGGCGTTCTCCGCCGGAAAGCATCCCGACGTTGAAATCGGCCCGTTGCGCAAGCCCCACCTGTTCCAGCGTCTTTTTTGCCTTTTTCAGGGCGGCGCTACGCGCCGTCCCGCCGATTATGGCCTGCATGGCCACATTTTCCAAAGCGGTGAATTCCGGCAACAGGTGGTGGAACTGAAACACAAAACCCATTTTTTCATTGCGCAGTCGGGCCGCTCCGTCCGCGTCAAGGGCGCGCAGGTTCTCGCCGCAGAAGAAAATTTCCCCCCCGCCGGGTTTCGCCAGCGTGCCGAGAATATGCAGAAGCGTGGATTTGCCGGACCCGGAGGCCCCGACCACGGCCACGCTTTCCCCCATTTGTATCTCTGCGCTCACTCCATGCAAAACCCGTACCTTTTCTCCCGGTCCGTCGAATTCCTTGGTCAGATCGCGCAGGGAATACAGGGGCTGCCGGGCGTTTTGCCGTTCAGGAAAAAAATTCATTCGTGCCTCAGCGCTTCGGCCGGTTCAAGCCCCGCCGCCTGGACCGCCGGGTAAATGGTGGCCGCAAGGCAGAGCAGCATGGAACACGCCCCGGTCAGGGCCATGTCCGGCCAGTGCAGCAGCACGGGAAGATAGTCCAGGGAGTACACTCCCTTGGGCAACTCAATGAATTTATATTGCCTTAACAGATAACAGAGCGAAAGTCCAAGAAAAAAACCCAGGGCTGTTCCCATAAATCCGATAATCAGTCCTTGTACCCGGAAAATGCCGCGTATCATGGCTTTTGTGGCTCCCATGGACATGAGCACGGCTATGTCCCGTTTCTTTTCCATGACCAGCATAACCAGGGCGGTGACGATGGAAAAGGACCCGACAAGGATCACCAGGACCAGGATCACGGCCATGGCCGATTTTTCAAGTTTCAGGGCCGCGAAGAGGTTGGCGTTCATTTCCTGCCAGGTGCGGAAGTAGAGCTGCGGCCCGTCAAGCAGGGCCAGGGCCTTTTCCAGCACCGGAGCGACATTGTAGACGTCTTCCACGGCCACTTCTATGCCGGAGATGAATTTTTCCGGTCTGCCGAGTACATCTCTGGCGTTTTGCAGGTTTACAAAGGCGAAGGCGCTGTCGTAGTCGGCCAGGCCGATCCGGAAGAGCCCGACCACGCGGAAGGGTTTTATGAGCGGGGAGAATCCGGTCGCGCTTTGCTGTCCGGTGGGGGACATGACGTTGACGCGCGCGCCCGGCCAGACCCCCAGCTTTTCCGCCAGGGCCTCGCCGATGATGATGCCCGGCAGTCCATCGGGGCTGTCCAGGTCCTCGACCTGTCCCTGCGTCATCTTTTTCAGTCCGCCCAGTACCTTGCCCGCGCTTTTCGGGTCCACGCCCCGCAGATAGACCCCGGAACCGCCGGAGCGGCTGGAGAGCAGCACCCCGGAATGGATGAAGGCGGTGGCGCCCGTAATGCCGGGAACCGAGGTCAGGCGGTTCATCATCTCCGGGTCTTCCTCGAATTGTCCCCCGCTGTAAATGACCGCGTGCGCGGCCATGCCGATGATCTTGTCCCGCAGGTCCGTGGTGAATCCGTTCATCACCCCCATGACCACGATGAGGGAGGCCACGCCCAGTGCCACCCCCGCCACCGAGATCCAGGAAATGACCGAAATGAAGGCCTGGCCCCGGCGGGCGAAAAGATAACGGCGGGCTACGAAATATTCAAAACGCATGGAGACTGGCCCTGTCGGATGTCTGCCGGACGCGGCGGACGCGACGAACGCGGCATGTCGAACGACGTTTCAATCCACAGCCGGTCCCCGTTCGCGGGACATGAGCCGGGCGGATTGGCCCCTTCCTGGAGGAGCGGGTTGAAGGCGGACTGGCGCAAACCCCTGCCTAAAGCGAACCGGGACAAGCGCCGGCAAGGTAAAATCGCCGTGTCCGCAAAGTCTTCAGCGCGCCCAGACAAAAGTCAGGTTTTTTTTCGTGTCCGGGTGCAGGGATTGCATGACCGGGCATGAGCGGGCGGCGGCTTCCAGGCCCTTTTTGTCTTTTTCCGTGTATTCTTTGTCCGGCATGGTGACGGTTACGTCAAAGGCGCCGATGCGCCGCGGGGCGGCGCTCATGGTTTTTTCCACGTCCACCCTTGCCCCGGCGATATCCAGGTTCCGGCTGTCCGCATAGATGCCCATGATTGTCAACTGGCAGCTCGCGAGCGCCGCCGCGGCCAGATCCGTGGGGGAAAACGCTTCCCCCTTGCCTTTGTTGTCCACCGGGGCGTCCGTGACAAAACGCGCCCCGCTGCGCTCATGCACGCATTCGACGTGCAGGTCTCCGAGATAGGTTGTGCTGACTGTCGGCATAAAAGTTCCCTGTATCGCTGAAATTGTTTGCGCTGATTGCCGGAGTTCCTGGCTGAAACCTGCCGGCAGCGGAGTTTTTAGAGCGAGATGCTTACAGGCGGGATTTTCCCGCCGTTAAGTAAGCGTCTATAGCATTTCACCTTTGAGATGATGCACCCGGCCCTCTGCTGCCTGCGCCCGCTCCGGCGTTTATTGATATCCGCATTAAAAAGTAAACTTTTCCCTGCGGAGGATCGTCAGCCGAAAACGCGGTTTCAGGCTGACTTGCGCCGCTTCGCGGCGACAGCGGCCGCTGGGCCGCTGTTCAGATTTCCATGCGGAAATCTGTAACAGCGCAAAAAAATTGCGCTTACGCCTTCGCGGCGGGCGTCCGCTCTCGCGGCCGCCAGAGCGGTTTCAAAGTGAAATTGCTCTAAAGCGTAAAGGCCAAAGCGTAAATGCCATAGAGGCGCCCTTGAAGCGATTTTTATCCGGAATTCGAATAACAGAGTTTGGACGCCAGGGCAACGGGAATTTCCCGCCGGAGGATGATCGCGCTCATCTGCCCAGTGCGCCGATATACACCTTGGCGGGCATGCCAGTTTCCGTCTGCGGCGCTTGCAGGCCGATGCGCGCCCGGTGGTTGATCAGTATGGGACCGAGCATGTTGAGCGCGGTCTGCTCCGGTTTGCCGGGCGGGATGGAGGCGGTGACCAGCACGGATATGTCATCCGGTTTTTCCGCCCGCAGGATCTCCTGCTCCGCATCGCCCACGGTCAGGCTGTAGTTTGGGATGAAGGCGAAGGGATCCGCGACCAGCAGGCCCAATCGCGCGTTTTCCAGGCTTTGCAGAAAGAGCAGGGGGGCGTTTTCCCTGATCTGCAGCAGGGTGAATTCGCGTAAGCCCTCAAAGCCGATAAGCCCGCGCGGGAAGGTAATTACCTTGTCCAGCATCACTTCCCGCCGTCCGAGGCGGGAGTCGATGACGTTCATTTCTGTCTTTTCCATAATTGTGCCGCCGCCAGCAAGTCGTTTTCCGCGGCCATCAGGGCCAGCCGGTTTTCTTCGCACACGCGCTCATATACTTCTTCCCGATAAACGGCCGTGCTTTCCGGCACGGCGATGCCCAGCTTCACCTGCCGCCCCTGGATGCCGAGCACGGTGATTTTTATATTGTCGCCTATGTGCAGGCTCTCTCCGGGCCGTCGGGTCAGAATGAGCATGTTTTTGTCCGTTTACAGGAAGTTCACGAGCCCCATCTGCATAATCATGGACGACGATTTGAGGACGGCCTGATAGGCCGTCTGCTGCTGGGCCAGTTTAGTCAGAAGCTCGGTCACGTCCGCGTCTTCGATCCGGCTCAGGTTGTCCTCCTCACTGTACTGGCGCATGATCAGGGCGCTTTCGGTGGCGGCCAGACGGTCCTCCCGTCCGCCGATTTCCGCGGCTTTGGACATGATATGGTTCATCACCGCGTCCAGTTTGTCCTGGGACATCTGCACCCCGCTCTGGCTGTTGCATTCCAGGGCGCAGATCAGCTGTCCCACGGTTTCAAACAGGTTCGGGACGCTGTCGCTATAGTACGGGTTTTCAGAGCCCACGGGGATGGCCCGGCTGTTGTACACGTTCTCCCCGGTGACCGGATCGCTGTAGAGGCCGCCCGCATAGGCCTTGATCAGGTCGCCCGGGTAATCGTAGAGGCCGCCGAATACCTCCTTGCCCACCATATTCACGGTGATTTTTGAGCTTTCGCCGATCTGGAAGTCCACGTCGGCCCGGTGCGGATGAATGACAAACTGCATGCCCGTATCCGGGCCGGGCGCGCCCGGCGTGCCCAGAGCCGGAGTAGAACCAAGGGTCAGGTAGCCGCCGGGGACGGGCAGGTTTATATTCCCGCTCACCGGGAGGGGAGAGGTGGCCTCGATCCAGGTGCTGCCGTCGTCCACGCTGTAGGAATAGCGGATGAAACCGGGGGTGGCGGGGTCCGTCGCCGGATAGGGGTCAAGGCGCACCGCCACGTCGCGGCTGAAATAGCCGTTGGCGATACCCGAGATTGCGCTGCCGCCGGGCGGCGTGTAGGTCGTGCTCACCTTGGTGTCGTTGTCGTCGCCCTGGTATATGGCGGTCGGGCGCACGCAGAACCAACTGCCCTCATTCAGGCTGGACTGGTCGTCAAGTTCCGGTTCACCGCCGCCGGGGGCGTTGTAGTGAAGTGTAACCGACGCGGTCATGTCCGAAATATGCAGGGCGACGCCCCCCCCGCTGATGGTGCAGCCGGGCGAGGGGGCCGCGTCCGGCTGCGGCGGGTCGCAGAGATTCCAGGTCTTGCCGGCGTCGTCAGTCCAGTAATAGGTGGCGGTTCCGGCCGTAGTCCCGCCGCCCTGCACCGGGACGAAGGATACCACATGGGAGGGCAGGTCGCCGCCGCCAAGGTTCACGGCGGTTACGTCGACATTCTTGTAGGCTTCGGATATTTCCTGGACATTGCCCGCGGAATCCGGGGCCACCCCGTGCAGGGAAACTCCCAGACCCTCCACGTATGCCGGCTGGTCCGTCTTCTGCCCGGCGAAAATATGGCTGCCGGAGAACTCGCTGTTTGACAGGGTGACCAGTTGCGACAGAAGCCCGCGCACTTCCTGGCTGATCTGCAGGCGGTTCTCGGCCGTGACCGTGCTGGTGGCGGCCTGCATGGCCAGGGCGCGGATCTGGGAAAGAAGGCTCTGCACCGAGCCGTCGCCCGAGCCCAGCACGGAGTCCGCCGTGGAAAGCCAACCCATGGCCGTTTTGACGTTGCCCGTATATGTGTCCAGCCTGGAAAGCGTGGCGCGGGAACTGATCACCCGGCCCGCGCCTACCGGGTCGTCGGAGGGCTTGTTTATTTTTTTCTGGCTGGAATTCTGGATGTTGGTTTCCATGTAGTCGTTCAGGGTGCGGTTCATGTCGCTGATAAGCGACCCGTACAGCATCTGTTGGGTTATGCGTATGGACATGACGTTATTCCTTAAGCGACAGCAGAGTCTGCAACATCTCGTCCGCGGTGGTGATGAGCTTGGCCGCCGCCTTGTACGAGGCCTGAAATTTGATCAGGTTGGCCATTTCCTCATCCAGGTTCACCCCGGAAATTTCCAGCTGTCGGTTGTACAAGTCCGTCGCCATGGCCGTTTCCGAGGCCGCGACGAATTTGGAGCTTTGAGTGTCCGTGCCGACTTTGGTGACCAGATGCGCGTAGTAATCGGAAATGCTCTGGGTGGTCGGGTGGACCCAGTAGGTGCCTATGGACACCTGCTTGGTCGCCAGAGCCGCAATCTCCGAGGCCGTGATGTTGTCTCCGGAGTTGATTTCCCCGGCTCCGTTCAGGCGTCCGGCATTGATCAGGTTGGTGTTGACGGAGAGTTCGCCGCGCACGGCAAAGGTGTCGGCATTGTAGCCCTCGAAAAAGGTGTTGATGCCTAAGGCGGCGGCCAGTCCGGTGGTGTCGGCGGTCATGGCGAAGGAGCAGCCCGCGGGCAGCGCCCCGCCGTTGGGGTTTTGCCCCGTGTTCATGCTGATTTCCAGCTTGCCGTTCACAATCTGCGCAAAGAACGGATTATAGGTCGCGCTGATCTCCCCGGTGAGCTCGTCTTTGATGTGGATCGTGGAAGCGTTGATGGCGGTTACGGCATCCTGCAGGGAATGGACCGCGGGGTCAAAATTGCCGCCGGCCTGAGCCAGCACGTTCAGGCCCGAGTAGTCCGTCAGCAGTTTGCCGTCCGGGCCGTACACCGCGAAGGTCATGTTCCCGGCCTGGAGTTTGTCCGACCAGGTGAAGCGGGCCTCGGGCGAGCCCAGGGGCACGGCTTCGTTGCCCACCACGTATGTCCCCAGGGCATAGGTCATCGGGTTCAGTCCCGCTCCCTGGCTGTGGATGCGGTTGACTTCCCAGGTCAGGCCCCTGGCCAGGGCGTCCAGGCGGTCCCGGTATTCGGCGAGATCGTAATCGCGGCACTCAAGCAGCCCGCCCAGGCTCCCGCCCGTGATGCGCAGGGAATTGTCCGTGCCGTCCGAGTAAATCTGGGTGGAAATATTGATTGGGTTGGAAGTGGGTTTGACCCAGTATACATCGGGCTTGGGCCAGATCAGGAAACGATCTCCGGCGTTTAAGTCGCCGGGATCGAACCAGATGTCCAGTTCGCCGACGCGCACGGCCTGGTCTTCCTCATTGGCGTTAAAGATGCGGTCGTTGCCGTTTTCGTCTTTAATCCAGGTCTTGCCCCCGTCAATGGACACCCGGAAACGCGCCCCGCCGCCCACGGTTCCCCCGCTGCCCGGAGGGGTGGTTGGCGGGTCTGTATCAATTATTTCAACGGTATATTCATAGTTGTCCGAACCACCGAAGTGTATGTTGTTTTGCGGGTTCACGCTTTTGTACGGGGAAGTGGTGGTCAGGTTGTTTTCCGCCTGCATCCCCTTGAATTCCAAGGAGAAGGGAATCGTGTCCTGCACCAGGGTGTAGCCGTTGGCCATGCTCACGTTGTAATGTCCGGGGCCCTTGTCGTCCACAGTGACGTCGATGATCTCGCCCAGAGCCCGTACCTTGGCGTCGCGGGCGTCGAGAAGATCGTTGGGATTGATGCGCCCGACGAGGTAGGCGGCGCTGATCTCCTTGTTCAGGGCGGCGATCTCCTTCATCAGCAGGTTGGCCTTGTCCACCTCCTCGCGGATCATGGAGTTCATCTGCTCTTCCAGTTCGCGTAAGGCCCGATCTGTGTTGTTTATCTCGTCCACCAGCACGCTGGCCTTGCCGAGCAGGGCAGTACGCGCGGCCTGGCTTGAGGGGTTTTGCGCCAGAGTGTTCCAGGCGTCGAAAAATTCCGCTATGGCCGCGCTTGTGCCGCTGACATTGGCCTCATTGAAGAGGTTTTCCACATTGCGGAGCTGGTTGTATTCGGTCGTGTAGCGCGAGGATGTTCCGAGCTTGCCGAGGTAGTTTTTTTCAATGAACTTGTCGAAATAGCGCTGCACCTCCTTGGCCAGCACTCCTTCGCCCACCCGGCCCGGGTAGGCGTCCAGCCCGGTGGCTTCCTCCAGCACCACGTAGCGCCTGGTATAACCCGGCGTATCCACGTTGGAGATGTTGTTGCCGGTGGTCTGAATGGAGGCCTGTGAGGCGAAAAGCGCCCTCACGCCCATGTTCAGCACGGAATTTACGCCCCAGGCCATGCCTACGACCTCCCGGAATACAGGGCGGCGGCCGGCCTGTGTTCCTTGAGTTTTCCGCCCGCGCCGTAGCATTGCTCCTGACGCGGGGTAAGCTGCTTGTGCAGAAAGACGAGCAGGGACTGGCTCTGATCCAGCAGGGCCAGGGAGAGTTCCGAGTTCCGCGCGGCCCTGCGCGAACATGTCTGCTCCAGCGCGTCGACGAGCTGGTGCAGGCGGTTGATTTCCCGGCCGTCCTCCTCCGGCAGCATCCCGGCGTATTCCGCAAGGGTGGCGCCCTGGATCCGCCGCTTAAGCTCCAGCCTTTCCGCCACTATCTGGCGCAAAAGCTCGTGTATGGAAAATTCCAGGGCGCTTATCGCGTCAGTATCGTGGGCGCAGAGCAGGGAAAACTCCTCCTCAAGCAGGGAACCGAGGAGTTCAACTCCCTTGAATTGACGGTACAGGTTGGAGTGGATGAGATCATACATGAAATTACTCCGGATTTAAGTGTCCGTCTTCCCCGGAGCCCGCTCTACGGCGCTTTCCGGATTTACGGCCATTTCGCCCTTTTTCAGTTCAAAAAACAGGGTGGCAGAATTTTCCCCCTGCGGCGAAGAGGAGGAGCCCGCCGCGAGTCGTGCAAATTCCGCGCCATGCCCCACGCGCTCTCCAACACGCAGGTTCGTCTGCTGCAAGTTTCCGTAATAACTGCGGTATCCGTCTTTATGTTCCAGAACCACCGTATTGCCTTTGCCCTCCCTGGGGCCCGCGTAGACTACCGTGCCGGGGAGAACCGCCTTGACCGGCGCGCCGGGAACCGAAGATATCTCCACTCCCGGATTCCATCGCCGGCCGCCTTCGGAGGAGTCCGTCCAGCCGAAACGGCTTAGCAGCGTGCCATCCACAGGCCATACGGGAGCAAAAGGCGCCCCGGTGTTTTGCGCGGAAGGGGAAAGGTTCTGCGCGCCGGAGGCGAAGGGCGCCTCAACGGCCTTTGGGCTTGCAACCTTTGCCGGGCGGGCGGAAGATTTTTTCCCGCCGCTTCGCGCGCGGGTGAATTTGCCGATCGGCCTGGGTTTGGCAAAGACCGGGCCAGGGCTTTTCCATGACGCGGTCACGGGGTCAGGGGCATTTTTCCCGGCGCTTTTATCCGCTCCGGGCGTTTCCCGCTTAGGTGTATCTTCCTCCCCGCTTGCCGGGTTTTCCACTTTTGCCGTCCCAGTTGCCGCGGGCGCGTGGACCGGGTATGGGGCAAAGGCGCTGCCCGTGTCCACCGATGCCGCTATGCCCGGTCTTTCCGCCGCTTTGGACGCCTCTGTCCCGGCCGACGGATCAGACCAGCCTGTCCCGGAGGATGGCCTGAGACCGCTTGTCCCGGCCGGTGGATCAGACCAGCCTGTCCCGGAGGACGGCCTGAGACCGCCTGTCCCGGCCGACGGATCAGACCCGCCTGTCCCGGAGGACGGCTTAAGACCGCCTGTGCCGGCTGGCGGATCAGGGTCGCCCGGCATCGCCTGCGCCAGGAGATTGTCCAAAGCCGCGGCCTCGCCTGCCGAACCCGTGGCCCGCTCTCTGTCCTTTGCCCATTCTCGCGCGGCCGCGCCCCCTATCTCCAGGCGCAGGCTGCCGAGGGCCGCTTCAAGCGCGGATTCCTCGGCCTTTTCTTCCAGCTTTCCGGGTTCTGCCGCGACCGGATCGTAGAGTTCCCCCGCCGTCGGCTCCGGGTCTTTGGCGCTGGCCCCGGTCTTCGGTTTGGCGGCGAGCAGGCCGGAACTGGTGGGGATATCCAGAGGTTTGCGAAAGCTGCCCGGCGTCGTGGTGCGCCCGCTGTCCTCAAGCTGCTGCGCAAGCTGCTCATAGAGCATGTCCGCAAGACCTATGCCCCCGGCGGAGGCCATTTTTTTGCACAATTCCACATCGAAAAGCGACTGGTAGGTTTCCTCGTCCTTGCTGTGCAGGAAGCCCTCTTTGGGCACCGTTTTGCGCATCTGTTCCCACATTTTTTGCAGGAACACCGATTCAAAGCCTTCGCAGGCCTCGCGCAGCTTCGCGTTTTTGCTTTTGCCGGGGGCAATGCGCTCGCGCAACGCGTCCATATCCAGCTTGCGCCGGACAAGTTCGTTTTGCGCGGGCTTGCGCGCGGCGGGATCGGAGGCGACGTTCATCAAATATCCCTTTGCG
>JAISZH010000047.1 GCA_031269345.1 Desulfovibrio sp. | reverse complement strand
GATAGCCCGACCCCGCCCTGAAGGGCGGGGTATCCGTACGGGCGGAAGCTTGGGCGGGGTCCAAACCCCGCCCAAGCGCAAGACGCATGGGCCTGAAGGCCCATGCTACCTTCTTGGTTTGAGATTCGAATCAGATGCCGTTCACGACATTGACCGGCGCGCCGTCCACGTAGGCTTTTATATTGTCGTAGACCAGTTCCATGAGGAACTTGCGCGATTCCACGCTGCACCACGCCACATGGGGGGTGATGACGCAATTTTTGGCAAAGCGCAGGGGGTTGTTGTCGGCCATCGGCTCGCGCGAGACGACATCCAACCCCGCCCCGGCTATGCTTTCACTCTCCAGGGCCTCAAGGAGGTCTTCCTCGTTGATCAGGGGTCCGCGCGCCGTATTTACGATAAACGCGGTCTTTTTCATCAGCCGCAGCAGGGAGGCGTTGATCATGCCCCTGGTTTCCGCGTTTAAGGGGCAGTGCAGGCTGATCACGTCGGAACTTCGGAAAAGCTCGTCTATCCCGGCAAAGGCGAAAGGACGGAAATCCGGGGCGGGTTTGGGGCGCGGGGCATAGGCCAGCACATTCATGCCGAAGCCGTGGGCGATGCGCGCGACGGCCGCGCCTATGTTCCCGAAACCGACAATGCCCATGGTTTTGCCGTAAAGATCAATTATGGGCTTGTCCCAATAACAGAAGTGCACGCTCTTGCTCCACTGGCCCGTGCGCACCGAAGCTACGAGATCCACCGCCCTGCTGCACAAGAGCAGGGCCAGGGTGAAAACGTGCTGGGACACCGAATTGGTGGAATAGTCGGGCACGTTGCACACCGGTATGCCGCGCGCGGCGGCGGCGCCTATGTCCACCTGGTTGAACCCGGTGGCCAGCACACCGATAAAACGCAGCTTTTTCGCCGCCGCGATGTGTTTGGCCGAAATAAACACCTTGTTCGTCAGAATGAAGGTAGCGTCTTTCACCCTCTCCGCCGTCTGGTCCGGCAAAGTCAGGTCGTGCATGACCACCTCGCCGAAACGCGAGTAATCCGGCCAGGTAAAATCATCGCCTATGGAACCGGCGTCAAGGAAAACCAATTTTCTGTCGCCCATAGTCATCTCCTCTTGTTTTCATATCAGGTTGCATTCAAACGAGTTTGAATGCAGGACGCCAAAGTTTTTGAAAAACAGGCGAAGCCTGATTTTCAAAAACTTGCGGGCGGCGGCTTCGCTTCCGCCATCCCAATTCGCTTTCTGTCGAAAGCAAACCAGGTATCACCCCAGTCCGCGCAAAGGACTTCCCGGCGCTCCCCAGGCGTCTATCACCCCAGTCCGTGCAAAGGACCTCCCGGCGCTCCCCAGGCGTCTATGCGCCTTTGCACCTCCGGGTCCTCTTCCAGGACCGGGGCGTGAAAAGGCTTCGCCCGCGCGTCAATAATCAAAGGGGCGGCGCAACCCCAATGCCTGCAACGGGTAAAAGCCCCGGCTCCGTAGATATCGGTGGCCGGGTCCGAACGGGTGAAAGCCGTCCAGAGAAAATTGTCAAGGTCGCGGCAGACGAACTCCGGGTCGTCAACCACCACGAGCAGGGCGATCCGCGGGAGCAAACCAGCTCCCGACCCCGCGTCCTCCCGGCAAATTCCGGGATGGCCGGCCAAAACCTCCATCAGCGGATCCTGGATATTTTGGGGGAGTTTGTGCCCCGGCCCCCTGCACACGGCTATGCCGGGGGCGAAGATCCTGGCCCCGGAAAATGGCCCCGGCAGGGAAAAGTCGGGCGGAAATTCCCCGGCCAGACGGCGTTTTTCCTCTCCGGCCACGGCCCAGACCAGTTTTGAACCCTGGTTGAGGCTGATGCCGCTGTAATCAAGGGTATCCATAGTCGTACGCGTGATAAAATGCAAATCCCGCGAAAAATCCGCGCGCTTCAGCATATGGGCGAGAAAAGCCGGGATGTCGCGGACGGAAAGAGCCGGCTCGTCTTCCCACGCCGCGATCAACAAATATTTGGACAGGCTGGTCTGGGTGGAACCCAGCAAGGACAAGGCGCAGGTCAACAGCTCCTGGGGGGCGCGCCCGCCGTTTCCCCGGAGCAACCGCGGCTCCGGATGCGCGGGATGCGCGCCCGCAGCGAAAGGCACATAGCGCTCACTGCCTACGGCGAGAAGCAGAGGGTGAACCCCGGCCGCGTCCACGGCGCGCACTTCCCGCACGCCCGGGAAAAGTGCCGGGACAAGCGGCGCGGTCAGTTCATGGATAAATTCCCCGAAGACCGTGTCTTCCTGAGGGGGACGCCCTACCGAGGTAAAAGGCCAGACGGCGTTTGGGCGGTGGTATACGGCTTCGACTCGCAGCACGGGAAAATCGTGGGCCAGGCTGTAATAGCCCAGATGATCTCCGAAAGGCCCTTCGCGTTTCAAGGGAGTGCGCCCGTTCGCGCCCAGGACGCGCCCGCAGATGCAAAAGTCCGCCTCCGCGGGGATGGGCAGGGCGGAAAAACCGGCCCCGGGCATGATCCAGGACAGAGGCCGCCCGGCAAGAATCCCGGCAAAACAGGCCTCGGGCACTCCTTCAGGCAGGGGCATGACCGCCGCCACAGTCAGGGCGGGAGGCCCGCCCACAAAAACATTGACGAACAGATCCGCGCCCTTGCGCAAGGCTTCCATGTGATGCGGCCCTATGCCGCGATGGATCTGATAGTGAAGCCCGGCCTCCCTGTCCGGCTCATAATCCCCGCCGTTTATCTGGATGCGGTACATGCCGAGATTGGAAGCGAAGAAGCCGGGCTTTGACGGGTTTTCACTGTAGACCTGGGGCAGCGTCGCGTAAGCCCCGCCGTCTTCAGGCCAGGAGACGATCCGCGGCAAATCGGAGAGAGAGCAGCGCGCGGCAACCGCCGCCCCGGATTTTACCTTGCGCGGCAGGGCGCGCCGGAGAATCAGGGGCAGACTTAGGTAGCTCCGGGGTCTTTTGAGCGCAACGAGGGGATCGGCTCTTAGCCGCAGCAAAAGTTCCAGGGCGCGCAAACCGTCTCTGAAGATATAGCGAATACGCTCCATATTGCCGAAAAGGTTGGCCAGGACAGGAAAGCGCGTGTCCTTTGCCCGGCTGAAAAGCAGGGCCGGAGAACCGGCGCGAAAGGCCCGGCGCTGCACGGCGGCAAGCTCCAGGCGCGGGTCTATTTCCAGGCCGTCAATACGCAAAAGACGCCCCGTGCGCTCAAGATCTTCCACGCACTCCCGAAGATTCAGAAAGGCCATGCGCTTTTCCCCACTTGCGCGCTACGCCGCCCCTTTGCCTCACGCAGGCCGCGGCTACTGCGGAATCCTTGATTTTTCCATCGCCGCCATCCTCTCCCATAGCCGGAAAGATAGCAACACCAAACTCCGGCATGCCGCCAATCTTTTTCATTGAAGCGCCGAGGTCTTTAGTATATGTTCCCGTCATATTGGAATTCGAAGAAGGAGGCGTTGGAATGCGTTCAGCCACTGTCCCAGCGCGGGACGATTTCGAAAAACGGCTTGCGGCAAAAGGCATAGGCCGGCGTCAGTTCCTGAAATACTGTACCGCCGTGGCGGTCGCCATGGGCATGGGCCCGGCTTTCGCGCCCAAAGTGGCCCAGGCCTTGAGCGGGCAGGCGGGCAAGCGCCCGAATGTCGTTTATCTGCACAACGCCGAATGTACCGGCTGTTCCGAGGCCATCCTGCGCGCGACCGATCCCTATATTGACGTGCTGCTGCTTAGCGCCGTGAACATGGTCTACCAGGAGACGATCATGGCCGCAGCGGGCGAGGCGGCGGAAAAAGCCCTGGAAGACGCGGTGCACGGCCCGGACGGCTTCGTGGCCATAGTGGAAGGGGCGATCCCCACCGCGGAGAACGGAATCTACGGCAAGGTCAGCAATCACACCATGCTTGACACCAGTCGGAAGGTGCTCAGCAAGGCTCAGGCGGTCATAGCTTACGGAACCTGCGCCGCTTTCGGCGGCATCCAGGCGGCGGCCCCGAACCCCACAGGAGCCAAAGGCGTGAACGACTGTTTCCGCAAGGACAACATCAAGGCCATCAACGTTCCCGGCTGTCCGCCCAATCCCATAAACATCGTCGGCACGATAGTGCATTATATCACCAAGGGAACGGCCCCGGAGATGGACGAGCTTATGCGGCCGCTGATGTTTTTCGGCAAATCGGTGCATGAACAGTGCGAACGCCTGCCTCATTTCAAGAGCAACCGCTTCGCCCCTTCCTTTGATTCGGATGAGGCGCGGCAGGGCTGGTGTCTGTACCACCTGGGCTGCCAGGGCCCCAGCACTTACAACAACTGCCCGAAAGTTCTGTTTAACGGAACGAACTGGCCGGTGGGAGCCGGACACCCCTGCATAGGTTGCAGCGAGCCGGAATTTTGGGACAGGATGACCCCGTTTTATCGCGGTTGAGCCGCGGATCCTTGAGGGAGCAAATCCATGGCGGATACACAAGCGAAATTCGATGCCTCTTTCTCCGGCCCCATAGTCGTCGATCCCCTTACCCGCATTGAGGGCCACCTGCGCATTGAGGTGGAAGTGGAAGGGGGCAAGGTCAAAAAGGCTTACAGTTGCGGCACCCTTTTTCGGGGTCTGGAGATCATTCTCAAGGGTCGGGACCCGCGCGACGCGCAGCATTTTTCGGCCCGCGCCTGCGGGGTATGTACCTATGTGCATTCCCTGGCGACGACCCGCGCCGTGGACGACGCCGTGGGAGTGAAGATACCCCCGCTGGCCGCCATGATCCGCAATCTGGTCATGGCCTCCCAGTACCTGCACGATCACGTCGTGCATTTCTACCATCTGCACGCCCTGGACTTTGTGGATGTCGGCAACTGTCTTAACGCCGACCCGGCCAAGGCGGCGCAGATCGCCAACTCCATTTCCCCGCGCAAGACGACCACGGAAGACTTGAAAGCCGTGCAGCAAAAGATCAAGGCCTATATAGAAAGCGGACAGATCGGGCACATGACTAACGCCTACTTCCTGGGCGGGCATCCGGCCTATCTGCTTGAGCCGGAACTGGATCTCATCGCCACCGCCCATTATCTGGAAGCCCTGCGCCTGCAAGTGCGCGCGGCCCAGGCCATGAGCATTTTCGGAGGCAAGAACCCGCATCCGCAATTTATGGTGGTGGGCGGGGTCGCCTGTTATGATTCCCTGAAACCCGAAAAGATCAAGGAATTTCTCAAGCTTGAACAGGAAACCGTAAAATTCGTCAACGAGGTCTATATTCCGGATCTTTTGGCCGTCGCGGCCAGATACAAGGATGTCGCCACTTACGGCGGCACCACCAATTTCATGACCATGGGCGAATTTTTCACTGACGACCGGGACCTGAACTCCGGCTATTTCCCCTCCGGTGTGTTCTACGACCGGGATTTCAGCAAACTTGGCCCCCTTGAGCCGGACAAAATCCGTGAACATGTCGCGCACAGCTGGTTTGAAGGCAAAGACGCCATGCACCCCTTTGAGGGCAAGACCGAACCCAGGTTCACCGATCTGCACCAGGACGGGGACCGCTATTCCTGGTCCAAAGCTCCGCGCTACGACGGCAAACCCTGCGAAACCGGCCCTCTGGCCCAGGTTCTGGTCGCCTATGCCAAGGGGCACGGGGCGATCAAAGGACTCGTGGACAATGTGCTGGGCGCTTTGGGGGTAGGACCGGAAGCCCTTTTCTCCACTCTGGGGCGCACCGCGGCGCGCGGCATAGAGACAGCGGCCATTGCCGGACACATGGAAACCTGGATCAGAGAATTCCAGGAACAAATCGCCAAAGAAAAATCCCCCAAGCTGGTGGAAAAATGGGAGATGCCCAAATCTTCGCAGGGCGTGGGCTTCTGTACCGCGCCGCGCGGCGGGCTTTCCCACTGGATCAATATAGAGGATTGCAAAATAGCCAACTTCCAGCTTGTGGTGCCGACCACCTGGAACATGAGCCCGCGCGACGCCGCGGATATCATGGGACCGATGGAAGAAGCCCTGACCGGCATACCCATAGCCGATCCCAAGCGCCCGGTGGAAATCCTGCGCACGGTGCATTCCTTTGACCCCTGTATCGCTTGCGCCATACACCTCATAGACCCGCACTCCAATGAAGAGCGGGTGTTCAAGGTCCTGTAGCGGCTTTGGCCATGTGATACCATAAAGAAACCCATGCCGGCGCCAATCCGCAAGTCACTGTTGCAATTCATTTTTTCCGGCGCCTACATGAAGCGCTGGAACGACAAGCTGCGGCCCACGGAGCTTATTGAAATAGACAAGCAGGCGCACAAGATGATCGTCGCCTGGCTGCTCTGCCGCCTGGATGGTGAGGGGAAAACGCCCGCGCAGCGTCTGGGCCTGGAGAAACAGGTGGTGGAGGAAGGCATTTTTGACTACCTTTTCCGTCTGGTCATAACGGACATCAAACCGCAGATATTCGACCGCATCCGGGAAAACCCCGGCCATTACCGGCGGCTCGCCACCTGGGCCACAGAGGAAATCCGTCCCGTGCTCCTGCCTGTGGGCGGGGATTTTTTCGCGCGCTTTTGCTCCTATGTCCTGAACCCGCGTCCGGAAGGGAGGGTGGCCGATATCCTTGCCGCCGCGCACACCTTCGCCAGCGCCTTTGAACTGCGCCTGCTCAAGACCCTGAGCGGCGGTCCCTTTGATGAGGAGCTAAAGGACATAGAAGAGCAATTCCTGAAACGCCTGGACGGTCTTGCCTCCCTGCCGGGTGTGGCGGATCTGGCTTTTGCCTTGGGCGCGGCGGGAGAAGATACGACGGCCCTGGCCCGCTTCGCCGCGCTGTGCGGACAACTGCGCTTTCAAAAGCGCTGGTCCCAGACCCCGCGCATCCCGGAAACCTCGGTGATGGGGCACATGTTCGTCACCGCCTGTTACGCTTTTTTTCTGAGCCTCAGTCTGGACGCCTGCCCGGCGCGGGTGGTGAACAATTTCTTTTGCGGGCTTTTCCACGACCTGCCTGAACTTCTGACCAGGGACATCATCTCCCCGGTCAAGAAATCCTCCAGCGAGCTTTCCGGGCTAATCCGCGAATACGAGGAAAACGAGCTGGAGCGCCGGGTGCTGAGGCCCCTGCGAAAGGACGGCTGCGAAGACATCGCGACCCGCCTGTCCTATTACCTGGGCCTTGAAGTGGGTTCGGAATTCACGGAATGCGCGATCAGAAACGGCAAGGTCGAGAAGGTGGACTTTACGGAACTCGAAGGCTCCTGCAACATGGACGAGTTGGACCCCAAAGACGGCGAAGCTTTGAAAATCTGCGATACCCTCGCCGCTTATATCGAGGCCTACACGGCCATGCGCAACGGCATCGCCTCCGCGCACATCCAGGAAGCTTTCTGGCGCATGCGGGAACAGAACGGACGGCGCATGCTGGGCAAACACCATATCGGGGCCGTGTTCGCGGATTTTGATTAGATCAGTTTCACTGTGTAATTGCTTGTGTAATTGCTCTGGCGGCCGCGAAAGCGGACCGCCCGCCGCGACACTTCAGGCAATCCACCCGTCCACAATGTCGAGCACCTCATCGGCTTTGCGCATCTCCTCGCGCAGTTGTTCCCCGGTAATGATAAGCGGCGGCGCGACAATAAACATGTTCTCGTGGCTGTAAGTCATGAAACCGCGCGCGGCAAGTTCGCCGAGAATCTTTTTCATGATCCCGTCCGGGTCTTTGCCGTAAGGCACCAGAGGTTCCCTGGTCGTTTTGTTTCTGACCAGTTCAACGGCCCCGAACAGTCCTATGCAGCGCGCGTCGCCGACAGAGGCGTGCCTTTTTTTCAAAACCTCGAAAATTTCCGCCAGTTCCTTGCCGCGCTCACGCACGTTGGCGAGAATGTCGCGCTCCTTGTAATAGGCGATGCAGGCCAGACCGGCCGCGCAGGCAAGAGGGTGCCCGCTGTAGGTAAGACCGCAGGAAAGCAGGTGATCGTCAAAGTAAGCGGCAATATCCCTGGTCACGGCGACGCCGCCCAGCGGCACATAGCCGCAGGTGACGCCTTTGGCGAAGGTCACGATATCCGGCACAACGCCGTAATGTTCAAAGGCGAACATCTTACCCGTGCGGCCGAAACCGGTCATTACCTCATCACAAATGAGCAAGATGCCGAACTCGTCGCATATTTCGCGCAGTCCCTCCAGGTAGCCCTCAGGCGGAATAATCACCCCGTTGGAGCCGGTGATCGTTTCCAGCACAATGGCGGCCACATTGTCGGGGTTTTCGTAAAGGACCTGTTCGCGCAATTTGTCAAGATAATATGCAGAGGCCGCTTTTTCCGAAGCAAAGCTGATTTTTTCGCGGTAGACATAGGGATCGAAAAATTTCACAAAACCCGGTATGCCCGGCTCAAGCGCATAGCGGCGCGTCTCTCCCGTGAGATTGCCAGCCCCGAAACTGGAGCCGTGATAGCTGCGGTAACGGGAAAAAATCTTGTTCCTGCCCGTAAACATCCGGGCAATTTTGACCGCGTTTTCATTCGCGTCGGCGCCGCCGTTGGTGAAAAATATTTTCCCGAAGGTGGCGGGCAACAGGCCGACGAGCAGTTTGGCAAGCTCGCCGCGAACCTCACTGGCATAGAACGGCGCGATAAAACAATAGACCTCGGCCTGTTTTTTTATGGCCTCGATTATGGCCTCGTTGCCGTGGCCGAGGTTCAGGTTGACAAGCTGGCTCGACATGTCGGCAAGCCTTCGCCCGGAAGACTCCCACAGGTAAATGCCCTCGGCCCGCTCAATGACCAGCGGATTGATCCCCCGCTGCTTGGACCATGATTGCAGGTTGTACGTCGTGTGATTTGTTTTGGCGTCAGCTTCCGACATGGTTTTCCCCTTGATGTTTTAATACCGGGTTGCTTCACTTGTTTCACTCGTGAACCGCTCTAGCCCGGATAGAAGCCGGACGGCCTTCCGGCCAGATTGATCATGATGCTCTTGGTCTGGGAATAGTGTTCAAGAATCATTTTGTGCGTTTCGCGCCCGAACCCGGATTCCTTGTATCCGCCGAAAGGCGCCCCGGCCGGGACGAAATTGTAGCAGTTCACCCACATCCGCCCTGTTTCTACGGCACGACTCACCCGGACGGCCCGGTCGATGTCCCTGGTCCAGACCCCGCCGCCCAGACCATAGGGAGAATCATTCACCATGCGGATCACCTCTTCTTCTCCGGAGAATTTGATCACCACCGCCACCGGGCCGAAAATTTCTTCCCGGGCCACTCTCATGCCGTTATGCGCGTCCACGAGCAGCGTGGGCCGCATGAAGGCGCCTCTGGCGAAAGCCCCCTCAGTCAGCCGCACACCCCCGCAGGCCACCTTCGCGCCTTCCGCCTTGCCGGCTTCTATGCGTTTTACGACGCCCAGCAGGTGGTCTTCGCCAATCAGCGCGCCCATCTGCGTTTCGCCCTCCCAGGGCATACCCACCTTGATCTTGTTGAAGGCGGCGCAGGCGTCCTGCACAAAGCGATCGTATATGGCTTCGTGGACAAAGACGCGCGAGCCCGCGCTGCACACCTGCCCCTGGTTGAAGAGGATGCCGAGTTGCAGGCCGTCCATGGCCATGTCCCAGCCGCAATCCGGGAAAAAGATGTTTGCGGATTTTCCGCCCAGCTCCAGAGTGGCCGGAATGAGTTTGTCGGCTGCGGCCGCCGCGACCTGGTATCCGACATCGGTGGAGCCGGTAAAGGCCAGCTTGCGTATTGCCTTGTGCTCAAGCAAAAAGCGTCCGCAGCCGGAGCCTTTGCCGGTTATCACGTTCAGCACCCCTTTGGGCAGGACTTCGCCGATCAGCTTGGTCAGTTCAAGAACAGAAAGCGAGGTGAAACTTGAGGGCTTGAACACCGAGCAGCAGCCCGCGGCCAGAGCCGGGGCGAGTTTCCAGGCGGCGATCAGCAGGGGGAAGTTCCAGGGCACTATCTGGCCCACCACTCCGATGGGCTCGCGCAGGATTATGGAGAGGGTGTTTTTGTCCAGCATGACCGCCCGACCCTCTTCCCCGCGGATGACGCCCGCGAAATAGCGGAAGTGGTCGGCGCTTGCGGGGATGTCAATGGTCATGGTTTCGCGGATCGGTTTGCCGTTGTCGAAACTTTCCACCAATGCGAGGTGCGTGGCGTTGGCCTCAATGATATCCGCGATTTTTAAAAGCAAGCCGGAGCGCATTGCGGGAGAAGTCTCTTTCCAATCCGCAAAGGCGGCCCAGGCGGCCGCCACGGCGGCGTCCACATCCTCTTTTGACGCTTGCGCGCACAGGGCCAGGCGTTCTCCCGTGGCCGGGCAGATTGTTTCAAAGCTTTCCCCGTCCGATGCGTCCTGCCACTTCCCATCAATGAACAGCTGATATTTCCCTGGTAATTGAGGCTTTTCCATAAGGGGTTCCTTTGCCGGTTGAGGTTGTTTTCAAGGATCTGCCCGCAAATCCTTGCAGAGCGGTTCACTCGTTTCATTCGTGAACTGCACTGGTGCGATCTTATTGCTTAAAACTACGCATTCGCTTCGTTTTAGGCGATAAGATCGCACGGCAAAAACGCGGTTTTTTGCCGTGCTCACGCCGCTTGCGCCTTCGCGGCGGGCGTCCGCTCCCGCGGCCGCCAGAGCAATTTCAAGGTGAAATTGCCTAGTACCATGTATCACTTAAAACTACGCATCCGCTTCGTTTTAAGTGATAAGATCGCAAAGCAAAAAACGTGGTTTTTGCTTTGCTCCGGCGGCTTCGCCGCCGCGCCGGGCTTTACG
>JAISZH010000127.1 GCA_031269345.1 Desulfovibrio sp. | reverse complement strand
GCACCCGGCCCTCTCCAGCCTGCGCCCGCTCCGGCGTTTAACAGCGCAAATAAATTGCGCTTACGCCTTCGCGGCGGGCGTCCGCTCCCGCGGCCGCCAGAGCAATTTCAAAGTGAAATTGCTCTGGATGGTGTCGTCACTACGTCTATAACACGCTGAAAATATTTGAATATTTTATAGTGTTGCGGGACAGAAATTTTCAAATAATTTCACAGTATTATCAACCATATGACGACACCATCTAATAGGTCCAGCGGCCTTTTACATACTTGACCAGTTCGATCGTGCCCTCGCTGCTTTTCAGGGCAAAAGGCCCGCGCTCCGCGGCGGCCTTGGTGGGGGCGATGCAATAAAATTCCTTTTCCACGTAACGTATGGTGCCGATATAGACCACCGGCGGATTGCCCTCGGATTTCTTGTAGGAAGTGGTAATGCTCGCCGGGTCCACGGCGATGTAGCGGGCGATATAGGTGCCGTCGCTGTTTTTCTTGACTTCTTTTTTCTTTTCCGAAGGCATGATGGTGCGGTTGAAGGCGCCCACGATACTGTGCGCGAACTCATCCAACTTCAGCTTGATCGCGTCCTGTGCGCCGGCAGCGGACGTTGCGGAGGCCTTGGCGGGGGCGGCTTTCGCGGGGGCGGCTTTGGCGGCGGGGGCGGCTTTCGCGGGTGTGGGCTTGGCTTTGGGCGATGCGGCCTTGGCAGGAGCGGCTTTGGTCGCATTTTTTGTCGCCGGGGCGGGTTTGGATGCATCCGAGGCCGCAGGGACGGCTTTGGTCGCATTTTTTGCCGCCGGGGCGGGTTTGGATGCGTCCGGAGCCGCAAAGGCTGGCGCAAGCAGGCAGACAAAAATAATCGCCGCAAGGCTTACTCGCAACAACTGCTTCATTTTACACCTCAAATTTTTGCGTATTGTTCTCAAGAAAAAACGCCGCCATTTGCGGCGACGCATCAGCCTTGCGGCTGACTGCGGATTTCCGTGCGGAAATCCCATGCTGGTTGACTTCAGGCATTAACGCATCTCAAGTGTGATGCCATAAAAGAAAGGCCCGGCAGGGCCGGGCCTTTCCATAATCAGGTCTTGTTATTTGAAGTCTACGTCAGCGCGGCGATAGTTGAAATCAACGTCGGAACGACGGCTGAAGTCAATCTCGGCGCGGCGGTTCATCCGGCGGCCTTCGTCGGTGCTGTTGTCGAACTTGGGCATGGTTTCGCCAAAGCCGCGGGTGGCGATGCTGTTGGCGGGAATACCCTTGCCGGCCAGGTAACGCTTCACGGATTCGGCGCGGCGTTCGGACAGGCGTTGGTTATACTGGTCCGAGCCGAGGCTGCAAGTGTGACCGTCGACCTGGACGCTGGCGGCGCTGCCGCGCAGGATGCCGGCCAGTTCGTTGAGAATGGCCGCGGACTCGCGGGTGATTTCAGCGGAAGCAAGGGCGAACTGCACGCTGCGCAGCACGATGCGGCCGCTCATGCAGAACACTTCGGTCACGAAACCGTCCACAACGATGTCATGGTCAATGATGTTTTCAGCGCGCACGCTCACGCTTTCTTTCGGGCGCAGGCTGGCAATGGCGTCCAGAGTGGCCTGTCCGGCCGGGCTGTCAGCCAGGGAGACGATGTGGAAGACCAGCCCCGGGTTGGCGGCATAAGCGGCCTGGGCGGCGGCATAAGGATCGATGCCGCGGTTGTTTTCACCGTCGCTCACCAGTATGACGGCGGTGGGGGTGGCCAGACCGGCATACAGGGCCTTGGTCCAGTGCGCGATGCCGTCACCCATCGGGGTCAGGCGGGCGAACACCTCGTAGGTGTTGCGCAAAGAGTCGAAACCTCTCTGGAAAACCGCGCGGTTGTAAGTCTGCTGTTTCACGACTTCTCTGTTTGTCGCAAAGGTGTGAATGGAGCCGGTATAGCCCAGTTCAGGAATGCGATCGTTGATGCGACGCAGGGCCTGTTTGGCCAGTTTGAACTTGTTCTCGGCCATGTGCTTGTGGAACATCATCATCGACCCGGAATAGTCGAGGAGGAAGTCGAAGCTCTGGACTTTGGGCGTCTGGCAGGCCACAGGCGCCGCCATGGCCCCGGCCGCGAAGGCCACCAGCATGAGGGAGACCAGGGAAATAAGTGTGAAGCGTTTCATAGAACTCCTCCAAAAAAATTGTTTGGGGCTTTATCCGGAACACAACGCCCACTTGCCGAACGAAATGTCCCGACACACGGAAAAGCACAAGCCCTGCAAAAGGTTTTCCAACACGCGCCGGCGTCCTGGGTCCTATGCGATGCTTTCCGTAAAAATTCTTATACCGTTTTCAAAATTCCGTCAAGTGCCGGACACGTAAAATTACCGGGGGGAACAATTTTTTTTTCAGAGATTCCTTTCCATATACAAAGCCAGACGCCGCACGGCTTCCTCAATGTTTTCAGGGGAACAGGCATAGCAGAAGCGCAGGTGTCCCTCGGCGCCGGGGCCGAAGTCTATTCCGGGGGCAAGACCCACTCCGGCATTTTCCAGAATGTCCATGGCAAGCGTCAGGCTGTCCGCGGGACCGCGTTTGTCCCTCAGCATGTGCCGCGCGTCCGCCAGCACATAAAACGCCCCGGCCGGACGCGAGCCTATGCTGAAGCCGAGACTGCGCAAGCCTTCAAGGAGAATAAGGCGGCGTTTCGCATAGGCCGAGGCCATGGCCTTGACCTCCGCGTCAGCCTCGCGCAGCGCGGCCAGAGCCGCCCACTGGGATATGCTGTTCGCGCAGATAAAAAAATTCTGCTGCATTGTTTGCAGCGCGGGCATCAGCTTTGGCGGCGCGATGAGCCAGCCCACGCGCCAGCCGGTCATGGCGTAGCGCTTGGAACAACCGTCCAGCACGCAGCAGTCCGGGCTGATCTCCAAAGCGGAAACGGCGTCGCCCTCGTAAACCAGTCCGTGATAAATCTCGTCCGAAACCAGCGTCGGCCCCAGAAAAGCCAGACCTCGCAATTCCTCCCGGCCCAAAAGAGTGCCCGCGGGATTGGACGGCGAGTTGACCAGGATGGCCCGCGTGCGCGCTCCTACCACGCTTTTCACCTTTTCCGCGTCTGGCTGGAAATTTTCCGCCTCCCCGGCCGGCACGCGGATATTTTCCGCTCCCGTGTGGCGGATGAAATTCTCATAGCAGGCGTAGGCCGGATCGGCCGTGATCACCTCGTCCCCCCGCCCGCAGAGGGCGGAAAAAAGCAGGAGCATGGCCGCCGAGGTGCCGTTGGTCACCAGCACCCGCTCCGGGCTGACTTCAACGCCATACTCGCGCAGGTAATATTCGGCTATGCCTTCGCGCAGGGGCAAAATGCCCAGGCTGTGGGTATAGGACGTCTTCCCGTCGCGCAAAGCCCGCAGTGCCGCGTCCCTTATGCAGGGCGGGGTTTCAAAATCAGGCTGCCCAATCTCGAGATGGATGATGTGCCGCCCCTGTCCCTCAAGTTCCTGGGCCTTTTCCAAGATGCTCATGGCCAGAAAAGGGGAAAGGCGGACGTTGCGCCCGCGCGTCATGGTTTCTCCCGTGGCTGCCGATCCGCGGCTTTTCAGCCGGAAAGCGCGGTTTCCGGGATAGGGATTTCCATGCAGAAATCCGCACCGGGGACATCCTGAAAAAAGCGGCCTGCCGCCTTTGCCCGTTTTTCCGAAAGCGGGCAAAGGCAGACAGGTTTTTACGCCGGCGCGTACCACATTGCAAGTTACCTGCGGCGGCGCGCCCCCTTGCGGGGTCGCGATACCAGTGTCGCATGACGCTGCACTAGCGCGAACTGTCTATCAGCGTGCCCTTGCCCTCGTAGACGGCCGACAGTACGGACCGGCTCAGGTGATAGGTGTCGCTCATGTCCGTCTGGACGGATTTGCCGGACTTTTTCAAGCCTCCGCCCTTGTTGAGTTTGTTCAAGGTTCCGGTCACTATATCCCGGTCGATGCCCGCCTTGACGACCGCTCCCGCGGCATCGGCTGTGTTTTTCATCCCCACCTCCGTTTGTTGTTTTCCGTATGTCTTATCGGCGCGCCCGCGTGATACTTTATGGCATTTACGCTTGAGATGCTTGCTCAACGGCCGGCAAAGCCCGCCTGTAAGCATCTCGCGGCAAGGATTTGCGCTGCAAATCCTTGCAGAGCATGTGTCTTGACGGCATGGTGACAAACCCCGTATTTTAGGCTAAACTTTTGCCGGTGACTTCGGCACTAAGGAGTACGGATTATAATATCCCGGCGTCAATAAGCTATAACCGATGGAAACATCGCGTCCAGTCCGCATCAGCGTCGCGATTATGAAACAGTCCTTTTCCAAATTACGCCGGGGGGTGGAAGCGGTATTCGCTTATTTCGGCTTGGGCATGCGAGCCAAGCTGATCGCCCTTTTCATAGTCATCAAGGTCATACCGCTCATCCTGCTCGCCCTGGTCGCCTGGAAGCAGGCCTGGGAACTGGGCGAACTGCTGAAAGAACGCACCGGGGAACTTTCCGCCAAGGCGCTCGCCGCGCTTTCCGAAGCCGGCGACATCGCCGTGCGCGACGCTACAGTGGCACTGGACAACCGGGCCACGGACGAAATCGAACGCATGAGCACGGATACGGCCCGGCAAGTGGCGAACTTCCTGTATGCTCGCGACAGGGACATTCTCCTGCTCGCCTCTTTTGAGCCGGATGAATCCGTCTACCGCTCCTTTGTGCAAAATCAGACCGGCAGGCTGGTGCAACAGGGAACCTGGGCCTTAAGCGAGGACGGAAAATCCTGGGTAATCGCCGGAGGAGAAAAAGAAAAACCCAAAGTGGCCTCAAGCATTGAGGAAAACGACCACAGCTTCCATTACCGCCCGCCGGACGGCTTCTCCTATGAGGATCGGCCCCTGTACCTTGAGGCCACCTTTGTGGACCTGCAGGGCAAAGAGCACGTCAAAGCCGTTACTTCCAAGCTGATGAACCAGGGACTCGCGAATGTTTCAGACCGGCGCAACACCTTTGTGCGCGCGGAAACCTATTTCGACGAATTGAAAAAGCTCAAGCCCGGCGAAATTTACGTATCCGACGTGATCGGCGAATACATCGGCACCAACCTGATCGGCATGTACACGCCGGAAAACTGCGCCAAGCGAGGCGTACTCTATGAGCCGGAAAAACAGGCCTTCGCCGGTCAGGAAAACCCTTACGGACGCCGCTTCAAGGGGTTGGTGCGCTGGGCGACGCCGGTGGAACGCCAGGGCAAGATCATCGGTTATGTGACCCTCGCCCTGGACCACGACCACATCATGGAGTTCACCGACCACATCATTCCCACCAGCGAGCGCTACGTCGAGATTTCCGACGCCTACGAGGGCAACTACGCATTTATATGGGATTACAAGGGACGCAGCATAGTCCACCCCAGGCACCATTCCATCACCGGCTTTGACGCCGAAAGCGGCGACCCTCAGGTGCCCTGGCTTGAGGACCGCATTTATGACGAATGGCAGGCTTCCGGCCTGCCCTACCCGGAATTCATCAAGGACGTGTCCACCTTCGTCGCGCAATCCAACAAGAAAAAGCCGGCGCAGGAACTTACCAAGAAAGGACTGGTCGGCCTTGACTGCCGTTACCTGAACTTCGCTCCCCAGTGCACGGGCTGGTTCGATCTGGCGAACACGGGGGGGTCGGGTTCCTTTCTCATACTCTGGAGCGGGCTGTGGAAACTGAACACGGCCGCGGCCATTCCCTACTACACCGGCAACTACGGCAATTCCAAGGTGGGTTTCGGCTTTGTGGCCATAGGCGCCGGCCTTAATGATTTCCACCGGCCGGCCACGGAAACCCAGAAGATTCTGCGCGACCGCATCAGCGCTACGGACAATGAGCTGGACGCCATAGTCGAAGAAACCTACAATGCCATAGGCAAAAACCTCACGGACACGGCCTGGAGCCTTTCTCTGTCCACGGCCGCCATGGCGGCGCTGGTCGTGTTTATCGCCATCTGGCTCGCCTCGCTCTTTACCGGAAGCATCAAGAACATGATTCGGGGCATTTCGCGTTTCCGTTCCGGGGAGCGCACCTTCCGCTTCAACGCCCCGGTCAAGGACGAAATGGGCGCCCTCGCGGATTCCTTCGACGAAATGGCCGACAGCATCGTGGCCAGCGTCCAGGTGCCGATGACGATCCTCGACCTTGACGGCAACATCAAGTACATGAACGATCAGGCCCAGACCCTGAGCGACGTGGACCTGGAAAAGGCCATCGGCAAACCTTACACCGACTACAGCGTTTTCACGCGCGGCACTCCGAGCTACCCCCTGACCGCCCTGGAACACGGAGTGGAAGCCGAAGTCCTGTACCATGAAGGCAGAAAGCGCTATCTGCGCGGCACGGCCTCTTACCTTACGAACAAAAACGGGGAAAAACTCGGCATCGTCGTGACCACCGCCGATGTCACGGATTTCATCAACGAGCAGAAACGCATAGAGGAGCAGCGCATCCTGCTCTCCACAATCTTCCTGTCTTCACCGGATCTTATATGGTATCAGGACACGCAGGGCCGCCTTCTGGCGGTCAACCCGCGTTTTGCCGGCATCCTGGGCCTGCCGTCGGAGGAAATCATCGGACGCGCCTTCGCGGATCTCCTGCCGGAGAAGGTCGTAGCGGTCATCAGGGAAAACAACAAAGCCGCCTATGCCAGTTCCACCCCGGTTTACACCGAGGAGCGCTTCACCTATGACGACGGGCACACGGAAACCCTGGACATAGTGCGCACGCCGATCTTTGACACTTCCAGCAAGGCCCTGATCGGTCTGCTCGGCTTCGGCCGCGACGTCTCAAGGCGCGTGAAAGTGGAAACGGAACTGCGCCGCACTCAGGGCGAACTGGAAAAGGCCGCGGTGCTTGCCAACAGGGCCAGCGAATCCAAAACCGCTTTCCTGGCCCGCATGAGCCATGAAATCAGAACGCCGATGAACGCGATCATCGGCATGACCAATATCACCAAACGCAAACTGCTGGATGACAAGACGGAAAAAGACGAGATCCTGGCGCACATCCGCCAGATTGAGACTTCCTCCGCCCACCTGCTCGGCCTGCTGAACGACATCCTCGACATCTCCAAAATCGAAGCCGGGAAAATAGAGATAAACGAGGAATCCTTCAACCTGCCGAAGCTTGTTTCAAGCGTGGAGAGCATCATCCGCCCGCGCTGCCAGGAAAAAAATCTCGCCTTTACCATTGAGGAACAGGGCCTGATCCCCGGAAACTACGTCTCCGACCCCCTGCGTCTGCGCCAGGTGTTGATCAACCTGCTGGGCAACGCCGTCAAATTCACCCCGGAATGCGGGGAAATCATCTTTACCCTGCGTAACTTGGAACGGCAGGACGGACGCGACAAAATTCTGTTCTCCGTGCGGGACAACGGCATAGGCATTTCCAAATCGCAGGTGGCCATGCTGTTCAAACCCTTTGAGCAGCTCGGCGGGCACATCACCAGGCAGTACGGCGGCTCGGGGCTGGGGTTGTCCATAAGCCAGAGCATTGTCCACATGCTTGGCGGCGACATCCGGGTGCAAAGCGAGGAAGGCAAAGGCAGCACTTTCTCCTTTGATCTGTGGCTTACGGAAGACAGCGGAGGCAAGGACGCCGCCAAGGACATCGACTGGGACATCTCCCAGATCGCGGGCAAACACGTGCTGCTTGTCGACGATGTAGAGATAAACCGCATCATCGTCGTGGAACAGTTGTCCGAAACGGGCGTCGTCATAGACGAGGCCCCGGACGGGGTGGCGGCCGTCAACAAATTCATGGCCTCCGAGCCCGGTTTCTACGACATGATTTTCATGGACGTGCAGATGCCGAACATGAACGGCTACGACGCATCCAGAGCCATCCGCGCCCTGAACCGCCCGGATGCCGTGTCGGTGCCGATTATCGCCATGACCGCCAATGCCTTCAAAGAAGACGTGGAGCAGGCCTTCGCCTCCGGAATGAACGGGCATCTGGCCAAACCCCTGGAAGCGGACAAGCTGATGGAACTGCTCTTTTCCTTTTTCGGACAGCGGATGGGCGTCTGACCAGATGGCAGCATGGGCCTTCAGCCCATGCGTCTTGCCATGCGTCTTGCGTCGGAGCGGGGTTTAGACCCCGCCCAGGCTTCCAGCCCATACGGATACCCAGCCCTTCAGGGCGGGGTCGGGCTATCCGGCGTGAAGGCCGGGGTCTCAAACCGTAAAGGAAGCTCTGACTGGAGTTTCCTGATAATCGCGTCTTTATTCAGATAACTTTGTATAATAACACATAAAATATTTAAAAATACGGTATTATAATTCGTTTTCAGGATTGGCTTTTTGGCGCAGATGA